>DATEZO010000205.1:0-46735 GCA_035255485.1 Burkholderiaceae bacterium
TATGCGCAAATAGTCGATGCCTGCTGCGATGCCTGGAACGCTTTTACGCAAATACCCGGCGCCATCCGCTCATTGTGCTCGCGCCGCTGGGCTGACTTGACCGCTAGTACTGTAACGTCATAGGTGCAGATTGGTATCAGAATAGCTAAGCGATAACCCCCTGATTCATCAGGGGGTTTTCCGTTTTGTAGATTGAGAAAATCACTGCTTTCAGAACAAATCGAATTGATCAGGCGTCTTTTTTGCAGACATTTTTTTCTGCCCATGAAAAGTGATGATGCGCTCGTATTGTTTGTCAGTGAACTGCAGGACGTTCACTTTTCCGCCAGTCGGCAAAGCATCTTCGACCCGTTTGCAATAGGTGTCAATCTGAGTTTGGCTGGTGCAAAAGCGCATGTAAACTGAGAACTGGCTCATCTCGAATCCCAGGTCCAGCAAGGCGTTGCGGAATTCTGTGGCAGCCTTTCGTTCTGCCTTTTCGACGACCGGCAAGTCAAACATCACGACGATCCACATGAGCCGATATCCGGAAAGCATCGCTATTCATCGTTAAGCGCGGCGGCCAAAGCCAGTGGCAGACCGGGCAGCGGCAGATCGAGCTTGTCACGCTCGCCCAGGAACACCTGCGCAAGCGAAGTTGACAGCCTTTGCGCGCAAACCATTACCGGCGTGGCGCCAGCGGCGGTCTGCATATCATCGTACAGCGTGCGCACTAGCGCCCGCTTGGTATCTGGGGTCACATGGTGTTCCCCTTCGCGTCGTAGCTGCCAGACCTTCAGGTCGATTACCGGACGAAACGGCTCCATCAGATCGTCTACCAGGCGCATCGCATTGCCTTCGTTGCTGTGATGAAGTCCAATCGTTGGATGGAGCCCTGCGGCAACCACAGCACGAGCAGTAGCGGCGCGCAGCACGGTATAACCATAATTAAGCATTGCATTGAGGCCGTCGGCATCCTGATTGCGCCGGAAATCGTCGCCAAACAACAAGCCCCAGTAGCGTCGTGCACCTTGCGCCTCCATGTTGTCCGGATCACCTGATCGTACTTTTGCGGCGAGAGACGACAACGGCACCGAAGGCGCGCCAGCTGCCTCAAGAGCAGCAGCTTGCTGTTGCAACTTGGATCGGACAATATCCGCCCATAGACGTTTGCTGGTCGGCCGGCTGGCATCGATCTGAACATCGAAGCGCTTGGCCTGCTGGTAATTACCGTCAATCGACAACAGCATGCCAACTGCATTATGGTTGGCGCCGCATAGCACGAAAGGCACACCGCGCTCTGCCAGCGCTACCAGCAGATTGTTGGTATAGGAAAGACCGTGCGCATTGGCAATCACCGCTGCGATGTCGTCCAGCGGAATTTGACCCAGCTCATCGCGCTCGCCTTCGGTGTCTTTCACTACCAGGAATCCGCGATACATGAACAGATGCCGCTGGTCGTCGGCCACTTCCACGATGCGGCCGATCATGTCGCTTAACCCTTGGAGCCGGGGTCACGAATTTCGCCGATGGGCGAAATCGTGATGCGGCGTGCCTGCGATTTTTGTAAAGAACCTGCCGTTTTAAATACATAGGCAAGCTCTTTGGTGCGCGTGCGTTTGTCCACATTGGCTTCGTTATGATCGGCAAATGCAAGTGTACCTGCTGATGCCATATAAGACAGGCGCATGGTGCGCACAATACCCTCCACTTCAAGGCGGATGCAGTCATCGATCATTAGCCTCATCGCGAGAGGCTTGCCGCTTATGCTAAGGCTACGTTGCCTTAATTGTGACGCACCCTGCTTCCGAGCGATTTGATACGCATCGTAGGTCGAAATCACTTCACCTTCCCATTTTCCCTTGTCGTTGCGCACGATCTCGATGCAGTAATTGCTGTCGCCCTTGTAGCCTTTATAAGCGCTATCCCAGTTACCGTGTGTGCTGCCATGCCACGGTAGATTGGTAGAATGCGCCGCCTTGGCGTTGGAGAATGGAATTACCTTTAGATTCTCTTCGACGCGCTGGCGCTGGCCATCCACCATTTTTCTGACTGCAACCTTGCCGTTACTGCGCAAACCATAAGCCGTATCGTTATGCATTGCGCCTTCATGGCTATGATCAGGCTTATGGCTTATCCAGATATGCTTGACTGCTCGCTTGACATGCTCGCGGTAGTCCGACCAAGGGTCAGGCATGGCTTCCACCAGTCTGTTCAATTGCTGTTCACGCGCGCTGGCATTGGCTTCGGCAAAGCGCTGCAACAAGGATTGATCGGTTACGCCGACCACGCAGGCATCTACGGCATGGTGACGATGGTCATTACGATTTTTCTTGCCATCGATGCCAAGTACGTCGTTGAGGCCGAACTTGGCCCGCAACAGTGCGGTCATCTGACCGGGAATCACGCGGGTATTACCCGGGCAAATCAAGCTGAGATATTCGCGTGCGACCTTGCTGAGATAGCGCGTATCGTTCAGTGCCCGCGCCAGAAAATTATTATCTTCTTTCAGCCAGCGTTGATAACCCTCCTCGCCAAATCGATAGCGCTTCGCTTTCGGCATTTGTTCAGCGCGTTGCAGAATGGATGCGTAGTCAAAACCCGTCACGGCTTGCCTGCCGAATGCTTCCCATGGTGTCAAATTGCCCTTGACACGATTGGCGAGGCGCATGGATACCGTTTTGTTGTTCAGGCTGTCATCCAGTGTCCTGGAAAAAGGGAGTATGTGTTCGATTTCCACTTCATCGGAAAACAGCATTTGGGCACTGATCTGAATACCAGAATACGGGCAGCGCCGGTCGGCAATGTTATAGCTTAGCTCTTCCCACAAGATCATTTTTTGCAGGTCGGCAGCTTTGACTTGCACCTCGCTGAATTGCAGGACGTTTGCAATATCCGCGCGCAGACGGGCATTACGCTTCTGGTTCTCGGCCTGCCGCTTGTTTTCCTCGTCGCGCCGCTCCTTGCTCTGCTTCAGTTCGCGCGCCACTTCGACGATGACTTCGCTCGGATGGCCGTAGCGTCTGATCAGCGCATTGACCACCGTACGCACCTGGTTCAGTCCGATATGCACCGTAGGGTTGGCAATTCTGCCGTGGCGCTTTTCCTCGCTGTCTTCCGGATTGCCAGTGCCAAAGCCGACATGCCGTTGCAGCGGCAATCCGTAGTAAGGCAATTCCTCCATGATTTCGCCTGTTGCTGAAGGGCTGATATGGCTATGGTGCTCGAAGCCCGCCGCCAGCACGGCTTTGTCATAAGCCACCACATCACGCTGCAGTTCCGGCAGAATGCGCACCAATGCCTTCATGCTCAGACTGCCATATCCCTCGGCAAGGCCGGCATTGGCGATCGTTTCAGCGCGCTGTTCGTCCACGCCGGTTTTCTCCTGCAGCCAGCGGATCAGCCTGGCTTCGTTTTCTTCCTTGACCAGTTGCAGCACAATTTCATCCTGCATGGCTTCATCCAATTCGAACCAAACATTGCCGAAATGCTCCGGCCTGCTCAATGCCGCACTGGTGGCATTGCCCTTGAGCTCTTGCCGCTTGGGATCTTCAAAATTGAATTGCACGACGCCGCTCAAACCGAGCAGTTTTTTGATCTGAACAAAACTACGCTTGCCATTTTGTTCCAACTCCGCCGCGAGCGCATCACGCTGCTCCAGCGAGAGCGATTCTTCACGCAATCCTTCACGCAGGATGCGCAGGTTATTAAGCTCCTGATATATGCGAAAGCGTTGTGTACTTGGCAGGGCAAGCGGTGCACGTTCTTCGTTGGGCAGAAGTGTGCAGCGCCCCGGCTTTACCGGCTTGAGTAGGCGCTGGTGCAGCAACACATCCTTCAAATCTGCACGAGCAACCTCACTGAACTGCGCTGGATTGAAGGAACGCTGCATTTCCCATAACGCATCGAATTCCGCTTCAACCATCGCGCGGTCGATATACAAGTCGTAGCTCTTGTCGATCCTGCTTTTGCCGTCGTCCTTAATAACTCTGTTTTCGCGATATCGGGCGCGCACTGTTTGTCCTGCAGACTTACGCTGATGCAGCCACTCCCCTACCGTGCGACAGTTGTTTTCAGATAGTGTTTCTCGTAGTTTCTTGATGGCGGATTTCAAAGCGCCACTGTCGTTATCCTTCTTGTCCGCCTTGCGGTTACTTCTAAATCCGCGACGTTGGTTGATATGGAATAGTGCACGCCCGAATTCGGCGGAAGTCAAGGCTTTGTCCAGTCCCCTGGCGCGCAATTCATAGGGGTCAAGTGTTTCCAATGCCTTCCGTTCAGTATGGTTGGAAGAAAAAAATCCGTGCTCTACCAGAGTACGGATCATGCGCGTCTTTCGCTTCAGGAGACGATCGCGCCGACGACGCATCGAACGCGCATCGCGGCGCGTGACGGCCAATGAAGAACCGTCCTTAGGATTGCGGCCGTCAGAAAAAATGCGAACTCCAGCCTTGATAACAGCGCACGGCGCATTATTGGCATTCAGTCGAATCATGGCCCATCCAAGCGAAGTCGAACCCAGATCCAGCGCCAGTCGATAAGACATTTTGGATAACATGCAGTCTCCCTGATAAATTTTTTGGCCTATTGATTTTTATTTTCATCACGGATACAGTACGGATACTTATTTGACTGGGATATGCGCTCTGGACGCTAACAAGCTGAAAGATGCACCAAATGGAAGGCCGCTATATGCGGCCTTCATCTTTTTCAGCGCTTCGCATGTCAATCCCGCGATGCCTCTCCGGCTAGCCCATTTCCATGGATGGCAATTCGATCAAATCGGCAATATCCGCATCTGTGATTTATGCTTAAAGTTTAATACTAAAAATTCATCATAGTGTTATTTTTTATGCATCGTTCTTTGATCAGGCTGTCTCTTCGGCATCTGCTTTATGCTGATTTCAGCATAGAAAATTGAACTCACGGCCATTTTCGAGTTAGAGAAGTCCGACGCCAATAATGCGTCGCACTTTTCCGGTTGAACCGGATAGTCAGTCTATGAAGGGAATCCGGGCGTACTTCTTATTATGTAGGTGCGCAGGCCGCGTCTGCACTGCCCAGCATCTTTTCAAGGATACCCCAGCCCCCCCTACCTCTTTTTCATGTGCACAGAACAAAACGGTTGGCCAGATCCACAATGAAGGAAGGCTGCAGATACGCCATGAACGCAAGCGCCAGCACCACAAACAGGGCGATGCGGAGCAGGATGCGCTTGATGAGCGGAGACATGATCAGGCCATCACGGGCCGCGCCCGCGCTATCGCGTTTTCGTTGACTGGTAGATTGATCAGTGCGGCAAACCCGCCGAGCGCGATGGTGATCATCCATACCGTGTTGTAATTGCCTTGCATGGTGTAGAGGTAGCCACCCAGCCATACGCCGAGGAAGCTGCCGACCTGGTGCGAGAAAAACACGAAGCCGGACAGCATCGACAAATGCTTCACGCCGAAAATTCCCGCAATCACGCCATTGGTCAATGGCACGGTGGACAGCCATAGCAGGCCCATCGCGCAAGAGAATACATACACCGACCACGCTGACAGGGGTGCCAGCAGGAACAGGGCGATGGCAATCGAGCGGCTGAGGTAGATCGACGACAGCAGGTAACGCTTCGGCAGGATGCCGCCCAGCTTGCCGAAATAATAGGAGCCGAAAATATTGAACAGGCCGATCAATGCCAGCGCTATCACCGCGACATTGGGGTCCATGATGCCCTTGTCCTTCAGGTAGGCCGGCATATGCACGCCGATGAACACAACCTGAAAGCCGCAGACGAAATAGCCGGCGACCAGCAGCTGGAATGGACGATGAGAGAATGCCTCGCGCGTCGCCTCGCGGATGCTCTGCTCATGGGTGCCGGCCTGCTGCAAGGGCGGTTCGCGCAGCCTGAATGCCATCGGGATCATGACCAGCAGCACCAGCGCGGCAAGCAGGTAGAATGCGTTTTGCCATCCGGTCAGCGAAATCATTTGCTGCTCCACCGGCATCATCACAAACTGGCCGAGTGAGCTGGCGGCGGACGACAGGCCGAAGGCCCACGAGCGCCGCTCGACCGACACGGTGCGGCCGATGATGCCGCTCAGTGCGCCGAATGCGGTGCAGGACAAGGCCGCGCCGAGCAGCATACCGGAGCCGAGCACGAACAGCGTCGGTTGATCGATGCTGGCCATCCATAGCAGGCCAGCCATGTACAGCAGCGCGCCTACGATCACCACCCGCGCCGCGCCGAAGCGGTCGGCCGCCATGCCGGCGAACGGTCCGAATACGCCCCACATCAGGTTTTGCAAGGCCATTGCCAGCGAATAGGTTTCGCGCGTCCAGCCGTGCGCCTGCGAAATCGGCTGTAGCCAGAATCCGAAGCCGTGGCGCACGCCCATTGCCAGGGTCAGTATCAGACTGCTGGCGAGCAGGACGGTTTTCAGTGAAGGCGGTCGGGTGGCTGTAAACATGGTGATGTGGCAATTCAGTAAACGGAAATCGAGTGTAGCGCAAAGCCGCACATCATGTGGCCTGCCAAAGCCACTGGTACGCATTGGCACATGTTCTTTTATCCCTCTTCCAGAGCAAGTTTTCCGTTCCAAACTGTACTTGGATTTAGACTGGCCGCCGTGATAAGTGCATCCTGATTGGACAAGTGTAAAAAGCGGCTGGAAACAGTGTAGAAAGCCTGGCACAAGCAACGATGACCAGGTGCGACTCCAAACGGCCGACAGGCCAACGTCTTCTGTTGGAGTGGCCGGACTCGGTAGGCGTCACCAATAAATGCGAACTAGGCCCGAAAATGGAAATCAGTAGATAACAGCAATCGAAGATAGCTGGAAATGAGACGCAAGGAGCAGTGCGCATGGGTCAATATTCTTCCGGTAACAGCGAAATCGGGCACATTCATATCGGCTGCGCCGGGTGGAGCGTGCCGATTGCGGAGAAGCATCATTTCCCCGATGGCGGCAGCCATCTTGAACGCTACGCTGAAATTTTTTCCGCCGTCGAAATCAATACAACCTTTTATCGATCGCATCGCCCCGCCACGTATGCGCGCTGGCGCGATAGCGTTCCGGAAACTTTCCGTTTTTCGGTCAAGACCCCGCGCGCCATCACGCATTATCGGCGTCTGCGGCAGGCGGGTGACCTGCTTGCGCAGTTTCTCGACGAGGCCGGCAACCTGCGCGAAAAGCTCGGTTGCCTGCTGGTGCAATTGCCGCCGAACCTGCGATTCGATGCATCCGTCGCCGCCGGTTTTTTCAGGCAGTTGCGTCTTGCCACCCAAGTGCCGGTCGCATGCGAGCCGCGGCATGTGACATGGTTCGGCGAGGAAGCGGCCGCATTGCTGGAACAATTCGCTATTGCGCGCGTGAGCGCCGATCCTCCGATTGTCGTACCTGCCGTACCGCCGGTGCGCTCCCGCCTCTCGTATGTCCGCCTGCACGGATCGCCAGTCATGTACGAGTCGACGTATCCGGATGCCTATCTGGATGCGCTGGCGGGCAAGCTGCTGCGCCAGGCGCGGTCGGGGCATGCCGTCTGGTGCATCTTCGACAATACCGCCACTGGCGCTGCGACGCCGAATGCATTGTCGCTGCTGGTGCGCATCCGTGCCATGCCCGACATGGGTCATGCCGCCAGGAAGTGCCTTACCAACTCAATCTGATCCGGCACGTTCAAGGCCGGCGCATGCCCGCATCCCGGAATCACTGCCAGTTGCGCGTGCGGACCGCGCTGCGTCATCGCATCGGCGGTTTCCCGCAGCAGCAGGTCGGAGTGTTCACCGCGCAGCACAAGGATTGGCATGTCGAGCGTGTCGTACTGTTGCCACAGATCGTAATCGTGCGGATGCACGATGAATTGCTGCACCATGGCCGGATCGTAGTGCGCGGTGATCCGGCCGTTTGGCAGGCGGCGTACCGACGTTTCCGCCATGCGGCGCCATTGCGCATCGCTTTGCCAGCCGTAGGGCTGATAGATGGTGCGCAGGTAATTCTCGAAGGCGGTTACCGTATCGAACTGCGCCGGGTTGCCGGCGTAGGTACGGATCCGCTCGATGGCGGATGCCGCAAGCGCCGGGCCATTGTCGTTGAGCACGAGGTGGCTGATGCGGCCGCGCAGGACCGTTGCTCCGGCCAGCGTGCCGATTGCGCCGCCCATCGAGGTACCGATCCAGCGCATGCGCCGGATCCCTAGCTGGTCCGCCAGCGCTTGCGCAACGCGTGCATAGAACGCGAGGCAGTATTCGTGGTCCGGATCGGCGCTCCATTCGGATAATCCGCGCCCGATCATGTCTGGCGCGATGATGCGATAGGTATCGGATAATGCGCCGGCGATATCGTCGAAATCACGGCAGGTGCGCGCCAATCCGTGCCACATCAGCAGCGGCGGCGCATCCGGCGCACCCCATTCGGTATAGTGGATTTCACGATTGCAGCATTGGAGGTAATGCGAGGTCGATTGCATGGGCGCTCCTATTTCCATGTACGCAGCTTGCCGACAATGCCGGTCGGAAAAAAATAAACGGATAGCACGAACAGGGTGCCAAGCCACAACAGCCAGCGATCCGGCGACAGCAGCATTGAAAGCCACGGCAAATCCTGTGCCGCATTCGCGCCGAACGCCATCAAGTCTTGCAGGTAACTCTGCGCCAGGATGAAAATGGTCGTGCCGCAAACCGCGCCGTACATCGTTCCCATGCCGCCGATCACCACGATCAGCAGGATGTCGATCATGATCTCGAACGACAAGGACGTATCGGCGCCGTTATAGCGCAGCCACAATGCCAGCAGGCAACCGGCCAGTGTGGCGAATGCCGCTGCCAGCACATTCGACAATATCCTGAAAACGACGGTGCGGTAACCGATCGCTTCAGCGCGGAAATCGTTTTCACGAATTGCCTGCAGTACGCGTCCGAAGGGAGAATTCACGATACGCAACATCGCCAGGAACAGTAATGACGCGCACGCCAGCACAAGATAGTAGGTAATGAATTTACCGTCGAGCGATGCGCCGAGGAGCGGCTCTTCCATCAGCCTGAATCCCGGTGACAGCGTTTCAGGCAGCCGGAAGCTCAAGCCGTCTTCGCCGCCGGTGATTCCGGACAGTTGCGAAGCCAGCGTCTGGAATGCGGACGCCACCGCCAGTGTGATCATCGCGTAGAAAATCGCCCGTACCCGTAGCGAGAACAGGCCGATCAGCAGCGATAGCGCAAGCGATAATGCCATTGCCATGCCCATGCCAATCAGCAGGCTGCTCCAAGTAGGGCCAAGTCGCGTGCTGGCAATCGCGACGCCGTAGGCGCCGATGCCGAAGAACATCGTATGCGCAAACGAGACGATGCCGGTATACCCCAGCAGCAAGTCATAGCTGCCGACCAGCACGATGAAAATCAGGATCTTCGCGGCAACATTCAATGCCTTTGCGCCAGGAAACAGGAATGGCGCGAACGCCAGGCAGAGTGCGATCAGCACCAGCAGCACGCCTAGTACGCGACTGCGCGGCAGGTCATGCGAGAAAATGCGCGTCATCATTAGCGATTGGTCACCGGGTAGACTCCTTGCGGCCGCCACAACAGGATGGCTGCCATCAGGAGGATATTGGAAAACAGCGCGATCTTCGGCGCCAGGAAGCCGGTATAGTTGGCCAGCAGTCCGACCAGTAGCGCACCGAGGAAGCAGCCGGCGGTCGAGCCCAGCCCGCCGATGATGATGACGATGAAGATCAGCACATTCACGCGCGCGCCCATCTGCGGTACGACGCCCTGCTGGTACAGGCCCCACATCACGCCACCCAGGCCGGCCAGCGCCGAACCCGCGACAAATACGCCGATGAACAGGCGGTTGACCCGATAGCCGAGGCTTTCCACCATTTCACGGTCCTGCACACCGGCGCGGATCAGCAGGCCGAGCTTGGTGCGGTTGAGCGTCAATACCATCGCCGCAAAGATCGACAGCCCGACCACTACCGCCAGCAACCGGTATTTTTCAATCGCCGCCTCGCCGAATACCAGTGCGCCGCGCAATGCCGTCGGCACGTCGAGTGCAATCATTTGCGGTCCCCACAGCATCTTGACCAGCTCTTCGCCAACCACCATGCCGCCCATCGTGATCAGGATCTGCATCAGATGCAGGCCATATACCTTGCGCACCAGCAGCCGCTCGAACAGCCATCCGGCAGCGCCGGCGGCCAGCATCGCCGCCGCCATGGCTATGCCGATCGCAGCGAGATTCAAGGCCAGGTTATCGACCGCGGTCCAGACGCTCAGTGCGCCAAGCGTACTGACTGCCACGAAGGCGCCGAGCGTGATGAATATGCCATGGCCGAAATTGAGGACATCCATCAGCCCGAAGATCAGCGTCAATCCGGACGCGATGATGAAGATGATCATGCCCATCGCCAGGCCGGCGGCGGTCAGCGTGATCCAGGTCGGCGTCGAGCCGATCAAGGGCATGGCAGCCAGCGCCATCGCCGGCGCCAGCATCAGCGGCAGCCAGTCGATGCGTGCCGCCGGCGCGAGCGATAGAGGCGTTTTCCGTGCGATTTCCATCGATTGATCCTTATTGATGGGCGGCCAGCGACAATCCGAGCAGGCGCGCCTGCAATTCATCGTTCTCCGCCAGTTCCGTCATCGAGCCGCGATGCACGATCCGGCCGTCATCCATGACTGCGACCGTGTCGCCCAGTTGCCGGGCGAAATTGAAATTCTGCTCGACCAGCAGGATCGTGGTGTCGGTCTGCTTCAGTTCGCGGAACGCGGCAATCATGTTGGCGATGATGGCCGGCGCGAGGCCCTTGCTCGGTTCATCGATCAGCAGCAGCTTGCGCGGCTCGATGATGGCGCGCGATACTGCGAGCATCTGCTTTTGCCCGCCGGACAGTTTCCCGGCCGGATGCAGCCAGAACTTCCTGATTGCCGGAAACAGCCCGAAGATCCAGTCCAGCCGCTGCTGGTCGAGATCATCAATACCGCGCGCGCCGCGTGCGGCAAGCAGCATGTTTTCCTTGACTGACAGGTCGGCAAAGATACCCATGTTTTCCGGCACATAGGCAATCCCTTGCCGCGCGATATCGGGCGTCGCCTTGCCCGCAATGTCACTGCCGTCGAACACGATGCGTCCTTGCGATGCGTGCCACAATCCCATGATGGTGCGCAGCGTCGTGGTCTTGCCGGCGCCGTTACGCCCGAGCAGCATCGTCAGTTGCCCGCGCGGGATCTCAAGGTCGACGCCATGCAGGATGTGATAGGCGCCGATATGCGTATGCACGCCTTCGAGCTTCAGCAAGGGCTGGTTCATGCCGCTTCCTCTACGGGCGCCAGGCCGAGATACGCCTGCTGCACAACCGGCGACGCGATTACCGATTCCGGCTCGCCATCGGCCATCAGCGTGCCGTTATGCAGGACGATGATGCGATCAGCCAGTTCGCGCACCACGTCCATCTTGTGCTCGACCAGCAGGATGGTCTTGTCGCGCCGGGTTTTCAGCGAGCGGATCAGGTCCAGGATCACCGGCACTTCATCGACGCTCATGCCGGCGGTCGGTTCGTCGAACATGTACACATCGGGGTCGAGTGCCATCAGCATGCCGACTTCCAGCTTGCGCTGATCGCCATGCGGCAATGCCGATGCAGGTACATCGCGCCTGGTACTCAATGCCACTGCCTCCAGTACGTGTTCCGCGCGTTCGATCAATGCCTTGTGATGATTCCATACATGCCACATGTCGAGGCCGAGATGGCGGCGCGACTGCAGCGCGAGACGGATGTTTTCCAGCACCGGGAGATGCGGGAACAGGCTGGTCAGTTGAAAGGCGCGGCCCAGGCCGGCATGCGTGCGCGCCGATACTGTCAGGCCGGAGATATCGCGACCATTCAGCAGCACCTGGCCAGCGCTGGCTTTCAGTTGCCCGGAAATCAGGTTGAAGTAGGTCGTCTTGCCGGCGCCGTTGGGGCCGACAATGGCGGTCAGCGTACCGGGATGAAAGGCGCACGATACCGCATTGACTGCGACATGGCCGCCGAAGCGGATGGTGAGGCCGCGGGTTTCCAGCGAACCGGCGTGGGAGTGCGATTGTTGCAAGGGCATTGTCGTCCTTCGCAGCTTGACACGGTATTCCTCTCCCCAACCCCGCTTCGCGCCCCACGGCTGGGCTTGCAAGCCCAGCCGGCTACGGCGGCGCAGGCCACAGCCCGCGAAACCCCGCCTTCGCCCCGCTCGCGGAAGAGGGAGTGGAAAATGCTACCGCTTGTTACGGACCGGAATCTTCATTTCATCCAAGGTGATCTCATGTACCAGTTCCGGTACGCCCCACGGGAAGGCAGGATCAACCTTGATCTTGAAGTGGTACATCGATTGCAGCGCCTGATGGTCTTCCTTGCGGAACATCATCTTGCCCTTCGGCGTATCGAAGCGCATGCCTTCCATCGTCGAGATCAGTTTTTCGGTATTGGTATCGCCGCCGGTTTTCCTGAGCGCCTCGACCAGCGCGATGCCGGCTGCCATGCCGCCCGCGGTAAAGAAGTCCGGCGGTGATTTGTAGCGCTTGTAATGTTCGGTCACCAGCCAGTTGTTGACCGGATTTTTCGGTATGCCGAAATAATAGTAGGTTGCGCCTTCCATGCCGGGAAAGTTCTTGTACGCTGCCATGGCGGGCAGGATATTGCCGCCAGTGGCGATTTCGATGCCGTAGCGCTTCGGATCGAGATCGGCGATCTTGAACGGGTTGCCTGCGCCGGCCCAAATGATGAAGATGATCTTGCGACCCGGCTTGTCCTTCAGCGAATCGAACAGCCGTTGCGCGCCGGCGGTGAAGTCGGTGGTACTGGTCGGCAGATATTCCTCATGCACGATCCTGGCGTTCTTCATGGCATCCTTGAATGCCTTGACGCCATCACGACCGAATGCATAATCCTGCGCCAGCGTTGCGATCGTCACGCCTGGCTTGTCAAGCGCGACTGCATTGGAAATCGCATCCTGCGATGAATTGCGTCCGGTACGGAAAATATAGCGGTTCCACTTGTCGCCGGTGATCGCATCGGCCACGGCCGGCTCGACCAGCAGGATTTTTTTATACTCTTCCGCTACCGGCAGCATCGCCAGCGCCACGCCGGAACCGGTCGGCCCGACCGCAATGTCGGCCTTGTCGTCCGAATAGGCAGCGGCCAGCTGCGATTTGGCAACGTCCGGCTTGCCTTGCGTATCCCTTTCAATCACGGTCAGCTTGTTGCCGTTGACTGCCATGGTGCCGTGGGTCGCATAATCCAGACCCAGCATGAGGCCGATCTGGGTTTGTTTCGCGTACGCCTCCAGCGGGCCGGTTTTGTCGTAGACGTGCGCAATCTTGATATCCTTCGCCTGGGTGGTAACGGCACAGCAAAGGGCCGCTGCTGCGGCAAACAGGTAGATCTGCCTCATTATTTCTCCTCTTGTGGGTGAATTTGATAAAGATTACTCCGGGCATTGCAATTTTGATAGTAGTAGAACTACGGTAAATTTGTTCTGAATGATGATGCCTGGAACCGGCGCCACCCTCCCGATACGGCTTTTTCGACTGCGCCAATCATGTCCGAAAATGGCTAGACGCTGAATGTGGCAGGGCGTATAAATCATCCATGGAAAATACCTTGCACCCGGATCGGATGACGCGCCAGACTCCTGATCGCGCGCAATGCTACCGCGCACTGGCGGCCAGGGACACGCGCTTTGATGGCGTATTTTTTACCGGCGTAAAAACGACCGGCATTTATTGCCGCCCCGTCTGCACGGTAAAGACACCGCGCGAATCCTCCTGCGAATTCTTCACCACGGCGGCTGCCGCCGAGAGGGCAGGATTTCGTCCATGCCTGCGTTGTCGTCCGGAGCTTGCGCCCTACGCGCTGCAGCAGAATCTTGCGTATGCGGTGTGGCAACGGATTGTCGCCGGCGCACTGAATGACGGCGACATCGAGCAGTTGGCGAACGAAGTCGGCTTGTCGTCGCGCCAGCTGCGACGCGTGCTATTGCAGCATTTCGGCGTGGCGCCCATCGAACTGGCGCAAACCCAGCGCCTGCTGCTGGCTAAAAAATTGCTGCAGGAAACGCGCCTGCCGATGGTGAATATCGCCTTTGCCGCCGGGTTCGGCAGCGTGCGCCGTTTCAACACGCTGTTTGCCGCGCGTTACGGCATGGCACCGACCGCCCTCCGGCGCGCAACGCTCGGGGAACAGGACGATACGGACGCCATCACATTACGGCTGGCTTATCGCCCGCCATTTGCCTGGGCGGAGATGCTGGGTTATTTTGCAGGCCGCGCCATACCAGGGGTGGAAGCAATTGACGGCGAAGGCAATGCCGCAGCGTATTGCCGCAGCGTGCGCATCGGCGCTACGCAGGGATGGCTGCGCGCTGTGCATCTTGCGTCGAAACGACAAATCCAGATCGCGCTTGCACCGTCGCTTGCGCCGGTACTGATGCCGCTGTTGTCGCGCGCACGCAATCAATTCGACCTGGATGCCAATCCCGCAATGATCCACGCGCATCTGATGCAGGACGCCTTGCTGACGCCCCTGGCGGAACGCATGCCCGGCCTGCGCGTACCCGGCGCATTCGATGCCTTTGAACTGGCGGTGCGCGCGGTGCTGGGGCAACAGGTCAGCGTAGCGGGGGCGACTACCCTGTCGGGCCGATTGACGGCACGTTTTGGCGACGCTGCTGCCACGCCGTTTGCCGCAGTGACGCATCATTTTCCTTCTGCACAGGCATTGGCGGATGCGGATATCGCAGATATCGCACAGATCGGCCTGCCCAAGACGCGTGCCGCAACGATTGGCAATCTGGCGCGTTTTGCAGCGCATGGCGGCCTGGAGATCAAGCCGGGCGCTGCGCTGGAGGATGCAGTGGCACAACTCAAGACGGTGGCCGGCATCGGCGATTGGACGGCGCACTATATCGCCTTGCGGGCACTGCGCTTTCCGGATGCATTTCCGGCCGGCGATCTCGGCTTGCAAAAAGCCGCCGCACGCGATCATCCGGACCTGACGCGGCTCACCGAAAAGCAGCTTGCATTGCGCGCCGCCGCATGGTCACCATGGCGTGGCTATGCGGCACTATTGTTGTGGCATTCACCGGGATGAGATCATGATGCATTTCACACAGTACGAAAGCCCGCTTGGCCGGCTGTTGCTGGCGGCAAGCGAAGAAGGGTTAAGCGGAATCTATTTTGAAGAACACCGGCATTTCAAGGGAAGCGCAGGATGGCAGCCGGCAATCAATCTTGCGCCGTTGCAGGAAGCGGCACGCCAGCTTGACGAATACTTCGCCGGCAAGCGGATTGCATTCAATCTGCCGCTGGATATGCAGGGAACCGAATTCCAGCGCAGGGTATGGCATGCGCTGATGGAGATTCCATTCGGACAGACGGTTAGTTATGCGGAACAGGCAAAACGGATAGGAAAGCCAGGTGCTGTGCGGGCGGTAGGCGCGGCCATCGGCCGCAATCCCATCTCGATTGTCATTCCATGCCATCGCGTGATTGGCACATCAGGACGATTGACGGGATATGCCGGAGGCATCGAGCGCAAGAGCGCATTGCTTGCGCTCGAAGCCTTCCAATCCGATTGATATTACTTGGATGTTCCGCCGGAAGTAGTGCCTGAAGTATCCGGGTTGCTTGAGGTTCCGGAGGCGGGAGCACTGCCTGAAGTGCTGCTGTCAGGCATACTCGAGCTGGAGCCGGAACTGCCCGGCATGCTTGAACTGGAGTCGGGATTGCCGGGAGCGGTGCTACCAGGAGTGCCGGCTTCGCCTTTTCTGGGTAAATTGCTACTTGCTGCATCGCTACCGGAGCTGCCATAGCCGGATGATTTATCGTGCATTGTGGAACTGCATGCGGCAACGGAAAGAGCGCATGCCAAAAGGGCGATCCATTTAGACATAATAGACATTAAATTCTCCTTAAAAAACAATAAGCCAGCGCAAGTCGCTACTTGTGCCACTACCGTGCATGTTGCGATTAAGTAGAAACGGTTACTTGCCAAAAGTTCCACAAAGTGTTTTAAACTTGACCCAAGGCATTGCCATTGCGAATCATCGGCAATGACGACAGGATCGTTGTTTCATGGGCGCTGGTGCATGACAAGGGGTTTGCCTGTCGCCCGATAAAACCCCGGCGCAAGCGCTTCTCCCATCAAGCAGGAATATCGATGTCTTCTCATGTAAACGGCTCGACCAAAGCCATTTTTTATGCGCTTGGCGCCAATGGCGGCATTGCACTGGCAAAGTTCGGCGCAGCGCTATATACCGGCTCCGGCGCCATGCTGGCGGAAGCGATTCATTCCCTGGCAGACTGCACGAATCAGGTGTTTCTGCTGATCGGCCTGAAGGAAGCCGGGAAACCGGCCGACGAATCGCATCCGATGGGCTATGGCCGGGTTGTGTATTTCTGGGCCATGATGGTGGCGATCCTGCTGTTCTTTCTCGGCGGCGTATTTTCAGTGATGGAAGGCGTCGAACGTTTCCGTCATCCGGAGCCGCTGAAGAATGCCCTCATCGCCATGCTGGTGCTCGGCATATCGGTCTTGCTGGAAGCCTTTTCGCTGTATGGCGCGATGCGTGAAATCCGCAAGATCGCGCACGGCAAGCCGTTCTTCCAATGGTTTCGCGAGACCAGGCAATCGGAGTTGATGGTCGTGGCAGGCGAAGATATCGCCGCATTGTTCGGCCTGTCGATCGCGTTCGCCGCTGTCGTCATGGCGACGGTAACCGGCAATCCGGTCTGGGATGCGGCCGGCTCGATTGGCGTAGGGATCCTGCTGATGCTGGTTGCGGCCGTGGTGATACGCGAAGTAAAGGCCATGATCACCGGCGAATCGGCGCTGCCCGAAACGCATGCAGCCATCAAGGCGCATATCGAAGCGCGCCCTGAAGTCGAATGCGTGATTCATCTGATTACCCTGCAATGGGGCGAGCAACTGATGATTGCGGTGCAGGCGAAAATGACGTCGCAGCCCTCCGACATCGGATTGATCGATGCGATCAATGCGGTCGAAGAAAGCCTGCAGCAGCAATGGCCACAAGTGAAATGGTGCTTCTTCGAACCGGATTTTGCAGACAAATGAGTGCAGCGCTTCGCCATGGCTGGCGCTGGCTGCCTCGCCAGCCAGCGTCTCAAGCCGCCCCATTTCCTCGATTTTACATGGGAGTATGCCTGAAAATGGCATATATTTCGCAATGAAATGGCGGGCATTTTAAAATACACCATGGTGTATAAAATGCGGATGGGCCGGTCCGAAAAGCCTTTCAGCGCGCTATTTGACCAGCCGCAACGTAAAAGGATAGCGGTACGGCCGGCCTTTCGATGCTGAAACCGCACCGATAATGCAAAAAATGAAGTTCGTCACGAACAATACCGGAATGATCAGAAAGCCGATCAGCAGGAATGCCAGCATCCAGGCGGCAAACATCGCGATGGCAATCGTGATCTGAAAATTCAGCGCTTCCCTTGCCTCTTCCGCGGCAAAAGACACCTCATCTTTCTTGATCAGCCAGATGATCAGCGCCCCGATGAAGCCGGTAAAGACACCTAGCAGGTGCGAGAGCATCGCAAGATTGCATTCATCCTTGGTCGGACCAAGTTGCGGCAAAGTTTCCATCAACCATCTCCTTTGAACAGCGTGCTGCAAAGAAACGTCTCAAGGGTGAACCCTACTGCTTTCATCCAACCAGGGCGACTGGAATGGCCGTCGTTCAGGCTGCCTTTCGCGGCGCCGCTTTTTTGGCAACGGTTTTTTTGGCAACGGCTTTTTTGGCGACCGCTTTCTTCACAGCCGATTTTGCTGCCACCGTTTTCTCGGCCTTGACCGGCGCTTCCTCGACTTCTTTCACGGCGGCCTTGTCCTTGGCCGGCGCCTTTGCCTTGCGCTCTTCGAATTCAAAGCTGACCTTGCCATCCTTGCCTCTCACGAGAAATGCCTTGAACGGCCGGCGCGTGCGTTGCGAGATGAAGCCGGGTAGCAAATCGGTCTTGCCCTCATTCAGCAATTTCTGCATTTGCTCCGGCAGGATTTCCTGCTGCAGGATGATGCGCCCGCTGCGGAAATCGCAGGCTTTCGGTTTGGCGACGGTATTTTCGCAGACATACGCCAAGCCCATCTCATAGACGCCGCTGCCGCATTTCGGGCAAGGTCCGAGCGGCGTCTGGTCACTGAAATCGACTGCCTCCGCGTGTTCGTCGCTCTCCTGATTCTGGCCGAAATCGAATTCGAGCTTGAAATTATTGAGCTCTTCATCGCGTACGATTTTCAGGATCGCGGCGAATGGACGGCCCATCTTTGAGCGAAAGCCCTGCAGCGGACCGATCGTGCGTTGGGCCAGCAGTTCCTCGACTTCAGGCACTTCGAACTGGCGGCTGCCGGGAATCTTCGAAATCGAAAAATCGCACTTGGTGCAGGCAAAGCGCCGATAGTTTTCCTTGACCACGCTGCCGCAATTCGGACAAGGCGTCTTCAGCGTCGCATAGTCGCCGGGGATCGTGTCGTTGTCGTATTCCTTGGCGCGCTTGACGATCACTTGCGTCATCTGCGCGATCTCGCGCATGAATTCCTCGCGGCTGATCTTGCCGCGCTCCATCTGCGCCAGCTTGTATTCCCATTCGCCGGTCAGTTCCGGCGCGGTCAGCTCTTCGACGCCGAGGCCGCGCAACAGCGTCATCAGCTGGAACGCCTTGGCAGTCGGAATCAGTTCGCGTCCTTCGCGCAGCAGGTACTTTTCATATAGCAAGCCTTCGATGATCGCCGCGCGCGTGGCTGGCGTACCGAGGCCCTTGCCGGCCATTGCTTCGCGCAAATCCTCGTCGTCGACCAGCTTGCCCGCGCCTTCCATCGCCGACAGCAACGTCGCTTCCGAATAGCGGGCGGGCGGCTTGGTGACCAGGCCGTTGGCACTGACTTTTTCGGTCTGGACCTTCTCTCCCTTGGCGACCGGCACCAGGATGCCGGCGTTTTCCTTGTCGTCGTTGATCGCTTCCTTGCCGTAGATCGCCAGCCAGCCGGCATTGGTCATGACCTTGCCTTCGGTCTTGAACTGGTGGCCCGACACTTCGGTATAGCGGGTCGTGACCTGGAATTCGGCCGCCGGGAAAAACACTGCCATGAAGCGGCGCGTCACCAGATCGTACAGTTTCTGTTCCGGCTCGGACAGATTCTTCGGCGCCTGCGTGGTCGGGATGATCGCAAAGTGGTCACTGATCTTGCTGTTGTCGAAAATCCGTTTGTTCGGCTTGACCCAGCTCTTGTTCAGGATCTGTTTGGCGAACTGATGATAGTTATTGTTCTCCGCTACCGTGTCCAGCGTCTGCTTGACGGTAGCGATGTAGTCTTCCGGCAAATGGCGCGAATCGGTACGTGGATAAGTCAATACCTTGTGCTTTTCATAGAGCGCTTGCGCCAGGCCGAGCGTGTTCTTGGCCGAGAAGCCGAAACGCGCATTCGCCTCGCGCTGCAGGCTGGTCAGGTCGAACAGCGCCGGCGCCATCTGGGTGGTGGGTTTCGATTCTTCCGTCACCACACCCTGCTTGCCGCGGCAGGCGGCGACGATCGATTCGGCGGCGGCCTTGCTCCACAGCCGTTCGGCCCTTTTCTCCGGATCGGTCTCGTCTTTCTTGTGTCTGGCATCGAGCCAGCGTCCTTCATAGATGCCGGCCGCACACACGAATTCGGCGCGCACTTCCCAATAGTCGCGCGGCACGAAGCTCTTGATCTTTTCTTCACGCTCGACCACGATCGACAAAGTCGGCGTCTGCACCCGGCCGACAGTGGTGAGATAGAAACCGCCCTCCTTCGAATTGAAGGCGGTCATCGCGCGCGTGCCATTGATGCCGATCAGCCAGTCGGCTTCGCTGCGGCAGCGCGCGGCATCCGCCAGCGGCAGCATGTCGTGGTCATCGCGCAAGCGCGCAAAGCCGTCACGGATCGCGCCGGGCGTCATCGATTGCAGCCATAGCCGCTTGATCGGCTGCTTTGCTTTTGCGTACTGCACAATCAACCGGAAAATCAGTTCGCCTTCGCGGCCCGCATCGCAGGCATTGATCAGGGAGGTTACATCCTTGCGTTTGATCAGCTTGTTCAACACCTTCAAACGCGATTCCGTTTTGGCGATGGGGTTTAGCGCAAAGTGCGGTGGAATCATCGGCAAATGGGTAAACGTCCATTTGCCGCGCTTGACGTCATATTCTTCCGGCACCGCGATTTCGAGCAGATGACCGACCGCGGACGACAACACGTACTGGTCGGATTCAAAGTACTCATCGTGCCTGGTAAAGCCGCCAAGCGTCTTCGCGATATCGTTCGCGACAGAAGGCTTTTCTGCAATGATGAGGGTTTTGGTCATAAATATAGTCTCGAAATAGGCGCAGCAAAGCGCACTCTACAGCATCGTACTGCGCATGGAAGAGAGTTTGCCTGTTGGCAAGCCTCCAATCAACCTATTAATACCACAATCCCGGCAAATTTGATTCATGACTCCCTGCGGGACTATCCGAAGCAGGCATGCGCAAATGCAATGGCCGCTGTTGCCAAGCCAGGGAAAATACTTCAGATGGGGATGAAGAAAATGAATTCCATGCCCGTCAAGCGGCCAATGATAAGCGCGTTGCAGCGCAATTCGCAAGCGATGGGGCGCCGGTTGTCTCGCGGCAAATGACAATGGGCATTGAATGCGACAGGCCCGATGCGGGCAGCCGATAAAGAGAAAAGGGGAAAGGCAGTCAGTGCAACAGGCGCGGCGTGCCGTCGTCGTCATCAAAAAACAGCTCGTCGAACATCAAGCTATCCGGTTCCTTACCCTGGCTCCACAATACCATCAGGACAATGACCTTGAGCTTGTCAAGCGAGATGTGCTCGTCGCTGGCGGCGAGCGCGCGCTCGATCACGATTTCACGCTGAATCGGCGTAATCACTTTCGCCGATTCAAGAAACTGGATGAATCCGATTGCCGCCGTGCCAAGCGCATTCATTTCCTGCGCTACGTAGATGCGGGTGCCAAAGGAAAAAGCGGTTTGCTGCGGATACTTATCCGAGAATTCATTGGTCGCTTCCGCCAGATCGGTAAGCCAGTCGAGCGCTTTGGAAATTTCTTCTTCCTCAAAGCCGATTGCCGATAGCTTCTTCATCAGCGCCTCGGAATCAGGGCAGGCGTCTGGACGGTAATACGTTTCGTAGAGATAAACAAGGACGTCGAACATGCTCCCACTTTATCGTTAAGGGTCTGGCAGCACAAGCGTTAGTTGACGCGGACGTGAAAATTACAGCGATTTCAGGATATCTGAAAGTCAATATCGACATGTTGGATTGCCTGCAGGAAGCAGGCACGCAGTCCATGCGGTTGGTTGCCGTTTATCGGTTAGGCAAGACGTCGGTAGGTTCCGCCCGGCAGCATTTCAATCAAGCCATCCAGTTCCAGATTCAGCAATTGCGCCGCAAGAGCGGCGGCATCCAGATCACAACGTGCGGCCAGTGCATCGGTTGTGACGGGATCAAATCCCATTGCCTCCAATAGGCGAGCCGTATCATCATTGCCGGATGCGGTGGCCGGTTCATCGCTTGCCATTGGCTGCGTCATCGCCGGATAACAGGAAAGTTCTTCCAGGATATCCTGCGCCGACTCCACCAGTTTCGCGCCCTGCTTGATCAATTGATGGCACCCCTTGGACAAGGAGGAATGAATGGAACCGGGAATGGCAAACACATCGCGCCCCTGTTCCGCCGCCAGGCGCGCCGTGATCAGCGAACCCGATTGCGCGGCGGCTTCAATCACCAGCACGCCGCGCGACAACCCGCTGATGATTCGGTTGCGGCGTGGAAAATTGGCGGCAATGGCCGGCATGCCGAGCGGATATTCGCTGAGGATGCAGCCGGCTTCGGCGATTTGATGCGCCAGCAGACGATTGCGCGCCGGATAGACAATATCGGCGCCGGTCCCGATCACGGCAATGGTCGAGCCGCCGCCATTACGGCTGCCATGCAGGCCGCCGCAATGCGCGGCGGTATCGATGCCGAGTGCCAGGCCGGAAACGATGGTCAGGCCAGCCTGGCTGAGCGTTTCCGAAAATTTTTCCGCATTGGATACGCCTTGCGCGGTTGCATTGCGGCTCCCCACAACGGCGAGCGATGGCCGCGTCAGCAGTTCGATCCGGCCCTTCGCATACAGCATGATCGGTGGATCGGCGATATCCAGCAGCGATGCCGGATACGCGGCATCGGCCAGTGTCAGCACATGATTGCCGGGCTGCTCCATCCAGGCCAGCGTTTTCGCGATCACTGCCTTTGTTGCATCCGACGGCGGAGCGGTCAGCGCAGCAGCAATGCGTTCGGATACCACCTTGGCGAGCGCCGAAAAGCCGGCGGCCAGGATATTCGCCGGCAAGCCGAAGGCGGCGAGCAGCTTGCGCGCGGTCTCCGGCCCGACGCCAGGCGTCTGCTCAAGCCGGACCCATGCCGCAATGTCTTCTGCAACCAATGTCAAGCCGCCTACTCCGGCGATTTCGCAATGTCGCCCACCTGGACAGAGTCGGCCACTTCCATGATCAGACCGTAGGAAAGGCGATTGAAGACGCGGAAAATGAAGAGCGTACCGTATCGCACGTCGGGCAGTTTGACCGCCTTTTTGCCATCGGTGCGATCGGCAACCGTCTGGCCGTAGCGATACAGTTCCAGCACCGTGCCGATATCGATGCCTTCATTCTTGCCGCGATTGATCGTGACCACCTGGTTCTGGCCTGCCTGCGTGACACCGCCATAGACGGAAACAATCCGTGCATTGACCGGTTGCTCCGGCGGATGCGGCACATAATTCAGAATCGGCGTGGGAGGCATCGGCAGCAACCGGTCGCCGATGCCCATTTCTTCCTTCGCCGAGACCACGGTAAAGCTGTGTGCTTCGTTATCCGCTTGCGCCGCGCGCTGCAGTTTCAGGGTACCGAGATAGGCGGCTTCATAGCCGATCACCTGTTTCGTTTCGGGGTCTTTCAGGGGCAGGCCCGGACGGAATACCTGAAACGAGGTACCGCCACGCAAATCGCCGCGCACATAGGCGCGATCGTTCTTGGCAAGATAGACACGGCCTTCCTGGGTCGCCATGATGCGCGGTGTTTCGCTCAGTTCGTTTTCCTCAACGATCAGCGGCTGCGACAGGAACGGTTCGATCAGGTTTGACGGAATGGCCGGGATCGCATCTTTGCCCAATCCCTGGACGCGCACTTGCGGCGACAGGCGAACGGTCGGGATGCCATTGTTGTCACTGACGCCACCGGTTGGCGTGCCCAGGCGCAAACGTCCGGCGGCGCGATCGAAATACACGATCTGCCCCGGATAAATCCAGTGCGGATTGCGGATCTGATCGCGATTCAAGCCCCATACTTGCGGCCAGCACCATGGATGCTGCAGAAACTTGCCGGAGATGCCCCACAATGTGTCGCCGCGCACGACAGTATGCTGATCCGGTGCATTCGGCAGGAATTCACAGCGTGTTGCACTGACCGCGGGTATCGCGCCAAAGGCAGCCGGCACGGCAGGAACGGTCGCAGAAAAAACGATGCACGCAGCTATGCTAAACTTTTTCATGGTCTGTCCGGTAAATGAGCAGTGACTGAATGTATCAGGCGCTGCTACTGCGGGATGTTGTCAAGGCAAAAATGGATGCGTGAAAAAACTTGTCAATTTGAATCAAATTCTGCACATAAATCCTTGAACTAGCAAGAAATACCCCGATCTTATTTTCAATTAATGTTGCACAAAAGCCGTATGTCTCTATTAAAGATTCTGCAATATCCCGATCCGCGTCTGCACAAGCTGGCCAAGCCGGTCACTGTTTTCGATGACCGCCTGAAGCGGCTGGTCGCTGACATGGCCGAAACCATGTACGAGGCGCCAGGCGTTGGCTTGGCCGCATCCCAAGTCGATGTGCATGAACAGGTTATCGTGATCGATACCTCCGATACGCATACAGAGTTACAGGTTTTCATTAATCCCGAAATCCTGTGGGCCAGCGAAGAACGCCAAGTGTACGAAGAAGGTTGCCTGTCAGTACCCGGAATATACGATGGCGTGGAACGGCATGTGCGGGTAAAAGCACGTGCACTCGATGCGAATGGCAAGCCATTCGAAATCGATGCGGACGGCTTGCTGGCAGTGTGCATTCAGCACGAGATGGATCATCTCAAAGGCAAGATATTTGTGGAATATCTGTCGCCGCTGAAGCGTAATCGCATCAAGGCGAAGATGTTGAAGGAAGAACGGGAACTGAATCGGGACAGGAAAAAATTGGCGGTGCGATAAGCAAGGGCATGCCAGGATCGATTGCTATTTGGTTACCATGACTTTGGCGATTTCACGATATCGGCTGAGCGTTTGATCGAATCTTTCATTGATTCGCACAATCTCTGCCTCATCCTCCTCCACCATTTTCTTTCTTTCCGCAAGATCCTGCGTTGCGGCATCAACCTTGCCAGGCCAGTTGTCGATTGCCTTTGCCTGGTTTTTTTTGGCATTCGCCATGTCGGCCTGCACTTGCCTTAACTGGATTTCCGCCGTTTCAAGCAAATCCTTGCTCCGTTTGTACCGCTCCTGCGCCCGGTCCAGCAATTGCCGCCGTCCCTTCTCGATATCCATCTCGCTGCGATAACGCGCCAGCATTGCCCGATCGCTTTTTTGCTGGTCTTCCAGCGCCGCCGCCGCCGCCCTGTCCTTCTCTTCCTGTAATTGCTTTTGCCGTTTTTCTTCCGCTGTCAAAGGTGCAGGGATTTCCCGCTTCAACATGCCGCTGCGGCTGAGTTCGCGCATGGCGCGGTCTGTGCATTCGGCAATTTGCCGATCGGAAGAAATGGTACGCCCCGCAGCATCCTTGCATACGTATATCTGTGCATGTGCGAGCCAGGGAATCCCTGTCCAGAACAGATAAAGCAATATTCCTGCTACAGTTCTCATTGCGCGCCCTCGAAGCACTTCAGTGCTGCTTTTACGCTACGCCGTAGCGATGCCGATACGCAGCGACAGCCTCCTTGTGCTGCGCCAGTTGCACATCCGCTTCTGCGGCGGAGATATAGTCGAATAAATCGTTCAGGTTTGCAATCGAAATTACCGGCAGGCCGTAATTGCGGCTGACTTCCTGCACGGCGGAATACGCTGACAGCGCGCCATTCTGGCCCGAGCGTTCCATGCGGTCCAATGCGATCAGGACTGCGCACGGCGTAGCGCCTGCAGCGCGGATCATGTCAACCGACTCGCGCACCGATGTGCCAGCCGAAATCACATCATCGACGATGACAACCCGGCCGCGCAGCGGAGCGCCGATCATGATGCCGCCTTCACCATGATCCTTCGCCTCCTTGCGGTTGAAGGCGAACGGCGCATTGCGCCCTTTGCCAGCCAGGGCGACCGCAGTAGCCGAGGCCAGGGTGATGCCCTTGTAGGCCGGTCCGAACAGCATGTCGAATTCGACCCCGGAGTCCAGCAGGGTGCGGGCATAGAAATCGGCCAGCCGGCCGAGGGACGCGCCGTCGTTGAACAAGCCGGCATTGAAAAAATAGGGAGAATTGCGCCCGGCCTTGGTGACGAAGTCGCCGAAACGGAGCACACCGGCGGATACTGAAAATTCGATGAATTGCTGACGTAAATTGTTCAAGACGAGCTCATTTCATAAAAAATTGACAAATTTTGTCAAGGATGAATCCGAAACCTTGCATTGTAAATCGAGATTCCATCCATATCAGTAGAAACGCAAGGAATGTGCCTTGCGCGCAAGATGGGCGAATCCGCTATGCTACGGACGTCATTATTATCGGGTTGCCTCATGCTGAAGATCATTTCCGCCAATTTGAACGGCATCCGCTCCGCCGCGAGAAAGGGATTTTTCGAGTGGATGGCCAGTCAGAATGCTGATGCAGTATGCGTCCAGGAGCTGAAGGCGCAGGCCGCTGACATGACCCCGGAACTGCTTGCGCCGGCCGGCTATCGCGGTTTTTTCCACTATGCGGAGAAAAAAGGGTATTCGGGTGTCGGCCTCTATTGCAGGACCGAGCCGGATGCGGTGATCACCGGCTTCGGCTGCCCGGAATTCGACGCAGAAGGCCGTTATGTGCGCTGCGATTTCGGCAATGTCAGCATCATTTCCGTATATTGCCCTTCCGGCTCGTCGAGCGAAGAACGGCAGCAGGCGAAATTTCGCTTCATGGACGTATTCCTGCCGCATCTGGCGCAATTGGCTGCAAGCGGGCGCGAAGTCGTCATTTGCGGCGACTGGAATATCGCACATCAGGAAATCGACCTGAAGAACTGGAAAAGCAACCAGAAGAATTCCGGCTTCCTGCCGGAAGAGCGCGCCTGGCTGTCGCGCGTGTTTGGCGAAATTGACCTGGTCGATGTGTTCCGCCGTGTCGAGACACGCGCCGAACAATACACCTGGTGGAGCAATCGCGGCCAGGCCTGGGCCAAAAATGTCGGCTGGCGCATCGATTACCATGTCGCCACGCCCGGCATGGCGGCTTGCGCAAAGGCGGCGGCAATCTACAAGGAACAACGTTTCAGCGATCATGCACCGCTGACAATGGATTATGACTGGAGCCTGTATTGAGCACGGAGCGAAGGCTGGCAGCGTCAATGGCAAGTTGACAATATGCGACGGCCTCATCAATACTCTCGCCCTTGCTGTAGCTCGATTCTGACTGCTGCCGCTCCAATAACAATATTTTCTCCGGAGACTACGCCATGGTGCGCAAAATCCTTCTCGCATTAACCATCGTCTTGTCCATTTCAGCTTGCGGCAAGAAAGGCCAAGGGCTTGAGAATGCCGAAAAAAAGATGGCCATGACCGCCGAACGGCCGCTGCTGATTTCTCCTGAAGATCTGATTACGGTGCATGATACCGATCTTGCCTCCGGGCCTGTCATCACCGGGTCCGTGCAACCCGAACGGCGCGCCGACCTGCGTGCGGAAATTTCAGCGGTAGTGTTGCACGCCTTGAAGGAAAACGGCGAGAGCGTCAAACGGGGAGATCTTCTGGTGCGCCTGGACGATACCGCGATTCGCGACAGCCTGACGTCGGCCGAAGCCGCCGCACGCGCGGGAGCACAAGCTTATGACCAGGCGCAGCGGCAATTCGAACGACTGAAAACCTTGCGCGGCTCGGGCATGGTGTCCCTGCAACAGCTCGAAGATGCAGAAATCCGCCGCAACAATGCGCAGAGCGATCTGATTGCAGCCAGGGCCAAGGCGGTGCAGGCGCGCCAGCAATTACAACGCACTGAAGTGCGGGCGCCGTTCGATGGCGTGATCAGCGAACGCAAGGTTTCCGCCGGTGATACGGCGCAAATCGGCAAGGAGCTGCTCAAGGTCATCGATCCGTCCAGCATGCGATTCGAAGGATTCGTATCGGCGGACCGTATCAGCAGCGTCAAGGTCGGGCAGCCGGTGCATTTCCGGGTGAACGGCTACGGCCAGCAGGAATTCACCGGTACGGTCAAGCGCGTCGATCCTGCCGCCAATCCCGTTACGCGCCAGGTAGAAGTGCTGGTCGGGTTCCCGGACAGCACGCAGCCGCGCGTGTCGGGTCTGTATGCCGAAGGGCGCATCGAAGCCGGCAGCAGCCGCATCCTGATGATTCCGGAAGCGGCGTTGGTGCGCAATGGCGACAAGGCCTATGCCTGGCGCGTAAAAGGCGATGCGCTGCACAAGATCGAGCTGCTCATCGGCGAACGTGATTCGCGCCGCGGCGACTACGTGGTGCGGAGCGGGCTGGCTGATGGCGACCGAGTGCTTCGCAATCCGGTATCCACGCTGAAAAATGGGCAGAAAATCGACACCGCGGCCGCACCGGCTGCCATTACGCCTGTATCGATGACTGCAAGCAAAGCGGCTGGGGCCGCTGCATCGGGGAAATAAGCCATGTTCCTTTCCGACTTCAGCATCAAGCGCCCGATGTCAACAGTGGTCATCATCATTGCCCTGATGTGCCTGGGCCTGCTCGCTCTGAAAAAGCTGCGCGTCAACCAGATTCCCGACGTCCAGCAGCCCGTGCTGGTCGTCAGCGTGCCCTATCCTGGCGCATCTCCCGAAACGGTGGAGCGGGAAATCATCAATCGCATCGAAAAATCCCTGCAGAGCATTTCCGGCGTCTATCAGTTGCGCTCTACCGCGAATGAAGGCAACGCCAGCATCGTGATCATTTTCAATTTCAACAAGAACATGATCCAGGCCTCGGATGAAATACGCAATGCAATCGCATCCGTGCGCTACAAGCTGCCGGCTGAAATGCGCGAGCCGATCCTGGAGCGTGTCGATCCGTCCGAACAGCCGATCATGCAACTGGCGTTGTCTTCCACTACGCAAACCCACGCCGAAATATCGCGCCTGGCGGAAGATGAGTTGTCGGATAAATTCCGAGGTATCGACGGTGTCGCAGTAGTCCAGGTTGGCGGCGCGCTGAAACGCGAACTGAGCGTCTTGCTGCGCGCCGAAAAGCTGCGCGAGTACAACGTTTCGGTGGCGGAGGTTGTCAGCGCATTGCGCAATCAGAACGCTACCGCGCCGGTGGGCAAAATCCGGGGCGAGCTGGAAGAGCAAAGCATCCGCCTGGTGGGCCGGATCGAATCACCATCCGAATTTGAGCAGATCGTGATCCGGCGCCAGGGTAATGAAGTGGTGCGCCTGGGCCAGGTTGCCAGTATCGCCGACGGCTTTGCGGAATTGGACAGCTTCAGCTTGCGCAACGGCCACCCAAATGTCGGAATTTCGATTACCCGCGCGCGCGAAGCCAGCACCGTGACGGTCGCCAACAAGATTCGTGCCCTGGTGGCCGAACTCAACAAGACGCTGCCGAAGGGCAGTTCGCTCGAAATCACCCAGGATGGCGGCGAAGATGCCCAGAACAGTCTCAACAATGTCATCGAGTCGCTGATGTTCGGCGCGGTCCTGACGATCCTGGTGGTCTATGTGTTCCTGAACTCATGGCGCTCGACCCTGATTACCGCGCTCAGCTTGCCGACCTCCGTGGTTGCCGCCTTCATCGCCGTCTGGCTGTGCGGCTTCACGCTCAATTTCATGACGCTGCTTGGGCTCTCGCTGGCGATCGGCGTACTGATCGACGATGCCATCGTGGTGCGCGAAAATATCGTGCGCCATATGGAAATGGGCGCCGACCGGCGCACCGCCGCCAGCCTCGGTACCCGGGAAATCGGCCTGGCGGTGGCGGCCACCACATTTTCGATCATTGCGGTATTCATCCCGGTCGCCTTCATGCCGGGCGTGTCGGGCGAATGGTTTCGGCCGTTCGCGCTGACAGTGGCCAGTTCGGTGCTGGTGAGCCTGTTCATTTCCTTCACGCTGGATCCGATGCTGTCCGCCTACTGGGGCGACCCGGTCGGGCATCATCATGCGCCCAAACGCGGCTTGAGCCTGCGGCTGTCAAAGTTCAACGCCTGGTTCGACCATCAGGCCGGCCGTTACGGACGCGTCATTGCATGGGCGCTGCATCATCGGCGCTGGATGGCGCTGATTGCCGGTTTGAGCTTCGTGGGCGCGCTGGCGCTGCACGCCACCCTGGGCGGATCGAGTTTTTTGCCAACCTCGGATAGCGGCACCATTGCCATCGACGTGCGCACGCCATCTTCGGCCAGCCTGGAATATGCGCGGCTGAAAGTCGAAAAAGCCGCGGAACTGGCGCGCACCCTGCCGGAAACGATTGCCACCAACAGCACCGTCAAGGCCGGCGGCGGCCGCGTGTATGTCGATATCGGCAAAAGCACGAAACGCAAGCGTTCCGCGGTTGACATCGCTGTCGAACTGCGCCAGCTCATGGCGCGCCTGGTCGGCGCCGAATACGTGGTGCTGGACGACTTGAACAACGGCGCACGCAAGCCGGTGCAAATCCAGTTTTACGGCCCCGATTCGCGCCGCCTGATGGCGATTACCAATGATTTCATGGACAGGATGAGCCAGGTCAAGGGCGCGGTCGATATCGGGTTATCGGAACAAAGCCCGAAAGACGAGCTCAAGATCGAACTCAACCGCGGACTCGCCAACGCGCTTGGCATTTCCGTCAACGATGCGGCGCAAGCCTTGCGCGTCGCTTTCGCCGGCGTCGAAGTCGGCGACTGGATCGATCCGACCGGCGAATCGCGCGATGTTGCCGTGCGCCTGCATCCGGACGACCGCGTCCAGGCGGAAAATATCGAGCGCTTGCCGATTGCGGTCAGCGGCAGCAACATGATGGTGCCGCTCGACCAGATCGCCGTCATTACCATGGGCAAGGGGCCGGCGCAAATCCAGCACATGGATGGCAAGCGCATGATTGCCGTATCGGCCAACGTGCAGGGCCGATCACCCGGAGAAGTCACGGCCGATGCGATGAAAATCGCCAAGGCGATCGATTTTCCGCCGGGCTATGGCATCGAGCTGGGCGGCGCGGCGCGCGACCAGAAGGAAGTCTTTACTGAAATGGGTATTGCACTGGTCATGGGCATCGGTCTCATGTACCTGATCCTGGTCATGCAATTCGGATCATTCACCGCCCCCCTGAGCGTCATGCTGTCCCTGCCGCTGTCCCTGATCGGCGTGGTCATCAGCCTGTTGCTTACCAAAGGCACCCTCAATCTGATGAGCTTTATCGGCATCATCATGCTGATGGGCCTGGTGGCCAAAAATGCCATTCTGCTGCTCGATTGCGCGCGCAAGCACGAAGCGAAAGGCTTCGGCCGGGAAGAATCCCTGATGCATGCCGGCCGCATGCGCTTGCGACCTATTCTGATGACGACCTTTGCGCTGATCGCCGGCATGTTGCCAGTTGCCATCGGCTTGGGTGAAGGCGGCGAATTTTACCGGCCGCTAGCCATTGCCATCATCGGCGGTACGATTACGTCTACCATCCTGACCCTGCTGGTGGTGCCGACGTTTTATGACAGCATTGAAATCACGCATGATCGCGTCATTGCCAAATTCCATGCGCGCGCCATGCGCTGGAATGCATTTGTGGCGTTCATCCTGACATTGGTCGAAGCCTTGCTGGCGCTGCTGTTCATCAGGCTGATATATCGCTTGCTGAAAAAAGGGATGATGCCGATGGCCAGGCGGCAAGGAATATAGCCTGATGCGAATCTGATCGAACGTTAGCAACCGAATAATGCCTGCCGGGCCTGGCAGCGCAAGCCGCTGCCGCCACACCAGGCTACGATATGGCAAGACGCAACCGGGTCAGCTCGCTCCGTCACGCGTAGCCAGCCAGGCAGCAAGGGCGGATCATTCAATCGGCGCGATTTGTTTCACGTTGCCTTGATAAGGCGGCAGTGCGCCGGGGCTCCTGCCTTTGCTGCGCGCATACAACGGCATCACTTCGGGTAGATGCCTGCGTATTTCCGCAATCCGGTTCTGCCCGCCCGGATGGGTCGATAGCCACTGTGGCGGCGCGCCCTTGTCCACGATCGCCATCTTTTGCCACAACGCGATGCCGGCGCGCGGATCGTAGCCGGCGCGGGCCGCGATATCGAGACCGACCAGATCGGCCTCGGTTTCGTCTTCGCGCGAGAATTTCAGCAAGGTCAGATTGGCGACACCGCCGGCGGCGGCGCTGGTCAGATGCGAATCGATACCCAGCAGCGCAGATAGCCCGATGCCGGCAACCTTGGCGCCCATGCTGGTCAGCGCCGATTTGGCGGCACGTTCGCGCCCGTGTTCGCGCAATGCATGCGCCATTTCATGGCCCATCACGATCGCGATTTCATCATCGGTCAGTTTCAGGGTATCGAGAATGCCGGAAAAAAAGGCGATCTTCCCGCCCGGCATGCAGAACGCGTTGATCTGCTTTGAACCGATCAGGTTGACCTCCCATTGCCATTGCGCGGCATGCGCATTCCAGCGCTGCGCGTACGGTATCAGCCTGCCGGCAATCGCACGCAGCCGCACGACTTGCGGATGATGGTCGGAACCGAGCGCCCCCTGCTGCTGCGCCTGCGTTTTCATGCCGGTGTATTGCTGCAGCGCCTGCGCCTCAAGTTGCGTTTCCGGCACCAGATTGCGCAAGCTCGACATCTTGCCGACCTTGACGCCGTCCGCCCCCGGTTGCGCATCCTCCTTCGCGATGGCGCCGGATGGGCCCAGCGCCAGGGCGTTCGCCACCAGAATCGTCATCAGGATTCGCCGCATGAATCGCTATTCTTTCTGCTCGTTCCACGGCGCTATTTTAGGCAGCATCAGCATGCCGGGCAGCGCCAGTACGAAGCACAGGAGGAAAAACAGGAACCATCCGGTCTCGGCGACGATGAATCCGACCGAAGAATTGATGAAGGTACGCGGCACCGCAGCCAGGCTGGTAAACAGCGCAAATTGCGTCGCGGTGTAGCGCGGATCGGTGGTTCTGGCGATATAGGCGACGAAAGCAGCGGTCCCGAGGCCGACGCCGAACGCCTCGAAGCCGATCACCGCCGCCAGCACTAGCGTATTGGCGCCGGCTTGCGCCAGCCATGCAAACCCCAGGATCGCCACTGCCTGCACCACGCCGAATATCCACAGCCCCCGATTGATGCCGAGCTGCACCATCCACACGCCGCCGATGATGCCGCCGACGATGCTGGCCCAGAAACCGGTGGCCTTTGCAACCGCGCCGATCTGTGTCATCGAAAAGCCGAGATCGAGATAGAACTTGGTGGCCAGCGCGGTCGCCATGCTGTCGCCGAGCTTGTACAGGAAGATGAAGCCAAGTACCGACAATGCGCCGGCCCAACCGTCGCGCGCGAGAAATTCACGAAACGGCAACACCACTGCCTCGCGCAGGGTTTTCGGCGGCGCTCCGTATACCTTCGGCTCCTGGACCAGCAACGTGCAGGCCAGGCCCGGCAGCATGAAGGCGGCGGTGATCCAGAATACCGCCTGCCATGGCATGCGGTCCGCCAGGATCAGCGACAATGCGCCCGGCACCATGCCGGCCACCTTGTACGCATTCACGAATACCGCGCTGCCCAGCCCCTGCTCATTGTCCGGCAGAATCTCGCGCCGATACGCATCGAGCGCGATATCCTGGCTGGCCGACAGGAAGGCAACCAGCGATGCCAGGAAGGCAATCATCGGCACATCGATGTGCGGATCGAACGTGCCCATCATACCGATCGTGAAAAACAGCGCGACCTGCGTCAGCGCCATCCAGCCGCGCCGGCGCCCCAGCGGGCCGAAGCTGAAACGGTCCATCAGCGGCGCCCACAGGAATTTCCAGGTGTACGGGAACATTACCAGCGCGAACAGGCCGAGCGCCTTGACATTCAGGCCGGACTTGGCAAGCCATGCCTGCAACAGGCTTAACAGAATGAACAGCGGCAGGCCGGAGCTGAAACCGATGAACACGCAGATCAGCATGCGGCGATTCAGATAACTGTGCCAGGTTACTTTAGGGGATGTGGACATTGGTGTTTCATTCCCGCAAAGGGCGGAGCAGGGAATGGCAATTATTTCTTCTTCAGTCGGAATACCGCCAGACTCCCGCGCCAGTTCGGCAAGAACCGGACCGGCCTGCCTTCATCGAGCGCCACGCATTCGAGCACTTCGAGTCCGACCTGGTTGGCGAGTTCCTCAAAATCCCTGATGGTTGCGCAACGCAAGTTAGGCGTGTCATACCATTCATACGGCAGGCTCTTCGATACCGGCATGCGGCCGCGCAGCAATGAGAGCCGGTGCGGCCAGTACGCGAAGTTCGGGAAAGACACGATTGCCTCGCGTCCGACGCGTGCGATATCGCGCAGGATATCCTCGACATTTTTCATCATCTGCAATGCCGACAGACACAGTACCATGTCGAACGCATTATCTGAAAATATCGCCAGCCCGGCTTCCATGTCCTGCTGGATCACCGGCACGCCGCGTCTCACGCACAGCGGAATCCTGTCATCATCGATTTCGATGCCATAACCGAAACAACGCTTGTCGGATTGCAGATATTCCAGCATCACGCCGTCGCCGCAGCCGACGTCCAGCACTTGCGAGCCTTCCCGCACCCAGTGCGCGATGAAAGCCAGGTCGGCGCGCAGCCGGCTCAGTTCGTCGAAATTCATGCGCGCTCTCCGTGATTGATTTCCTGCCACATGCGGTCGTAGTATGAACGCACCAGCGTCAGATAGCGCGGGTCTTCCAGCAGGAAGGCATCGTGCCCGTGCGGCGCGTCGATTTCCGCATAAGTGACGCGGCGCTTGTTGTTGACCAGCGCCTGCACGATTTCGCGGCTGCGCGCCGGCGAAAAGCGCCAGTCGGTGACAAACGACGCGAGCAGGAATTGCGCCTGCGTGTTCGACAGCGCCTGGGTCAGATCGCCGCCGAATTCCCGGGCCGGGTCGAAATAGTCGAGCGCCTTGGTGATCAGAAGATAGGTATTGGCGTCGAAGTATTCGGAAAACTTCTCACCCTGATAGCGCAGATAGGACTCGATCTCGAAATCGATGCCGAAGCCGAACTGGTATGAGCCGTTGCGCAGCTCGCGGCCGAATTTCTCTGCCATGTCGTCGTCCGACAAATAAGTGATATGACCGATCATGCGCGCCACGCGCAAGCCGTTTTTCGGCACCACGCCATAGGCGTAGAAATCGCCGCCGTGGAAATCCGGATCGGAGAGAATGGCCTGCCGCGCCACATCGTTGAACGCGATATTCTGTGCCGACAGCTTCGGCGTCGATGCGATCACCACGCAATGACGCACGCGCTGCGGATACATCAGGCTCCACGAAAGCGCCTGCATGCCGCCCAGCGAACCGCCCATCACCGCTGCGAACTGCGTGATCCCGAGTGCATCCGCCAGCCGGGCCTGCGCATGCACCCAATCTTCCACCGTCACCACCGGAAAATCCGCGCCGTAGGGGCGGCCGGTTGCGGGATTGCGGTGCATCGGCCCGGTCGACCCGAAGCAGGAGCCGATATTGTTGACGCCGATGACGAAGAAGTGGTCGGTATCGACCGGCTTGCCCGGCCCCACCATGTTGTCCCACCAGCCGAGCTGCTTCTTGCCAGTCTTGTCGTCGACATAGACGCCAGCCACATGATGCGACGCATTCAGCGCATGGCAGATCAGGACCGCGTTGGAAGCGTCGGCATTGAGCGTGCCGTAGGTTTCATAGATCAGGGTGTAGTCGGCCAGCGCCGCGCCGCTTTGCAACGCCAGCGGCGCGGCAAAATGCATGGTTTGGGGTGATACGATTCCGAGAGATTTCATGTCTAGCCAGTTGGGGGCAGCGCAACCTGGCGCGCCATTACGCGTTGCCAACGCTGTCCCGCAATATCCAAAAACGAAAAAAGCCCGAAAGCGGTTGGCTCGTCGGGCTAAATTCATGACTTGTGGTCAGTACGCTTTAGCCGTATTTATCATGCGCCCGCAAGCTGATGGTCAAATCGGCGCAATCGCATAAGAATAACCAACTCATCCGATGCCGTCAAACCCGGCGCATGCCTGTTTGCATTCTACCGGAGACGCCGATTCATTGAAAAATGCTTGACCCTCACGCGACGTGAGAGATTATGGTTTCGAAGGAAAGGAAAATTGCCATGCTGTTGAAAATCGGCGAGCTTGCCGGACGCACCGGGCTGACCGTGCGCACACTACATCACTATGATGCCATCAAGCTGCTTTGCCCTTCGGCGCGTTCCGAGGCGGGTTATCGGCTATACAATCGCACCGATATTGCGCGGCTGCACCGGATTCAGGCGCTGCGCCGGCTCGATCTCTCACTGGCCGAGATTGCCGCCTTGCTGGAAGGCGACGGCATCGACCTGCAGACGGTCATCGAACAGCAAATCGTCGTGCTCGATCGCCAGGTGGAGCGCGCCATCGACCTGCGCCACCGGCTCACCTCGCTGTCCCGGCGGCTGGGCGAGCAAGGCGAGCCGGACCTGCACGACTGGCTGACCACGCTGGAATTGATGGGGTTGTACGACAAGTATTTCACGCATGAGGAATGGATCGCTTTTCGCTCGCTCGGCGAGCACCGCCATGCCGATACGCGCAAGCAGGTGGACGAGGCCATCGCCGCCGTGCACAGCCTGATCGGCCGCACAGTCCCGCCGGAAAGCACGGAAGCCAAGGCGCTCGGCCGGCGCTGGCTGATGCTGATGAATAATTTCATGGGAGACAATGCCTATCTGATGGCGAAAAGCGATGCCATGCATCGCAACGAGCCCGCGGTGCAATCCCTGACCGGCGTGGATACTGCCGTGCTCGATTACCTGACACGCGCGACCGGCGCATACCGGCTGGACCGCTACGCGCGGTTTCTCGATGCCGACGAGATTGCCCGGGCGCGCGACAGCTATTTCCAGCATTACCCGCGCTGGCCGGCGCTGTTTGCGGAAGCGCGAACGCTCCTGGATCGGCGCACGGATGCGGCTAGTCCCGAAGCCCAGGATTTGTGCCGGCGCTGGATCCGGCTGTTCCAGGATTCGTGGGGAACCGACCCGGCGCTGCGCCTGAAGGTGCGGCGCGCGCACCAGGAAGATCCGGAGATTCTCGCTGGCAGCGGCATAAGCAAGGAAATGATGGAATTTGTCGCCCGGGGTATTGCACTGGCGGCGGCGCAGCAGCCATGAAAAGAAAGAATTTTCCATGGCAAGGCCATCGGATAACGCATCAGCAAGACTCACGCACGAAAGCATTTTCTGCCGGCTGATGAGCAGCGCCATCGTATCGATGCCGGGCGATCGGCTCACGCCGGGCATGCGTTTTGTGGCTGACCCGCCATTGCCGTCGCCACGGCACTAACGCAACCGTCACATCGCGCGCAGTTGCTCCATTGCGGCCGTGATTGCCGCGGGTTCGAAAGTACGCATGATCCGCCTGGTGGGCGCCGCGAGCACGGTCAGGTCGGCATTCAGGATTTCCTGCTTTACCTGAAGGATTTGGGTCGGATGCATCGAGAATTCGCGCAGTCCCATGCCGAGCAGCAGGCGTGTCAGCTTGGGATCGCCCGCCATTTCGCCGCAGATGGATACCGGGATGCCCGCTTTCGCGCCGAGTCCGATGGTGTTCGACAGCAGATACAGTACGGCCGGGTGCAGCGGATTGTACAGATGCGCAACTTCATGATCGACGCGGTCGATGGCCAGCGTGTACTGGATCAGGTCGTTGGTGCCGATCGACAGGAAATCCATGCGCTTGATGAACATGGGTAGCGTCAGCGCAGCGGCGGGAATTTCGATCATCGCCCCGATCGGTATCAGCGGGTCGAATTTTTTACCGGCATCGCGCAGCTGCGCCTTGGCCTGCTCGATCAGGGTCAGCGTCTGGTCGATTTCAAAGGCATGCGCCAGCATCGGGATCAGCAGCTTCACCGGGCCAAAGGCGGAAGCGCGCAGGATGGCGCGCAGTTGCGCCAGGAACATGTGCGGCTCGGCCAGGCAATAGCGGATCGCGCGCAGTCCGAGCGCCGGATTCAACGCCGTCTGCTCTGCCATATCGAGCGGCTTGTCGGCGCCGATGTCGAGCGTGCGAATCGTGACCGGCCGCCCCTTCATCGCGACGACCGCCTTGCGGTAGGACTCGAATTGCTCTTCCTCCGACGGCAGCTTGTTGAGATGGCCGGTGCGGCCCATGAACATGAACTCGGAGCGAAACAGGCCGACGCCGTTGGCGCCCACCTCCATTGCCGCGGAGCAGTCGTCGGGGAATTCGATGTTTGCCAGCAGCGTGATGCTGACGCCGTCGCGCGTGACCGCCGGCGTTTTTTTCAGCTTGCCGAGCTTTTTGCGCTCGCGCAGCAACTGCACCTGCCGTTCGCGATACTGCTCCAGCACGGTAGGCGTCGGATCGACGATGACCACGCCGGCGTCGCCGTCGATGATCACCCAGTCGTCCTGTGCAATCAGCGTGGAGGCGTTATACATGCCGACTGCGGCCGGTATGTCGAGGCTGCGCGCAACGATCGCCGTATGTGAATTCTGCCCACCCAGATCGGTGATGAAACCGCTGAAGGCGTGATCCCGGAACTGCAGCATGTCGGCCGGCGAGACGTCGTGCGCGACGACAATCATGCGGCTCGACGGTTCTTCCGGGTTTTGCACGACCGGCAGCGTGGTGGCCGTGCCGGTCAATACCTTCAGCACTCGCTCGCCGACCTGCTGGATGTCCGCCTTGCGTTCGCGCAGATAGGCGTCGCCGATTTCGTCGAACTGCGCGGACAGTTCATCGATCTGCGTGACCAGCGCCCATTCCGCGTTGTAATGGCGGGTGCGAATGATCTCCAGCGGTTCTTCGGAAACCGTCGGGTCCGACAGGATCAGCACATGTACGTCGATGAATGCGCCCAGTTCGGCGGGCGAATCCTTCGGCAGTTCGCTCCACATGGTCTGCAATTCCCTGTGCACGGTGGCAATCGCGTCTTGCAGGCGCTGCACTTCCGCTTCGACCTGTTCGCCCGGCACCAGGTAATGCTTGACATCCAGCGCTGCGGGCGCAAGCAGGTGCGCGCGGCCGATGGCGATGCCGCGCGAGACTGGAATGCCATGGAGCGTAAACGATGCCATTGAATACCTGCTTGTCAGTCGGGGCGTCGCGCGGATGCGCGGCACCGCCCCGTATTGTTATGGTGTCGGGAACCGGATGTCACTGCGCCTTGCCGGGCCCGCTTTCCATCAAGGTTGGGCCGCGTGATGCGACGTGCCGTCCTCTCCCTCAATCCCTCTCCACCTGTGGAGAGGGAAGCTGTCTGCCCCTTCTCCCGCAGGCAGGAGAAGGGATGGGGATGAGGGAATGCCGCATAAACCCTGTCCCGCATTACAAAAGAAGAAGAATTATTCCCCTTCGCCGAATTTATTCTGAATCAATTCCGCCAGCGCGTCGATACATGCCTGCTCGTCGGGGCCGTTGGTTTCCAGTACGACTTTCGTTCCTTTGCCCGCCGCCAGCATCATTACGCCCATGATCGATTTTGCATTGACCCGCCGCTTGTTGCGCGTCATCCAGACTTCACTGCGGTATTTCGCCGCCACCTGGGTCAGCTTGGCGGAAGCGCGCGCATGCAGGCCGAGCCGGTTGATGATTTCAAATTCCCGTTCAATCATTTTAATAATCTTTTTTATTGTGTTCTGGAAAATCCATCCATTGCAAAGCCGCGTTCATGCCGGATGATGCCTTGTTTTGCTACCGGACCATTACCGTGTCAATGGTCCACTCGCAAGGCGCCGCCCTGGCCGCCCGCCAGTGCCATTTCAACCATCACGCCGAGGCTCTCGTTACGATAGGTAATCGCCCGCAGCAGCATGGGCAGGCTGATGCCGGCGATGACATCGACACGCCCCGGCTGCGACAGTTGCAAGGTGCAGTTACAGGGCGTGCCGCCCATCATGTCGGTCAGCACCAGCACGCCGCTGCCGTCATCCAGCCGGTGGATCGCTTCCAGCGCAAGCTGTTTGACTTCATTGGTATCCTGGTCGGCCCAGACGTCGATTGCTTCCATGGCTCCCGGCCGGGTGCGAAAAACGTGGGTCGCCGCCTCAATGAAAGCGTGGCCCAGCGGCGCGTGTGTCAAAAGCAGGATGCCAACCATGATATTTCAATTAAATTTCAATTAATAAGGGAGTATAGGTAAAAATATCTATGAATTCCCAGTAAAACAGGAGGGGTTTAAAAATACTTCAGTCCAGTATTATATCTGCTCAGCATGCCTGCTCAAGCGCGTCGATGAACATGCCCGCTACATCGAATCCGGTTTGCTGCGTGATTTCACGGAAGCAGGTCGGACTGGTAATGTTAATTTCCGTCATGTAATCGCCGATTGCATCCAATCCTACCAGCAACAAACCGCGCTTTGACAAAATCGGTCCCAGCGTTTGCGCAATCTCAGTATCGCGCGCGGAAATCGGCTGCGCCACGCCAAGACCGCCGGCTGCCAGATTGCCGCGTACTTCGCTGCCCTGCGGAATCCGCGCCAGGCAATACGGCACGACCTGGCCGCCGATCAGCAGGATGCGCTTGTCACCTTGGGTAATGGCGGGAATGAAGCGCTGCGCCATGATGGTGCGCCGTCCGTTTTCCGTCAGGGTTTCGATGATCGAGCCGAGATTCAGGCCGTCTTCCCGAATCCGAAAGATGCCGATGCCGCCCATGCCGTCCAGCGGTTTCAGGATCACGTCCTTGTGCTCGCCATGGAAGGCGCGCAGGCGGGCGGCGTCGCGGCTGACCAGGGTCGGCGCGATGAATTGCGGGAATTCGGTAATCGACAGTTTTTCGTTATGATCGCGCACCGCGCCGGGCCGGTTGAAAATGCGCGCGCCGCCCGCCTCCGCCCGCTCCAGCAGATAGGTGGTGTAAATGTATTCCATATCGAACGGCGGATCCTTGCGCAGCAGCACCGCGTCAAACGCCGACAGCGACGTGGTCGCCGCTGGCGCGGCCCGATACCAGTCGTCGGCCGCCCCGGTCAGCGTCACGCGCGCGACATTGGCAACCACGCTGCCGCCCTCGAACGCCAGGTCGCCCTGTCCAAATGCATGCAATGCGTGGCCGCGCCGATTCGCCTCCGCCATCATGGCGTAAGTGGAATCCTTGTAGGTCTTGAAACTGTCAAGCGGATCGGTGAGAAAGGCGATTTTCATTCTATCCATTCAGTTGTGAATAGAGCAATTCGGTGCGCCCATCCTCTCCCTCGATCCCTCTCCACAAGTGAAGAAGGACGCTATTTGCACCCTTCTCCACATGGGAGAAGGACGCTATTTCCCCCTTCTCCCGCAGGCGGGAGAAGGGATGGGGATGAGGGAATACACCTCATACACTCTGTCCCGCATTCTAATCAGTTGAGGACAGAGTAATTCGGCAGACAAGCTGCCTCATAAACTCTGTCCCGCAATTAATATATTTCTGGGTTCGGATCGGTTTTTTCAAGCTCGATGGCCGCTGCCAAAAGCGCCAGGCGCGCCACTACGCCATACATGTAGAACCGGTTCGGCGCGGCAGTGCCGGGCCGGGCATGCGCGTCGGGCAGGGCATACTGCTGGGCGAACGCCAGCGGCACGAAATGCATGCCTGCCGCATTCAGGTTTTCATCGATGCCGCGGTCCGCATGCACCCGATAGAATCCGCCCACCACGTAACGGTCGATCATGTACACCACCGGCTCCGCCACCGCTTCGTTGATGTGCTCAAAGGTATGCACGCCTTCCTGGATGATCACATCGGATACTTCCAGCCCTTCCTTGATCACCGACATCTTGTTGCGCTGCTTGCGGTTCAGGTCTTTCACTTCGCTGGCATCGCGCACGGTCATGATGCCCATGCCGTAGGTGCCGGCGTCGGCTTTCACGATCACGAACGGTTTTTCCTTGATGCCGTATTCCTTGTATTTCTTGCGGATTTTCGCCAGCAGCGTATCGACATTGGCGGAGAGACAATCCTCGCCGGTGCGTTCCTGGAAATTGATCTGGTCGCATTTGCCGAAATACGGATTCAGCATCCACGGATCGACGTCGATCAGCTTGGCGAATTTCTTGGCCACTTCATCATAGGCGGCAAAGTGGCTGCTCTTGCGCCGCACCGCCCAGCCCGCGTGCAGCGGCGGCAGCAATGTTTGCTCCGGCAGGTTTTCCAGGATGGACGGAATGCCGGCCGATAAATCATTGTTCAGCAGGATGATGCAGGGATCGAAATTCTTCAAGCCCAGGCGGCGGCCGTTGGCGGAGCGCTCCAGCGGCTCCAGCACCAGCGTGCTGCCGTCCGGCAATTCAATCGGTGTCGGCTCCTTGACTTCATCGGACAGCGAGCCCAGCCGTATATTCAATCCGGTCTGGCGGAAAATCTGCATCAGCCGCGCCACGTTTTGCAAATAAAACATGTTGCGCGTATGGCGCTCGGGAATCAGCAGCAGGTTCTTGGCATCCGGACAATATTTTTCGATCGCCGCCATGGCTGCCTGCACCGCCAGCGGCAGCATTTCCGGCGCCAGGTTATTGAAGCCGCCAGGAAACAGATTGGTATCGACCGGCGCCAGCTTGAAGCCCGCATTGCGCAGATCCACCGAACAATAGAACGGCGGCGTGTGCTCCTGCCATTCCAGCCGGAACCAGCGTTCGATCGCCGGGGTGGCATCCAGGATTTTCTTTTCAAGCTCGAGAAGCGGGCCGTTCAGGGCGGTAACGAGATGCGGAACCATATAAAAAAACCTTTTGTTTGAGACTTTCGAAGTGAAGCAGATTTTAGCGGGAATTTCCGGCCTTACGCGTGTTTCCCGTGCTGGATATGCCTGATTGGGCCGAGCGGAACCGACGATATCCTGGTTCAAACAGCCCCCTGAAACAGGACGTGACAGCCCCGAAATTGGGGCAAACGGCAAGTTTTAAAGTCTGCAATGCAAAAAAAAACGCCTTCCGGAGAAGGCGTTTTTCGGGGGCATCAAGAGCGCTTACACATGATAAGCGGATTCGCCATGGCTTGAAATGTCGAGCCCGGCCCGTTCTGATTCTTCCGGGACACGCAAGCCGATCAGAAGATCGACGATCTTGTACGCTATCCACGAAACCACCGCCGACCAGATCACGGTCGTGAGCACGCCTTGCAACTGGATCCAGACCTGGCCGCCAATCGAATACTCCGGCGCCATCCTGTTGGCGACATAATCGTAGATGCCCTGGCCGCCCAGCATGGGAGACGCAAACACGCCGGTCAGCAATGCGCCCAGGATGCCGCCGACGCCATGCACGCCGAATACATCGAGCGCATCGTCCGCGCCGAGCAGGCGCTTCAGGCCATTGACGCCCCACAGGCAAATCACGCCGGCTAAAAGCCCGATCACCAGGCCGCCCATCGGCCCGACAAAACCGCACGCCGGCGTGATCGCCACCAGCCCGGCCACCGCGCCCGACGCGCCGCCAAGCATGGACGGCTTGCCTTTGACCACCCATTCGCCCGCCATCCACGAGGCGGCGGCGGCGGCGGTAGCCAATAACGTGTTCAGAAACGCCAGCACGGCCACATCGCCGGCTTCCAGCGCCGAGCCGGCATTGAAGCCGAACCAGCCGACCCATAGCAGCGATGCGCCAACCATGTTCATGGTCAACGAATGCGGCGCCATCGATTCGCGGCCATAGCCGATGCGCTTGCCGATCGTGAAAGCGCCGACCAGCCCGGCCACCGCGGCGTTGATATGCACGACGGTGCCGCCGGCGAAATCCAGTGCGCCTTTTTGCCATAGCCAGCCGCCCTTGGCGGATTCGGTTGCCAGCGTTGCCGCATCCGTGATGCCGTTCGGGCCGGGCCAGAACCAGACCATGTGCGCGATCGGCAGGTACGAGAACGTGAACCACAACACGATGAACAGCAACACTGCGGAAAACTTCGCCCGCTCGGCGAACGCGCCGACGATCAGGCCGCAGGTAATGGCGGCAAAGGTCGCCTGGAACGCGACGAACACGAATTCCGGAATCACGACGCCCTTGCTGAAGGTCGCCGCAGTCGCGAAGCTGGCCTTGGCCGGATCCCAGATGCCATTCAGGAACAGGCGGTCGAAGTTACCGATAAACGCATTGCCCTCGGTGAAGGCAAGCGAATAGCCGTACAGGCACCACAACACGACGATAACCGCCAAAATCATGAACACCTGCACCAGGACCGACAGCATGTTCTTCGCGCGCACCATGCCGCCGTAGAACAGCGCCAGCCCCGGTATCGTCATCAGGATGACCAGCAGGGTTGCCGTCATCATCCATGCGGTATCGCCCTTGTTGGGTGTTGGCGCCGCTGCAGGGGCCTGCGCGGCAGGAGCGGCTTCGGCAGCGGCTGCAGCGGGAGCGGCTGCAGCGACGGCAGCCGCAACGGGTGAGGCACCGGGCATATCGGCCGCGAGCACTGGCTGCGCCAGGCACGCGGCGCAGGCCAGCGCAACAGCGGCCAGAATGCGAACAAGCGTGGTTGTCATCATGATCTCCTAAAGCGCGCCGCTGCCGGTTTCGCCGGTGCGGATGCGTACCACTTGTTCCAGGTCGAGCACGAATACCTTGCCGTCGCCGATCTTGCCGGTACGCGCCGCACGCTCGATCGCTTCCAGCGCACGCTCCAGAACCGCGTCATCGACCGCTGTCTCGATCTCGATCTTGGGCAGGAAGTCGACCACGTATTCGGCCCCGCGATACAGCTCGGTGTGACCTTTCTGCCGGCCGAAACCCTTGACTTCGGTCACGGTAAGGCCTTGCACGCCGATGTCCAGCAGTGCTTCACGCACTTCGTCGAGCTTGAATGGCTTGATGATTGCCTTGATGAGTTTCATGCTGCCTCCTTCAGAATGTCTTGCTGATCGATACCGTGACTGCATTGCGGCCCATGAACTTGCCGTTGACCGGCGAGGCATAGGCCACGCGGTCGGCATTGGTGCCAACCAGTGCCAGCGCACCGGTTGCAACGCCAAAATCCCTGGTCAATCCAATCTTCCAGTCGGTGTAACTGGCCGCCGCATTGCCCTTCACGTTTTGATGCCCGGCATGCAGGTTCAGCACCAGTCCTTGCGCCAAATCCAGGTTGGCGCCCAGATCCAGATAGCCGCTATGCCGGCTGTCGGCATAGCCAAACAGGTTGGTCAGCCCCAGCGAATATTTGACATACGCCGGCCCGAAGCCGAGTTGTCCATAGACTTCAGTCGTATTGGCCGAGGGCTGCAAATCATTGGACGGATACACATAAGACAGCACGCCGGCGTCATATGACAGCTTGTCGCCCAGTGCGCCACGCCGGCCTGCATACAGGTCCACTTCGACATCGCCGTCGCCGCCCGCATCCTTGGTCCACTTGATGGTCGACAACCAGACGCCGGCATACAGGCCGGAAGGGTTATGCGTGTAGTCGGCGCCGCCCTGCAGGGCCGGCTGCAGACGGGTCTGTGAAATGCCGCGATAGCGGTAATCCGAGGTGATCGCCGCATTCAGGCTGAACTCGTGGACTGGCTTCGCTTCCTGCGCCAGCGCGACACCGGCAGTCAGTGTGGCGCCAAAAGCGACGGCAAGCAGGCAATGTTTCATGGCTTCTCCTGATAGATGTGTTGAAATGGTCCGGCACTCCCTGTTTATTCATCCGGCACGATGCAGTCCTGATGTCATCGCGCCCTGTTCTTACCCTCTCCCTCCGGGAGGGGCAGGGAGAGGATCCGGTTCCCATCTTGTTCGTTCCTGACCTATAGCAGGACTCATGCCAACATCTTTCCCTGTGGATTCTTATGCAACGGCGCTATTCATCGGCAGCGGAACCGAATACACTGCAGCCTTGCACCATGCGGCGCACCAGCTTGATTCGATGGGCTGCATGGTGCACCAAACCGGTGCCGGAACATGCCTACCAGGAACGCGCAATGAACAAAGCAAACTTTTTCAACGACTTTCAAGCCAAAGTCAATCAGATGCTGGAAAACTCGCCAGCCAAAGACATCGAAAAAAACGTCAAGGCGATGTTGAGCCAGGGCTTTTCGAAACTCGACCTGGTCACGCGCGAGGAATTCGATATACAGGCGCAAGTATTGGCCAAGACCCGCGCCCGGCTCGAACTGCTGGAAGCGCGGGTGACGGAACTGGAAGCGAAGTCCAAGAGCACACCCTGACGCATGAGCCTGGCGGTCCTCCGAAGCCGGGCACTGGCCGGCATGCATGCGCCGGAAGTCACGGTGGAAGTGCATCTGGCGAATGGACTGCCGGCCTTCACCATCGTCGGATTGCCGGAAACCGAGGTCAAGGAATCGCGCGACCGGGTGCGCGCAGCGCTGCAAAACGCGCGTTTCGAATTCCCGGCGCGGCGCATCACCGTCAACCTGGCGCCGGCCGACCTGCCGAAGGAATCCGGCCGCCTCGATCTGCCGATTGCGCTCGGCATCCTGGCCGCTTCCGGACAGATGCCGGCCGACGCGCTCGATCAGTATGAATTCGCCGGCGAATTGTCGCTATCGGGCGAATTGCGGCCGATCCGCGGCGCATTGGCCATGACGTATGCCATGCATCAGGACGGCGGCAAGCAGCGCGCCTTCATCTTGCCGCGCGCCAATGCCGACGAAGCGGCGCTGGTCGGGGACGCGACGATCCTGCCGGCCGACTCGCTGCTGCAGGTCTGCGCCCATTTCGCGGCCGGCAGCCCGGAGGCACGGCTGGCGCGCCATCGGCCGCAGGCGCGCATCAAGCCGCCCGACTATCCGGACTTTGCCGACGTCAAGGGCCAGTTGCAAGCCAGGCGGGCGCTGGAGATCGCCGCGGCCGGCGGCCATAGCCTCCTGATGGCCGGCCCGCCGGGCACTGGCAAGTCGATGCTGGCGGCGCGTTTTCCCGGCATCCTGCCGCCGATGAGCGATGGCGAAGCGCTGGAATCGGCCGCGGTGCAATCGCTGTCCGCCGGTTTCGACCTGCGTCGCTGGAAAGTGCGGCCGTATCGCGCGCCGCACCACACCGCGTCCGCAGCGGCGCTGGTCGGCGGCGGCGGCGTGCCGCGCCCCGGTGAAATCTCGCTGGCGCACCATGGCGTGCTGTTCCTCGACGAACTGCCGGAATTCGACCGCAAGGTGCTGGAAGTATTGCGCGAACCGCTGGAGTCGGGCCATATCACGATTTCGCGCGCGGCGCGGCAAGCCGATTTCCCGGCCCGCTTCCAGCTGATCGCCGCCATGAATCCGTGCCCCTGCGGCTATCTCGGCCATCCGGCCGGCAAATGCCGCTGCACGCCGGACCTGATCGCACGCTACCAGGGCCGGATTTCCGGCCCGCTGCTGGACCGCATCGACATGCAGATCCAGGTCGGCGCGCTGTCGCACGACGACTTGCTGAAGCAGGCCGGCGGCGA
>DATEZO010000206.1:0-4453 GCA_035255485.1 Burkholderiaceae bacterium
GGTATATCTAGTCATTTTTATCATGATGGCGCCGGTGGCATCGATGCAAGAAAGGCAGGAAACTGGCCGGACGGCAAGAGCGGAGCCACATTTTAATCCAAACGCCATCAAGTTTTTCGATGATATTTCCACGTAAAAAGCGCCGGTTCACCGAAGATGGCTGTTTAATCTACTTTTGAAATGGCAAGGCAGAAAGAGATGATGGGCGCTCACGCGGCGATATCCCCGATGGATCGCACTTATCTGCTTATGTTAAGCAAGAACGGGCTGACCGTCTTTGTAGCAACGGAAATGATGTCGCCCGAATGTAATTCGGCGACTTCGTCGTCCGATGCAATGACATCAATAATGTCTTGGCCGATCAATAGGGACACGACATGGATTACTTCCTCGCGCCTGATCGAGAGCACCTGCGCTCGCAGATTGAGTTTGCCGGACAAACGCTGTTTCAGGAAAATATCGGATGGCGTGCCGCAATGCGTAATACGACCAGCATCAAGGCGCAGCACGCGGCTGGAAAGTTTGAACACTTCTCCTAGGTCGTGGCTCACCAACAGCGTTGTGAGACCCAAGCGCTCGTGCATGCGAAGGAGGTCGTCCTGAAGTTGGCTGCGCAAGGCCGCGTCCAGCGCGGAAAGCGGTTCGTCGAGCAATAGCAGTGCCGGCTTTTTCGCCAATGCGCGCGCCAGCGCGACACGTTGCTTCTGGCCCCCGGACAAGGTTTCGGGAAAACGATGCTGCAACGCGCCTAATCCGGCCAGATCGATTAATTCATCAACCCAGGCTGTATCATCCTTGCGTGCACCATAGGCAACGTTCTGCCTAACGCTTAGATTCGGAAACAATGCGTAATCCTGGAACACGATGCCGATCGCGCGTTCCTGGGGAGGTATGTTGATACGCTTGAACGAGTCGAACCAGGTTTGGCCGGCGACGACAAGCTTTCCGCTGTCAGGTGTAATCAAGCCGGCGAGCATGCGCAAAATGGTGGTTTTGCCGGAGCCGGACGTACCAAACAGCGTGACAAAACTGCGCGTATCGAAGATTGCCCGAATGTCCAGATCCAACTGTCCGGCTGCACTTTTCAAACTCTTGCGCAACGCGATATCGATCATGCTCGGTTCGCCTTCAGCCATTTTTTGTTGAGTACGTACACGGCCAGCAGGATCGCAAACGTAACGCCAAACAGCACTAGCGCATAGAAATTGGCGGCCGCGTAATTCAGGCTTTCCACTTCATCGTAGATCGCAATCGACGCGACTTTGGTAACCCCAGGGATATTCCCTCCGATCATCAGAATCACGCCGAACTCGCCTACCGTATGCGCAAAACTGAGCACCGCGCCAGATAACAATGCTGGTTTGATATTGGGCAGCAGCACGCGGAACAAGGTGGTGACATCGGATTTTCCGAGCGTTCTGGAAGCTTCGATCAAGGACACGGGCAATCCCTGAAACCCAGACTGGATCGGATGCACCATGAACGGCAGGCTGAAAATCACGGATCCGACCACCAGCCCGGCAAAGCTGAACGCCAATCGGACATGAAACCATTGCTCCAGCCATTGGCCGAATGCATGTTGCGGACTGAACGCAAGCAGCAGGTAAAAGCCGAGCACCGATGGCGGTAATACCAGAGGCATGCTGACCAGTGTTTCGATCACGGGTTTGAAGCGCGTCCGCGTGTATGCGACCCAGTAGGCGAGCGGAACCCCAATCGCAAGCAGGATGACGGTCGTCAGTGCGGCCAGGCGGAAGGTGAGCAGCAGCGGTTGCCAGTCGTAGCTCATGGGTACGACTCCGGCATGACCGTCATTTCGTTGGCTTTCACCAGTCCTTCCACCACATCGCCGACAGCGAGCCCGAGCGCATGCGACGATCTGGTAGTAATAACCGATTCGATGAGGTTGTCGCCGAACGCCAGCGTTACTTTGGTCAGCAGCATGCCATGTTCAATCGCCCGAACTATGGCGGGAATGCGGTTGCGCATGCTGATCAGACCGCTCAGGTTCTTGGCGAGCGAGACTTCGGTTTCCTTGAACAGCAGCGTCGCCGGCATGCCGGCAGACCAGGATGCGACTTCATCGCTGGCACCGACCAGTGTCGCGGTAAAACAATGGGAGCCGATTGCGGTATCGACAACAGCGATGCTGCCATGTACTTCAACCGCCACGATCGTAACCGGCAGGCGGTTCATGGCAGCAGGTAGCCGTAGCGTTCCAAGATCGTGCGCGACTTTGCGGAAAACACGAAATCATGGAATTGCTGTGCGAGTTTTGGGTCAGTTTGCTGCGCATGCTTGAGGATGACTACACCTTGCGCGATCGGCTGGTATGCGCCTTTGGGCAATTCGATCCACTTTCCCTGACCTTTCATCTGCGGCGCGAGCACCACCGATTTGGCGGTGAAACCGGCGTCGGCCGCCTTCGAATGAATGTACTGGTTGGTCTGTGCAATGCTTTCGCCAAATACGAGTTTGGGCGCTAATACCTGTTCCAGCCCGAGGTAGGCCAACGTTCTGATCGCTTCGCGACCGTAAGGTGCGGTTTTCGGGTTGGCGACAGCAATTTTGTGTACTACCGGGCTTGCCAGCACGCGTTGCCAATTGCCGAGGTCCAGATCCTTCATCGTCCACAACACCAGCCCGCCATACGCATACGCTTTTGGCGCGGCAGCGGCAAAGCCTCCCTGGTGCAGCTTTTCTGGATATTCCATGTCGGCCGACAGGAAGATGTCGAAGGGCGCGCCGTTCATGATTTGTGCGGCGAGCTTGCCGGATGAATTAAATACTGGCTTGAGGTCGTGGCCACTTTCTTTCTTGAATTCCCACCTCAGTTCGTCGAATGCGTACTGCACATTGGCGGCGACGGCAACTGTCAGCGTTCCGGCGCAGGCGAGCGGCGAAACGATCAATAGCAGGACAGCAAGATAAGAGAGTGGTTTCATCCTACATCAGAATGATGTCGTACTGCTCCTGATGGTATGCCGTCTCCACCTGCAGCGAAATCGGCTTGCCGATGAAGTCACCCAACATTGCCAGGTGCTGCGACTCTTCTTCGAGGAACATGTCGACCACCACCTGCGACGCCAGGATGCGGAATTCGCGCGGGTTGAACTGCTTGGCTTCGCGCAACAGCTCGCGCAGGATTTCGTAGCATACGGTGCGCGCGGTCTTGACCTGGCCCTTGCCGCCGCAGGCTGGGCACACTTCGCACAGGATGTGCGCGAGCGATTCGCGGGTGCGCTTTCTCGTCATCTCGACCAGGCCGAGCTGCGAGAAGCCGGACACCGACACCTTGGTGCGGTCGCGCGACAGCGCCTTGTTCAGTTCGGCCAGCACCGCAGTGCGATGCTCGACGCTTTCCATGTCGATGAAGTCGAGGATGATGATGCCGCCGAGATTGCGCAGGCGCAGCTGGCGCGCGATCGCATGCGCGGCTTCCAAGTTGGTCTTGAAGATCGTGTCGTCGAAATTGCGGCCGTTGACATAGCTGCCGGTGTTGACGTCGATGGTGGTCATCGCCTCGGTCTGATCGATGATCAGGTAGCCGCCCGACTTGAGGTCGACGCGCCGTCCCAGCGCGCGCTGGATTTCCTCTTCCACGCCGTACAGGTCGAACAGCGGCCGCTCGCCGGTGTAATGCACCAGCTTCGACAACACCGACGGCGTGTAGCTGGTGCCGAACTGCTGCAGCATCTGGAAGTTCTCGCGCGAGTCGACCTGGATGGTGGAGGTGTTGTCGTTGACGAAGTCGCGCAATACGCGCTGCGCCAGGTTCAAGTCCTGGTACAACAGGTTCGGCGCCGGCCGCGTTTTTGCCTGCTGCGTAATGGTTGCCCAGGTCTTGCGCAGGTAATCGACGTCCATCTGCAAGTCGGCGTCGGATGCATCCTCGGCCATCGTGCGGATGATGAAACCGCCTTTTTCTTCCGCCGGCAGCAGCTTTTGCACCTTGCCGCGCAATAGCTCGCGTTCCGCTTCGTTCTCGATGCGCTGCGAAATGCCGATGTGCGAATCCTGCGGCAGGTAGACCAGCATGCGGCCGGCGATCGAGATCTGCGTCGACAGGCGTGCGCCCTTGGTGCCGATTGGGTCCTTGATGACTTGCACCATTACTGCCTGGCCGTCGTACAGCAGCTTTTCGATCGGTGTCGCGGCTGCGCTGGAATTGTCGTGCGGACGGGCTTCCCAGATATCGGCCACGTGCAGGAAGGCGGCGCGTTCCAGTCCGATGTCGATGAATGCCGACTGCATGCCGGGCAGCACACGTACCACCTTGCCGAGATAGATATTGCCGGCCAGCCCTCGGGAGAGCGTGCGTTCGATGTGGAGTTCCTGGACGGCGCCCTGGAGAATCAGTGCAACGCGGGTTTCCTGGGGGGTGATGTTGATGAGGATGTCTTCGCTCATAGCACTGGTATCCCGGCTTGCTGCAATAGCTGCGCTGTCTCGC
>DATEZO010000207.1:0-10185 GCA_035255485.1 Burkholderiaceae bacterium
TCAAAAACGGGAGGAATTCATGGAAGCGAACATTAACGCCTCTGCAACCCATAGTCCGTGGAATAAGGGGAAGCTAGTCGGTCAAAAGGCGCCGCTGAAGCTCAGAGAAATCTGGGAAATCCGTACACGCCTACAAATGGCTCATAAGGTCCGCGATCTCGCTTTGTTTAACTTGGCCATCGACAGCAAGCTGCGCGGCTGTGATCTCGTCGGATTGCGTGTCTGCGACGTATCGCAGGGCTCACGAGTTCTGTCACGAGCAATGGTGATGCAACAGAAAACGAAGAGGCCAGTGCAGTTTGAAATCACTGAGCAGACAAGAAATGCTCTTGCTGCATGGATTGCGGAAGCCCATCTTGGTACTGGGCAATTTCTTTTTCCGAGTCGACTGACCCTGTCGCCGCACCTGTCGACCAGACAGTACGCCAGGATAGTTGAATCATGGGTTGAGTCCATTGGGCTGGATCCGGCTCCGTATGGAACCCATACGATGAGGCGCACGAAGGCTACGCTCATCTATCGGAAAACGAAGAACCTGAGGGCCGTCCAGCTCTTACTTGGCCACACCAAACTCGAAAGCACTGTCAGGTACCTCGGGATTGAAGTCGACGATGCGCTTGAAATTGCCGAACAGATGGAAGTTTGATGTACGAGGCTGGTGACGGTTGCGGGGTCGCAAGCCGCACGATAGCGGCCACTGTGTGCGTGCGGTTCCTCAGCCAACACCGGCCAATTCGAGACGTTCACCGCAGCAACGTATTACCCCAAAGCAGTCAGTTGATTCCTCCATACACCGTGGCAAAACCAGTCTCTCTCTGATCCGGTAAATACCTCGTCGACCGGCTACAAATTTCTATAGCAGACCAAGTCGGGATAGGCATAAAATTTTTCACCCTATTTGATGTTCGGCGCTGCCAGGTGCTCGTCGATGAGTGACAGCCCAGCGGTCCACCCAACTCGGAGTAGACTCACCCCTATGGGACTCTTGACCTTCAGCATCAACGTCACCCTCGACGGTTGCATCGACCACCGGGAGGGAGTCGCCGACGACGAGACACACGCTTTCTTCACTCGCCTCATGGACGAGGGAGGGGCGATGCTTTGGGGTCGCGTCACCTACGAGATGATGGAGAGCTACTGGCCGGCGATTGTCCGTGGCGGCGAAGAGGCGCCGCCAGCGATGCGCGAATGGGCGGCCAAGTTGGAAGCGAAGCCGAAGTACGTAGTGTCGTCGACGCGAACGGACTTCCCGTGGACCAACAGCCACCATATTGTCGGTGACTTGCGCACAGGTGTGCAAAAGCTCAAGGACGCTACCCCGGCCGGCGTGCTCCTCGGTAGCGACAAGCTGGCGACCGAACTGGACCGGCTGGATCTGATCGACGAGTACAAGTTGCTCGTACACCCCAGGATCGCAGGTCACGGCCCAACCCTCTACCAGAGCGGACTTCACAGCACGCGACGGCTCGAGTTGGTCTCGGCGACGCCACTTCGCAACGGCGCGGTCGCCATGCACTACCGGCGAGCACAACAGTCCTTTTGAAGGCGGCTCTAGGCCTCCAAGCGGCCGAATGAGAAGCCGCAAGGATCCGCGACACTAGACTGCTTGCCGCCGTTCGATGGTCAAGCATCACTAGCTGGACGCGACCCTTATCGGACGGTTGACAGCGCCAGAAGCGGCCGTCTAACGTAGTAGACGACCGACTCCCGGGGAGGAGAAGCGCCGCAGCCGCGGAACGTGCCCGCACTTGCTCGTCGTTCGGCCTCACTGCTTGCACTAACGCTTCTTTGCTGGTGGCCGTTGGGTCAGCGCCGACCCCGCGGCCGACTTAGACGTCGCGCTAGTTCGACCATCGCGCAATGTTTGGGAAGCCTTGGTAGCGGCCGTCGAGGAGGTGACCTTTTTGGGTGCCACTTGCGAAAGCGTGCTTCCCGCTGCCGACTTCGATGCGGCACCCGTTGCCTTGGACGCCATAGTGTTCGAAGCGGCCTTAGCCGTGCGAGTTCCGGTAACCTCCCCAGCCCCCACATTCTTTGCCGCTGCCGACTGCGCACGCGCTGCGAAGGAGTCCTTCGCCACCCCGCCACCAGAAGATTTCGCGGTGGCGCTTTGAACACGAGATGCCGCTTGAGATGTCATTTTCGTGCCGGTAGACTTGCCTGAAGACTTCGTTCCCATTTGCTACCCCTGGTTGTCAATGGAAGGTGTGAAACTGTGTACTCATTACCATCAATGGTTATGTCTTGTCACCGAAGGGTGTCATAGTTAGATGCGCAAAGCCGGAGCGTCCTCAGCGCCACGTTAGTCTTCCGACATCCAGTAGACCTCACCATCGTATTCGTCTTCATCCAGGTCACGTGTCCGCGGCTCCCCACACCGTTCGACTGAAACGAGAGTGCCATCTCCGTACATTCGCCGGCCGACTTTCGGAAACTCTACGACCGCGATAACGGGTGTCGCTAACGATGTTTCCTCGTTATAGGCGCAAACTTCACCGTGGACGTCGAATCGCAGGAAATCTGGCATTTCATCCTCCTTGGAATGACAGCGGGACGACAGTCCCCGATGACCATCAGGAAAGCCGACTTCGCGCTTCATTGAGTGAATCCTGGAATCAGAAGAGTCTTCGAAGGTTATTCGAGCCGCACTTTCCATGCCCGCCATGGTTGTCAGCCAGAATGGTGTGACACCGCTCGGACGAAGTGCCATGGTGACCTCTCGCCACTGCGCCTCAGTCAGGGAAAGGCCAAGTTCCGCCGCTCGTGCAAGCCCCGCGCCTTCGTCGAAGAGAACGTAGTGTGGCTTCTGATTCAGGATCTCGAGATCCGCAACGCGAAGTGAAGCGTAGGTTCGATGGCCTAGACAGGCAGCAAGAAGCTGATGCACTTGGCCGAGCTTAATTTTGGGTGTGTGCTTACAAACGAGGGAGTGTGCAATGCCACTCCAGCGGGAGAACTGGTCCATGGTTGTCTCTCAATGCGCAGGGAACGTTGAGCGTTTAGCGTCCGCTGCGTTGACAATCATGCGACGCGGAAGGAAGAGGTAAATTCGTACCAGTTTAAGCCGCTCAAAACTTGGGCTGGGAGCCCAGGCGAGTCACGCCCACCACGATTCTGCCATTGAAGCAAATGAAATGCAAATCGTGCACTTGCGATCAATTGGACAGCAATTTACGGGCGAAGGCGTCCGGCTGCTTCTGGCCGATTGTGCCTGCCAAGCGTTCGCGCGATATCGGCGGCTACGCACCACATTCCGGACTTTCGTCTACCGCAGCAAACGGGAACAGGCACCCCTGAGCGGTTCTTGCCACCCACGGCGAGCGAGCCATCGGAAACCCTACGTGAGGACCAATCGAAAACGATGCAAGTATCAATGCATTTACATTGATGAATGGCTTAGGTCTGCGCAAGGGCATCAGCATCCTCTTCCCCATCCGGCGGCAGAGGGCAAAAATAACCAAGCCCGATAAACCCCAAGCCTACCAGCAGGAACACCGTCACCTTCGCGACAAGGCTTAGTGCGGCCAGGTCGACAAGCAGCATTTTCAAGACGAGCAGTGCAAGCGCGATGCCGCCACCAACCCAGACCGAACGCAAATGGCGTTTGGATGCCGACATGACAACGGTCACACCGCCGACTGCCCACAGGACCGAAACCCACGGCTGCATCACCCTCTCGAACAACAGAGGAAGCGCACCTTCGTCAAAACCGTTGACGCGACCAATCATCCTCATCAAGGTCCCAAGCAACACCGATCCGGCCAATCCCCATAACACTTGGTCGGGAAGGCGTCGCTCATCTGTCCCATAACGTGCCATAAGCACCAGGAGCGCTATACCGGACCATTGCGAGCTTTCGGTCAGTGCCGAGGAAGGAGCAGTAACCACGCCTATCGCAAGCAGAACGGCGGCGACGGCGCACGCGGAAGACGTTTGCCAGTCGAACTTTGTAATGTAAGTCACGACACGGGCAACAACGCTCCAGACGGACCAGAGCAGAATGCTGGAGGCGAGGATTACATGCAGACTGTAATCCATGAACTTGAAAGCACGCATGAGCTCGATGTCGGCCAGGATCGGAACCAGCAAGGTCGCAATGCTCAGTGCTGCCTGGTCAAAGCGAAATGAGGCATCCGCATCGCGGTTGAACAGCCGCATCAACGTTGCACTGCCGGCCAGCCACGCAATCAGTAACGCTTCGCGGGTATTCCAACCGGATAAGCTAGTGTCATGGAAATGCGACACGAACAGGAACAGGCCGGCAGGCAGGAGCCAAAATGCGCTTCGGCGCAAAGCGGGCCATCGAAGCTTCCATCCTGCGAGGGTCGAGATGAGAGCCCACGCGACGAACCAGGCCAATGCGCGCGTAGGATCGTCGAACTGGTGTTTCAGCAGCGCCACCTGAAGCACAAGCGGCGCGGCGGCGGAATAGAACAGGCCGATGCTGCGCCGTCTGTTCACATAACTTGCACCCAGTGCCACCAATACGGAGACGATCAGCGGCGTGGTTCCGGCTGCGCCGATATCCCACGCATGAAAGCCAGCCAAGACCGATATCGCCCAGTACAGCGCCGCGCCGGCATCGGCCTGCCTCTTGTCAAAAGAATGCGCGATCAGGATCAGGCCAAGCGCGGAAGCGGCAAGCGCAATCGCACGGCTTGCACCCTCCAGGCCGACACCGATTGCAACCAGGCTGAGTCCACCGCCGATGGCAAGCAACCATCCCCTCCATTCCTGCGTGGATCGACGCATGGACGCAATTTGCGCAATTGCAGTGATGCCGATCAGCGCTGCGCACCACTCTGAAGAAATCCCCGCCTTGACGTTCAGGAATCCGGCCATGATCAGGGAAGCGCCGGCCAGCACCGATACGACGGATGCTTTCTGCATGCCAGCCAGCCGTTCCAAGCCCCCGGTCCAAAAAATGGTCGTCGCGTTATAGGCTAACGCCATGACGAGCGCGCTGGCGGCCGTATACGAGGTTTGCCCGCGAGGCAGGTCCAGCGCCGCGCCGAGCAAGGCAGAGGCGCCGGCAAGCGCTGCGCTCAGCAGGGACGGCGCACGCAGCCTCAAGCCGACAGCCACACTCAACAGGCTGACCCAGGTGGTGTACAAGGTCAGTGCGGAAAACGTGCCTTCGCCGCTGGATGCAATAATGGGCGTGAGCAAGGCGCCGGCAAGGCCGATAAAGGCAAACAGCAAGCGCTCGGTGCGCACCGACCACGCAAATGCGAGCGTCGACAATGCGGCCAGGCAAACGAATGCCGCCGAGGTGCCGATCAGGTTGTATCCCTGGTAGGCCCACAGCACGCACAGGTATTCAAGCGCAAGCGCCCCGCCCTGCAAGTTCAATCCCAGGACTGTACGTGCGGCTTGCTGGCGCAGGCCGACGATGAAAACGACCATCCCCGTTGCGGCTACAGCAAGCACGCGAACGATGGGAGGCAGGATATTATTGGCAGCGAGCAGGGAGAAAAGGAACCCGGCGCCAATCAGCATCATCAGCACGCCAGCGGTGGCAAAGGGATTCTTCTTGACCAAGGCCATGATGGAGGCGGTTGCCTGCTGAAATGCGCTGGGCTCGACTGGCAGGACAAGCGTTTCGGCCTCGGCCTTTTCCAGGTCATCACGTTGCGCTGCAGCCATGCGGGCCATCGCCGGGGTAAATACGCTGATCGTCGGGGCGGGAACTGGCGCAGATTCCTCGATGGTGGGCTCGCCCAACGGTTGGGAAACCTTTGGTCCGACGGGTGAAGTGCTGCTGGTCAAAGGGGCCGTTGAAGCTTGTGCGTCGAGTTTCTTCTCAAGCCGCTCGACTCGGCTTTCAAGCGCATTGATCCTGTTGATCAGCGAAAAGAAGACAATTGCTGCGACGACGATAAAGAAGAAAACCATATATTCAGCACCAGTAATATTGGACTGCGTATTTCAGTGCGCATAACCTTATCCGCGTTTAACCTTCATCGTTACTCCCGCCAAGTCTTTCAACGAGCATCCATCCACCAATCATCACTAGCACCAACGGCCACCAGCGAGAAATGACCTCTGATGAAATCACCCCGTTCCGTTCCAATAGAAGAGTCAGGCCGACCACGACCAACATGATCGGGCCAATTACACCGCGCCCTCTTCGCCGCCGATCTCGTCCCATTTGCGAATCCTTTCCTGTCTACCTATTAACTTCGAGTTAAGTGGACAGGATGCTGACATGAAAATGTTGTCAAATCAATCTTGAATATATGGGATGGCCGAATGCCCGGTTTTGGCCGATCTTGCCGGGCTACCGCCTCGTACCGAGGGCTGCTTTGAATCACGTTCCAGTCATCCCTGATAGTGCCGCGAATCAACAAAAACGGCCCAGAACGGTCAGTCATGTCAGCGTAAACTAAACGGCCGGTCTCAAGGCGGAACGGCCGTAGCCCATGCTACGTCGCTAGGCATCGTCTCGGCCACGGCCTCCGCTCGGGACCTCAGCCAACGTCGGCGCGGCGCTGTCGTAAACCTTCGTTTCGATCCCGTCAAGCTTCGTCAGCAGCGCCGCGATAATGAGGTCCAGCCGCGCTTCGATGAACCGCACTAACGCATCGGCCGGTAGCTCGGACAAGGTCTCCTGCCACTCGACGATCTCGGTGGGTACCATGTGCGTTTTCAGCACGTTGAGGAAAGCTTCGCGTGAGGCGAGCGTCGAGCCCACATACATGCCCAAGTAGTCCAACGGGTTCTTGTTGGAAATCTTCAGGTTGGTGAGCTGCGGCAGGTAGGCGATGTTCAACAAGCTGTCCACGCGGAACTTACTGTCCAGACTCGACTTCCAGACGAAGTCGGTCGGGAAGATGTGGTGCAGGTTCGGCCGGTCGGTAAGAGTGTAGTACACGGCGTTCAACACTGGGCCGTGACCCTCAGCCCAATCCCGTGGATGGTGATAAGCGTAGAACGCCAATAGGGCGCGCGCGAGGCCACCTCGCGTCGAGTATTCGGTTAGCCGCAGTGCATTGCGATTGAGAGTGAATCCCTTGCTGAACACACCCGTTCCATCACCATCCCGGAGCTGGTCCACGTGCTGCCAGAGACCGGTGGTGTTGCTCAGAAGGTCATCCTGATGGAAGCACGAAAACCAGAAATAGCGCTGCAACAGCGCGAGGCTGGGTGCCGGATTTTCGAAGAAGTATCCCGTCAGCGTCATATATACATAGCGGTACGGAATTAAATTCGGCCCGTTCAGGCTTAGGGTGTTGTCGAGGAAGCTTAGCGTTTTGCGCATCGCCGCCTGGGCGTTCTTCCAAACCGCCTCGATGTCCTCGGCTTTCAGTTCATTCAGATATTTGTCGGTGATGTTCAGTACCGTCGCGCGACCGTGAACCTTTTGCTGATTGAGACGCACGCAGACCGCGACCATCTGCAGGAAGGTCCAGTCGTCCAGGTGGGCGTAGTTCGACGCGCCCAAGCTGTCGCGGAATCCCTGGATCAGTTCGCGCAGATAGAAACCGGGTACACCCGTAGCCTCGTTGGGTGTCCGATAGGTCTTTGCCACTACGATGTCAAAAATGTTCAGCGGGCGCCCGGCCTGATTGACCCGTTCAAAGATCTGGCAGACTTCCGACACTTCGATGCCGTGCAGTTCAATGAACGACAGCCGGTAGTTCGCAAGGATGCTCTGCATCTGACGCAGATGCTGACGCTCTGGAGCGTCGTAGTGCAGCGCCGACAATTTGCTGTCCAGCTTCCCGAAGTTGAACACGATGTCGTGCAACGACACGATCAGCCCGTCGTTGAAACGCTTCTGACGGCCCTTGTTGCGGAGCAGGGTACCGTCCTTATCATCGATCTCGTCCCAGAACAGGAAGCGCTCGCGGTAGCTCACGTCGTCGGTCGGCCCGTTGAGCGCCACCGACAGGTCGATGTAGACCGCTGGATCCGTAGACTGTCCCTCGATCATGCCACCATAAATCGAGGTGTAGAGAGTGGTGGTGCGTTGCTGGCCGTCGAGGATGTAGCGGTACTCGGCCGCATTCAGATGTTCGGTCAACACGTGTCCACCAATGCTCCGGTGGCTGTGCAGCGGCAGCGGCGTGCGCCAGACGAGGATACTACCCAGAGGATAGAACTTGTAGACGCTGTCCCACAGCAGTTTGACGTTGCCGCGTTCCCACACCACATCGCGTTGGAATGTCGGAATTTGGTAGGATCCGGCTTGGATGTTGCCAAGGTACGTTTGAATACCGAAGTCGACCGGTTTGATCCGATCCTGATAGTTGCTCATGCGTAGATTCCTCGTGCGAGTCTGATTTTTGTGACGATTTTCGTTTCATGCTTCGCAGCAGCGTCGCACACTGTAATTAGAGCGACGTAATGAAAAGGGCAGCCGTGTGGCTTGTCAGCCTAAAGTCGACGCTCATTGAAAAATTTAAGTGACCGTTTTTTGCCCGGATACTATGAAGACCAATAGAACCTTGCAAGCCAAGGAGTATCTGGGCTAAGTCATCAAATCGCTGGACAGAAACGTCCAGCGTAATTCTGGCGGTTCGTTTTTTTTTGGAAATCCCATGAATATGGGAGGTGGTGTGAATAACCGCTTCTGGCCGTATGTGTCAGGTCGACGTTATTGCGATACCGGCTGCTATACACGCGGTTGGAGACCTTCGCCTGTCGGCCGTGAACTCGAACAGTCGACCCAAAGCCGCCGTTTGCTCATCCCGAAAGCAGACGATCAACGCTTTGGTTAAGCTTTGGAGCGCAGGCGCGGTGTCGCAATTGCATGTTGAACCTGGTCTTCATTTGCCACCGCCTGGAACCAAGGAGATGAAAGTCCTGGTAGTTGTGAGGCCGTCTTGAGCGGTGACATTAGTGACTTCCACCGTGTACTCGCCACGGGTGAGGGCGACCCAACCAATGCTCCGTGTCTTTCGGTTGTCTGCATGTCCAAGTACGCAAAGCGATGTGAACTGCTCATCGACCACGATTGAACGATCCTTGGCCTTCCGAATGACAACCTGTATTGGAATTGGCCGTCCATACTCAGGTTTGCCAGCTAGTGAGGTTGGTTCCTTGTCGCACTCTGCGCGGTAATTTCTCCCGACGATTGAGTCTTGAAGGCGCGCCTCTGTCGACGCGAACTCAAACTGCAAGACGAATTGGTAGTTTTTATCCACCGGAACCGTGAATGACGTCGCAACTGCAGCACCCGCAGCGCTGAGAGGTAGGGCCAGGTTACTGATCAACGGTGGAAACGCACAAAGACCAGCGATCCACAGTGCGGGGCCAATCGCCGCCTTTTGGCAGAGAGCGTAGGTAGCAGGTTCCATGTAAAGCCTTACGTCTGAGATGACGTGCCGCAAAACGATCGATGTCGATGGAGGGATAAAGCGTCACTCTGCACCAAATAACCATCGAGCTCGTCGACGCCAAGGGGAAGGTCCAAACCTGCGCAGAAGTTCATCCATGTCGGCAGAGGCGGCGTTCTGCTTTAACGCGAACATCAGGCCGAGAAACTCTGTGACGTGCGTAGATAGTCTTGATGACCGGTCAGGATTGTTTTGCCAGCGATCTTTAAGTTCATCCAAGGTGGAGGCCATGGTTTTCGTACCGAAAGTCCATTCGGCAGACGTTTTATGTAACTCACGCCACCGCGAAAACGCCCAATACACGTAGAGCCTGGTCGGAACGTAACCTTCATACCAGGCAAGAAACTGATCAAATTGCAGACTCCAGAACCTGTCGAAGAACACGTCAGCCTCAACCTCAGCACGCTGCAGTGACCAGGCTCCTTGTACCGCTGCGGCCGCCTCGCGATGCGCGGTCAGCAACTCGGCACGCTTTTCCTGCAGCTCGTCGACTTGCTTGTGAAAGTGAATGATCAAGTCAGCCTGCTTGTTTCGTAGTCCGAAGCGCGCATTGGCATATACGACGATCAGCGCGAGGATCGAAGTAGCAATTGGAACAAGCTTCCAGAAGAAGGTGTCAGTTTCCGCTGCCATATTGAGCCTCCGAAGTACTCGTTGTCCGCGTTCGATTTTGACGCCTGACGAATAGAGCTTATCTGCCGCTCCAATGCCGCAAGCCAAGTCCGCCCAAGTTGCAGCGGCAGATAAACGCTGTTGGGCTGAACCACCGTCGCCGGCGGAGGTTATGGGGATTGTAAGCCGGACTGCTGTTGGATTGGCAAGGGGATCGGATGCCGGCCGATCA
>DATEZO010000208.1:0-2271 GCA_035255485.1 Burkholderiaceae bacterium
CAGGTGCATTTCCGCCTGCTGCGTTGCACCGAGTTCATACTGAACGGTGCCTGCCAACAGCTGGGCCTGCAAGTGACCTGGTGCCGCACGCAGCACGTGCTGAAGCGACTCCAGTGCGGCAGCAGGTTTGCCCTGTTTGTAGTCGAGCAAAGCCTGAGTGTACAAAACGCCCAACGTGCTGGCGCCCTTCTTACGTGCAGTTTCCAAGCTTGCGCGGGCGGCTTCGTATCTGCCTGCGCCAATTTCGATCGTTGCCTTTGCGACCAATGCTGCAGCGTAATCAGACTTGATCCTGAGCGCTTCTTCATAGGCAGAAAGCGCCGCTTCGGCTTTCGCCTGCGCGCGCAGCAGGTCGCCCTTGAAGTTCCAGGCATCAGCGTTCAGCGGATTCTTGCTGACAGCCTGTTCGCTGTACTGGGTCGCGGCATCGACATCCTTCAGCAGGAGCGCATGCCTGGCCAAGCCGATGAGCGCGTCCGGGTTGTCCGTATTATCCTTCCGCGCAAGTTCGAAGGAATCCTTTGCTTCCTGCGCCTTACCCAGGCCGAGGTAGGCATTTCCGCGCATGACATTGATCTGGGCGCTGGTTGGGGCCCCAGTTACCGGCGTGGTTTCTTCCAGCACCTTCTCGAACTTTCCCTGCATGAGAAGTGCCTTCGCCAGTGCCACTAAAGCCTGGTCGGTATGGTTGCCAAGCTCGATCGCCTTGCGCACTTCCTTTTCAGCGGATTGCGGATCATTGGTTTCAATATAGATCCTACCGAGCAAGAGCCGCGCTTCCTTGTCGTCCGAATTCTTCTGCAGCGCATTCTTCAATTGGATGATTGCTGCCTTGTTGTCACCTTTTTGGTGGTACTCGCCGGCTTCCGCAACGAGCGCCTGCGCGCTTTGCGTTTTGCCGCATGCCGTGAGCCCGCTTGCCAGCAGGGTGCCGGAAATCATCGCGATGCAAAGCTGACGTGGGTGATGAAGAGTGGCCATTGCTGATTCCTTATTAGTTTTCGATTTGCCGTAATGACGATTGCGTGAAAGCGTCCCTTGCGGCTGTGGGCCTTCCTTGAATCACGCGCCATATCCGCATCGGGAAAAGAGTTTATGCGAGGCATGAACTGTGGGGCCTTGCAGGAGCACGTTCCGTTGAGATGTATCAAAACATCAACATGCCAGCACGCAATACTGGCGCTCTCATACAGATATATTGATGATTGCCAGGGAGAAAAAATGAAGAAAGTATTTCCTGACCTTGCTTCATGGGCTCAGTGGTTTGGTTTTGTTCTTACCCTGTTCCTCGCAGGCTGCGCAAGCAAGCCGGCATCCCTGACGGCCGGCGGCGAGGCGGATGCCACCTCCTACCAACATGAATACCGAATCGGCCCAGGGGACAATGTCATTATTTCTGTATGGCGACATCCGGAAGTATCCTTAACGGTGCCGGTACGCCCGGACGGAAAAATCACCACGCCATTGGTCGAGGATTTGACTGCCAGCGGGAAGACCGGAACCGAGCTCGCACGCGATATCGAAAAGGCATTGGCAAAGTACATCCAAGACCCTGTCGTCACGGTCACGATTACCGGCTTCGTTGGACCTTATGGCGAGCAGATTCGGGTCATCGGACAGGCTGCCAAGCCTCAGGCACTTGCCTATCGAGAAGGTATGTCCGTCATGGATGTCGTCATCGCCGTCGGTGGGTTGACTGAATTTGCCGCAGGAAACAAGGCAAGCATTGTCCGCACCGTCGGGGGTAAGCAGCAGAAGCTTGCTGTACGCCTGAACGACCTCATCCGCGACGGCGACCTCTCAGCCAATATGCCAGTCCGCCCGGGAGACATCTTGGTCATTCCAGAAAGCTTCTTCTGACGGTGGCGCGGATAGGCGCCATTGCTTTACGGCGCTACTGCGTTTTTCACGCACGCCTTAACAATTCCACGGGCGCATTTTCCCGTACGGATAATCAAGCCGCAGACAAGCCTAAACTCGCCAGGCACATTGCCCCTCCGAAGCCATGTGCCGGCCCACTGACTAGATCAGCACTTCGTCCGGCATCGGATGCCCAAGGAAGGCAGCAGGGCTCGCGGTAAGGCCGTAGGCTCCCGACTGCAGCACAACGACTAGGTCGCCTGTCTCGGCGGGCGGCAAGTCGATCTTATCCGCGATCAGATCAAGCGGCGTACACAGTGGTCCGACGATGGAGACATTTTCGACAGTGCAGGCGGCGATACGATTGCCAATCACGACAGGGTAGTTTTTCCGAATCACCTGCCCGAGGTT
>DATEZO010000209.1:0-2182 GCA_035255485.1 Burkholderiaceae bacterium
ATAGTCGTTCACGTTCCCGGCAAAGCCGAGTTCGCGATAGAAGAAATGATTGAGCAACCGCAGTTTCTGAATGCTCGACGCATCCGACGGAAAACGCCGTTGCAGCTTTGCGGCAAGCATATCGACTTCGGCTTGCGTTGCTGCCAGATCCAGATTCGGATCGACGTCCTGTGCAATGGCCAGCGCAGCTTCGAACAGGGGGATCGAATCGTCCTCCTGAACGAGCGACGCGAAGTAATCGAGGGATTTGATCTCCATACATGACCATCATAAACCATCGCGCTGCCAAATAAAGGGCAGAGTGGAAAAGGACGGTCGCGATTTCAGACGGATACCCGCTTGAAATCGCGGAAGCGGAATCCCATGGCCAGCAGTGCCCCAAAATAAGTTGCTCCGCAAGCGGCCATCACAATGCCGAGGGCGCCCACACGCTGCAGCGGATGGGCGCGCAAGGCCACCCAGTCGAAATGACTGGCCGACCACAGCGCCATGCCTGCTAATAAAAACAGTGCGCCAGTCAGCCTGAGCAAGAAGATGCGCCAGCCGGGGCGTGCCACATAAATGCCGCGCCGGCGCAGCCCCCAGTATAGAAACGCCGCATTGACACATGCGCCAAGCCCGATCGACAGGGCGAGCCCGGCATGGGCAATCCAGGGCACGAACATCAGGTTCATCAATTGCGTGACCACCAGCACGCCGATTGCGATTTTCACCGGTGTGCGGATATCCTGCCTTGCATAAAAACCGGGCGCCAGGATCTTCACCAGAATCAAGCCGATCAGGCCGACGCCATAAGCAACTAGGGCGCGCCCGGTCATGGCGACGGATTGCGCATCGAATTTTCCATAATGGAATAGCGTCGTCGTCAATGGTTCCGACAAGGTCGCCAGCCCAACAGCCGCTGGCATCGCGAGCAGAAAAGTCAGGCGCAGGCCCCAGTCCAGTAGCGCCGAGTATTCCTCGGTATTGTTATCAGCATGCGCCTTGGAAAGACTGGGCAACAGGATCGTGCCTAAGGCAACACCCAGCAGCGCGGTCGGGAGTTCCATTAAGCGATCCGCATAAGACAGCCAGGAAACGCTGCCGTTGGCTAGGCGGGAGGCAATGTTGGTATTGATAATCAAGCTGATCTGCGCGACCGATACGGCGAACGTCGCCGGCACCATTTGGCGCAAGACGCGGCGTACGCCGGCGTCGCTCGTGGCAACAAGTGGATTCAATGCAATTTTCGGCAGCATGCCGATTTTCCGCATGGGCGGAATTTGTACTGCCACCTGCAGAATGCCGCCGATGATGACAGCAATCGCCAGCGCGTAGATCGGTTGTTGCAGATGCGGTGCGAGAAACAGCGACGCGGCGATGAAGGATAAATTGAGCAGGACAGGCGTGAATGCCGGCACCCTGAATTCGCGCCAGGTATTCAATACCCCGCCGGCCAGCGCCACGAAGGACATGAAACCGATATACGGGAACATGAGGCGCGTCATGACGACCGATACATTGAAGGCTTCCGGATCGGATTTGAGGCCGGTTGCCATGAAGTAGACGATGACCGGCGATGCCACAATTCCTAGTAGGCAGGTTAATACTAGCGTCCAAGTCAGGAGGGTCGCGACGTGATCGACCAGTTCCTTGGTGGCTTCGCTCCCTTTTTTATTCTTGTATTCGGCCAGGATCGGCACGAACGCTTGTGAAAAGGCTCCTTCCGCAAATAGCCGGCGCAGTAGGTTGGGAATACGGAAGGCAACGAAAAAGGCGTCGGTGTAAGCGGAGGCGCCGAAAGCGCGCGCAACCAGCAGTTCGCGGACAAGGCCCGTCACGCGGGACACCATGGTCATGCCGAAGATCGTGGCAAGCGTTTTGTGCAGATTCATGGGGCGCAATTATAGCCGTGGATATGACGGCACCCGGCGCGCAATTGCTTCCAGTTGTTTCCGATCCGATTCAATACGAGGCGTTGCCCATTTTCCAAAAAAACGTTATAATCCGCAGCTTTACTGATTTCTGTGTCGCTGATTCTGAAATTTGGCGCATACAGTTCGATTTCGTTTTAGGAAACTTACATGGCAAATACCGCACAAGCACGCAAACGTGCTCGTCAAGCAGTCAAGCAAAACGCGCATAACTCCAGCCAGCGTTCCACGCTGCGCACCGCGATCAAGGCCGTTCGCAAGGCGATCGA
>DATEZO010000210.1:0-17341 GCA_035255485.1 Burkholderiaceae bacterium
ATGTACAGGGAACAATGCACTGTTTCCGGCAACGGGAACACCCGCTGGAGTCTGCGGGGTAAAAACGAATTGCATGATCTCTCCTTGTATTGTTCGATTATCCTGGCGACGGACGCTACACCTTCATCGGCAGGATCACCATCTGCAGCCCATTGAAATGCAGGCGCCGCTGAATAGCCAGTGCAGCCTGATTATGCAGCAGCCTGATGAACCAGTTGTCATGTTCGAAAATCAGCTTGCTGGTAAAGAAAATCGCATTCGGGTACTCCTTGCTGATGTTTTCACATAGCTTGGTTACCTCATACACCACATCCGTACCGAACCCAAGATAGGCCGCCGATGCCATACCGTGACTGTGGCAGAAATCGACAAAAAACTTGAGCGTCGCATTCGCTTCCGCGCGCATTTGCTCGACCGCGCCTTCGCCGCCATACGCATGGGAATCCACCGTGCGCGCATTAACGAAAATGAAATTCTTGAAATGCCCGGGAAACATGCGCTGCACCCATAACAGCGCATGCAGGCCACCGCCGCGCGAACTGCCAACAATGAACACGGCGGTCTGATCTTCCGGGTTCGGAGTGACAGGTCCGACATTCGGTCCAAAAGGCTGATTTGCAAAAACCTGATCGACTGAATGGATGGCATTCTTGGTTTCGCGATAATGATTCCGGATATAGATGCACATGCCGGCAATCGCCGCGATGATCAGCGCCGCCGCCCAGCCACCTTCCGCAAACTTCTCCACCACCAGCACCGCAAGAATGCTGGCGCAAATCACGAAACCCGCGAGGGACAGGAAAAACCGTTTTTTCCAGTGCTCGGGCTCTTTGCGATGCCGCCACCAGTACAGACACAATCCAAACAATGAAATGGCAAATGTCAGAAATACCGATACTGAATACAGCACCACCAGCAGCGTCACGCTGCCACGCGTCCAGAACAGGATCGCAAGCGCTGCGACGCCGAGCACCAGAATGCCGTTTTGCGTCACCAGTCGTGTCGACAAGTAACGGAATTTGTGCGGCACCCAGGAATCCGCAGCCATATTGGAAAGCACTGCCGGCCCGCCCAGAAAACCGGTATTGGCGGCAACAAACAGAAGGCCGGCCTCGAAGGCCAGCACGATGGTCAGAAGCCCCTTGTTGAGCAGATCGCTGCCGAATCCAAGGTTGTCAATGATCGCCTTGAATGTCGACGCATTCAGGGTCTGTCCTTCCACCGGAACCGCATTCCAGAGCAGATACAGCAAGATGATGCCGCTTGCGGTGAATGCCAGGGACAGCGCCATGTACGTCATCGTCATCTTGCCGGTGTGCACGCGTGGTTCCGCCAGGATATTCACGTTGTTCGATACCGCTTCCAGGCCAGTGTAGGTGCCGCCCCCCTGCGAATATGCCAGCAGCAACATGCCCGCCACGCTGATCCACCCAATCTGGTCTGCAAGGGTTACCGTTTCGGCCAGCGTATTCGGCACAAGATCAGGCAAGTGCGACACATGGGCGAAAATGCCGTACACAATCAGCGTGAAATGCGTCAGGACGAAACCCACAAAGATTGGCAGCAAAATCTTGATCGCCTCTTTCATGCCGCGCAGATTCAACATGATCAATAGGCCAATAATGAGTGCCTCGGTCCATAGCTTATAGGCATGAAAGCCGATCGGCAAAAGCGATGCAATCGCTTCAACGCCGGCGGCAATCGAAATAGCAATTGTCAAAACATAATCAAGCACCAGCGCGCAACCTGAAATCAAGCCCATATACGGGCCGACCAGCTTGGTGGCGACCCGATATCCGCCGCCGCCGGTTGGAAACAACTCGATCACCTGGTTATATGCAAGTGCAATGATGAATACCGTGACCGCCGTAGCCAGCGCCATGTACAAACCAAGATGCGTGTGCGCCCCCAGTGCACGGAACGTCTCTTCCGGTCCATAGGCCGACGACGACAAACCATCCGCTCCGAGACCGACCCATGCCAGAAACGCGACGAGCGCCAATGAATGCCGGGTTTCGCTTTTCATCGGATCAAGCGCCTTGCCGAGTACAATCTCGCGGATTTTTGCAGGCTTCATCAGATTGATTAATATTGCTGTATTGAAGAGAAGAACGCGATGATACGCTTTAAATTTATGCAGTGACAATGCCACTGCCATTCGGTGCCATCCCGCATGTTGCTCCAGCGCCGCAAATAAGCGATAATGGCGTCTTGCGTTGCCGAGATGGCGGAATAGGTAGACGCACGGGACTCAAAATCCCGCGCTGGAGACAGCGTGCCGGTTCGATTCCGGCTCTCGGCACCAAACATGAATACGCACCCGTTGAGGTGCGTTTTTCATTTGCGCAACCCCTTCTTGCTCGATTACACGATGATATGCCGGAGAAATCACCGTTCCAATATGGAAGCGGTAATCGCTGACGTTGATCAAAGTGATCGATAAAGAGCCTGCACAGGCAAGCTCTATCGTTCCGCCACTGCATCCATCACGCACAACGCAGCCATGTTGACGATCCTGCGCACTGTTGCCGAAGGCGTCAGGATATGCACCGGTTTTGCGCAACCAAGCAATATGGGGCCGATTGCAATATTATTGCCGGCTGCAGTCTTGAGCAAATTGTATGAAATGTTCGCCGCATCAATGTTCGGCAGTACCAGCAGGTTCGCATCACCTTTCAAGGGCGAATCCGGCATCATTTCCTTCAACAGATCGCAATTGAGCGCCATGTCGCCATGCATTTCGCCATCGACTTCGAGATCGGGCGCCTTTTCGCGCAAGAGGGACAACACCGAGCGCATCTTTTTCGCTGATTCGCTATTGTTCGAACCGAAGTTCGAGTGCGACAGCAATGCAGCGCGCGGCATCAGCCCGAAGCGACGCATTTCATCGGCAGCCAGGATGGTGATTTCGGCCAGCTGTTCTGCGTTCGGATTTTCATTCACATGTGTATCCACCAGCACCACCTGGCGATTCGGCAGGATCAGGCCATTCATCGCCGCATAGACATTCACGCCGTCCCGCTTGCCGAGCACCTGGTCAATATAATGCAGATGCAATGCGGTCGTGCCGAAAGTACCGCAGATCATGCCGTCGGCATCGCCCTTGTAGACCATCATCGAACCGATCAGCGTATGGCGGCGGCGCATCTCCAGCTTGGCGTAGCGTTCGGTCACGCCCTTGCGCCGGGTCATTTGCAGGTAGGTCTGCCAGTAATCGCGATAGCGCTCGTCGTATTCCGGATCGATCACGAGAAAGTCGACATCCGGCTCCAGCCGCAGGCCGAATTTGTGGATGCGCTGCAGCAGCACCGCAGGACGCCCCACTAAAATCGGCTTGGCCAGCTTTTCATCGACCACGATCTGCACCGCGCGCAGCACGCGCTCGTCTTCGCCTTCCGCGAATACGATGCGCTTCCTGGCAGCAGGCGCCTTCTTGGCAACCTGGAAGATCGGTTTCATGAAGGTACCGCTGTGGTAGACGAACTGCTGCAGCCGATCGGCATACGCTTGCAAGTCCGTAATCGGGCGCGACGCGACGCCGGAATCGGCCGCCGCCTTTGCCACTGCCGGCGCGATTTTCATCATCAGGCGCGGATCAAACGGTTTTGGAATCACGTACTCGGGTCCGAACGACATGTTGTCGATGCCATACACGGAGGCGACAACATCCGATTGCTCGACTTGCGCCAGATCGGCAATTGCCCGCACGGCGGCAACCTCCATTTCGCGCGTGATGGTGGTCGCACCGGAGTCGAGTGCGCCGCGGAAGATATACGGGAAACACAGAACATTGTTGACCTGGTTCGGATAGTCCGAACGGCCAGTGGCAATGATTGCATCGTCGCGCACGACCTTCACTTCTTCCGGCAGAATTTCCGGGGTGGGATTGGCCAGCGCCAGAATCAGCGGATGGGCATTCATCTGCTTGACCATTTCCGGCTTGAGCACGCCACCGGCGGATAGCCCAAGGAAAATGTCGGCGCCAGGAATCACTTCAGCCAGCAAGCGGGCGCTGGTGTCCTGCGCAAAACGCGCCTTATCCGGGTCCATCAGCTCGATGCGGCCCTTGTACACTACGCCTGCCAGGTCGGTGACAAAGATGTTTTCGATCGGAAAACCGAGATCGACAATCAGATCCAGGCAGGCCAGTGCGGCCGCGCCGGCGCCGGACACCACCAGCTTGCATTGCCTGATATCCTTGCCGACCACTTTCAGGCCGTTCAGGATCGCCGCACCGACGATGATCGCGGTGCCGTGCTGATCGTCATGGAAGACCGGGATCTTCATGCGGTCGCGCAGCTTGCGCTCGATGTAGAAGCACTCGGGTGCCTTGATGTCTTCCAGGTTGATGCCGCCAAATGTCGGCTCCAGCGCGGCAATGATGTCGCACAGCTTGTCCGGATCGGGCTCGTTGATTTCAATATCGAATACATCGATGCCGGCGAATTTCTTGAACAATACGCCCTTGCCTTCCATGACCGGCTTGGATGCCAGCGGCCCGATATTGCCCAGGCCCAGCACCGCCGTACCGTTGGTGATGACCGCGACCAGATTGCCGCGCGCGGTGTATTTGAAGGCGTTGGCTGGATCGGCGACGATTTCTTCGCAAGCTGCCGCCACGCCTGGCGAGTAGGCCAGCGCCAGATCACGCTGATTGATCAACTGCTTGGTAGGCATAACGCTGATTTTCCCGGGGGTGGGAAATTCATGATATTCAAGCGCCGCCTGGCGAAGCTCTTCTTTTTGCGCAATCAGGGAATCCATACTCTGCAGCCTTCCATTATTACTGCCGAAAGCAAATCATTTTAACAGACGGGAAATGCCGACTTTGTACGTATTTGTACCAACTCCATTCCATTTTCGGCATGAAAAAGAGGATTTCAGCAGCTCCCAAGAACAATAAAGCGCTCTTCAGTCAATTTTTGACATTAAAAACTATCAATACGATAAAAATTATTAATTTTATTTATTGATTGTATTCTTTTATGATTATTTCCATGCTGATTGCAAAAACAAATCAGATCATTCATCCAAAAACAGGAGCGAATCATGGCAAATAAACAATATCCCACCATCAAATCCATCACCATCGACAACCTTGAAGCGGCGTTTGCCGGAGAATCGATGGCGCATATCAAGTACCGCTATTTCGCAAAACTCGCGCGCGAAGCGGGCGCCAGCGATGTCGCGAAGATTTTCGAGGAAACCGCGAACCAGGAAGTGATGCACGCATTCGGGCATCTCGACCTGCTGTATCCAAAAGCGCAATTGACCCCGGCCAAGGCGCTCGAAATCGCGATCGAAGGCGAAACCTACGAATACACCGAAATGTATCCGAAATTTCGCCATCTTGCGGTGGAGGAAGGCAATCAGGCCGCAGTTGCCGAATTCGACGGCCAGATCGCCGAATCGAAAGAGCATGCAGACAATTTCCGGCGCACGCTGGAAATGGCTGCCAAGCGTTTTGCCGCATTGGCAAAAGTCGAAGAACGCCATGCAAATCATTATCGCGCCGCGCTTGCTTCGGTGCAGGGCCAATCCTGAACGCTGCCCCGAACAACTCTCATAAGGAAGAACCATCATGAAAACCTATCAATGTATCGTTTGCGGTTTTATCTATGACGAAGCAGCCGGCATGCCGGAAGAAGGCATTGCCGCCGGGACGCGCTGGGGTGATATCCCGGCTGACTGGGCTTGCCCTGATTGCGGCGTGGCGAAGACAGATTTCGAGATGGCGGAAATCTGACATTCACGCAATTTTCAGCCACAAGGCGGCCATCCGGATGAAACCGATCATCATCGTCGGCGCCGGTCTCGCGGGCTATACGGTAGCCCGCGAATTCCGCAAGCTCGACCAGATGCGATTCGCTGTATCGCCTTGCGCGTCTTCGGTACAATCGCGGAATGCTGTCCGAATTCGACCTGATTGCGCACTACTTCACCCGACCGCCGCGCCCCGGGAGCCGCGCCGTGCTCGGGATTGGCGACGATTGCGCGTTGCTCGCTCCTGCGCCCGGCATGCAATTGGCGATTTCAACCGACATGCTGGTCGAAGGCCGCCATTTCTTTGCGCAGGCCGATCCGCTCCAGCTCGGGCACAAGTGCCTGGCGGTCAACCTGTCCGACCTGGCCGCCATGGGCGCGCAGCCGCTGGCCTTCACGCTTGCTCTCGCCCTGCCCGATGCGCGCCCGGAATGGCTGTCGCCTTTTGCGCAAGGATTATTCGCACTGGCCGACTGCCACGGCTGCGAACTGATCGGCGGCGATACGACGCGGGGGCCACTTAACATCTGCATCACGGTATTCGGCGAAGTGCCGGCTGGCCTGGCCTTGCGGCGCGATGCCGCGCAGGTCGGCGACGATATCTGGGTCTCCGGAACGCTGGGAGATGCGCGGCTGGCGCTGGCAGGCTATCGCAATGAAGTCGCGCTGGCCGCCGCCGATCTCGACCTGGCCGCCGGGCGGATGCATGTACCGACGCCACGCATCGAGCTGGGCCTCGCCTTGCGCGGCATCGCCCATGCCGCGATCGATATCTCCGATGGTTTGAGCGGTGATCTTGGGCACATCCTGCAGCGCTCCGGCGTCGGTGCGACGCTGGATGTGGATGCGTTACCGCCGGGACCGGCGCTGGCGCGCTGTGCACCGGACCTGCGCCGCCGCTTTGCCCTCGCCGGCGGCGACGATTATGAATTGTGCTTCACTGCCCCGGCACCAAAGCGCCAGGCGGTACTGGACGCGGCACAGAGCGCCGGTATCGCCGTAACGCGCACCGGCATGATCGAGGCCACGCCCGGCCTGCGCCTGATCGATGCACATGGCGCGCCGCTACAACTGCCGCTTTCCTCGTTCGACCACTTTGCCGCATCATGACTACACTGGAATCCGGCCAGTCCACCCGCATCACCAAGCCCGATGTCGGCTTCCTGCTGGCGCATTACACGCACCTGATCGCGCAAGGTTTCGGCAGCGGCCTGTCGCCCATCATGCCGGGGACGGCGGGCACCCTGTTCGCATGGCTGTCATTCAGCGTGCTGTCACGACGCTGGCCGGAGGTGTTCACGACGATGCATTGGGCCATCATCATCGCAGCCGGCTTTGCCATCGGCATAGGGGCATGCGAAAAAACCGGCCGCGATCTCGGCGTCGCGGATCACGGCAGCATGGTATGGGATGAAATCATCGCTTTCTGGCTGGTGCTGCTGGTCGTGACGCCGGCCGGCATGGCGACCCAGCTGTGGGCGTTTCTGTGGTTCCGCTTTTTTGACATGGTCAAGCCCGCTCCGATCGGCTATTTCGATCGCCGTCTCAAGGGAGGGTTTGGCGTGATGTGGGACGATGTGCTGGCCGCGTTTTACACGCTGCTGCTGTTTGCGCTGTGGCGAGTCATCTGACCGATAGTTTTATCGATCAATGGCAACACTATCTTTTATACCAATATGAACAAGGAGGCAACATCATGGACGAGATCATGGACCTGGCGACACGCGCAGGACACGCCCTGCATGAAAAAAACCTGCTGCTGGCGGTCGGGGAATCCTGCACCGGCGGCGGCGTCGCACAAGCGATCACCGAGATCGCGGGCTCTTCCGAATGGTTCGACTGTGGCTTCATCACTTATTCCAATGCATCCAAGACCGAATTGCTGAATGTGCCGGCAGCGCTGATCGCGCAGCATGGCACGGTCAGTGAAGAAGTCGCTGCCGCCATGGCCGAGGGTGCGCTGGCCAACAGCAATGCGCATGTCGCCCTGTCAACCACCGGCATCGCCGGCCCCGGCGGCGCGGTACCGGGCAAGCCGGTCGGCACGGTATGTTTCGGCTGGACCAGAGGCGACCGCACCCATACCGAACGGCTGGTATTTGCCGGCGATCGCCAAGCGGTGCGCCGCCAGACCGTGATCCATTCGATCAAGGGATTGCTGCGGTTTCTGGAAAAGGCATAAAGACGGGAAAAAGCAACCGCCACAGGCCGTGTTCCGGCGTTAAAACCGGCTGGAATGGCGCTCCCGGGGCGTTTGCATCAAATTAAATACTCACCTGCGTATTTTTAAAATACCGCGAATTCAGTGCGAATATGGCGATATTTTTGCCATACTCCCCTGCCATGCAAGGATTTCATGCAGCGGCATTATTGGTTCGGAGCAGGTTCGCCTCGCTGCCGCCATTCCTGCGGGAATGATGGCAGCGAGATGCCAGGCGCCAGATACCTCATTCACCCTGCCCTGAAACCGCATGGGCGCGCCGCAATCGCTCATGTCCGGAATCGATTGATCGCATCGCGTGTGTCGAGTGCCGCCCGACGGGCCGCCTGGGCGAAATCTTCCCCTGCCTGTACGTCGGGCCTGGCATACAGGATCGCGCGCGACGAATTGATCATCATGCCTGCGCCGTTTGCGGTTTTGCCCGCAGTTACGGTCGCCTCGATATCCCCGCCCTGTGCGCCGATGCCCGGCACCAGGAGCGGCATGTCGCCGACAATCGCGCGCACCTGCGCCAGTTCCGCCGGGAAAGTCGCGCCGACCACCAGGCCGCATTGCCCATTGACATTCCATTTTTCGGCGACCATGCGCGCCACATGCTGGTACAGCGGCTGGCCGTCCACCATCAGGAATTGCAGATCGGAACCGCCCGGATTCGAGGTCCGGCACAGCACGATTGCGCCGCGCTCTTTCCACTCCAGGTACGGTGCGACCGAGTCGAAACCCATGTACGGATTGACTGTTACCGCGTCCGCGCCATAACGCTCGAAGGCTTCGCGCGCATATTGCTCGGCGGTAGCACCGATGTCGCCACGCTTGGCGTCGAGCACGATCGGCAGGTGCGGATAGTTATCCCGTAGATAAATGCAGATTGCTTCCAGCTGCTCTTCCGCGCGCAAGGCGGCGAAGTAGGCGATCTGCGGCTTGAAGGCGCAGGCCGCATCCGCAGTGGCATCGATGATCGCCTTGCAGAACTGGAAGATGGCATCCGGTTGCTGTTGCAGATGGGCCGGAAACTTTGCCACGTCCGGATCAAGCCCGACACACAAGAGAGAATTGTTGGTTGCCCATGCGGCGGATAATTGTTCGGTAAAAGTCACGGTATCGTCTCATTTTGTCAGGTAGGCGCATTGTAACGCGCCGTGCTATCGTACCGAAATGACATCGTTCTCCCGCAAAGACTGACCATTGTCATTCTTCTTGCATTATGCCGGGACACTGCCGGCACGCGGCCGTTGAAACCGGACGCATACGCCCGCAGATAGGTCGGGCTGCAACTGATTGTTCGTTATCTTGTGCATCAGATTTCCATAAAAAAAGGAAAACATCATGAAAAAATGGCTGAGATGGGTCACGATTGCCGTATTTGCATCAATGTTGAGCGCATGCGGCTACAACGATTTCCAGACCAAGGATGAGCAGATCAAGGCAGCATGGAGCGAAGTCGTGAACCAGTACCAGCGCCGCGCCGACCTGATTCCGAACCTGGTCAATACGGTCAAGGGCTATGCATCGCACGAACGCGAGACGCTGGAAGCCGTGACCCGCGCGCGCGCCGCCGCCACCAGTTTCCAGATCACGCCGGAAGTGCTGAATAATCCGCAGGCCTTCCAGAAATTCCAGCAGGTGCAGGGCGAACTCTCGTCCGCCCTGTCACGCCTGATGGCCGTCTCCGAAAAATACCCGGACCTGAAGGCCGATACCAGCTTCCGCGACCTGCAATCGCAACTGGAAGGCACCGAAAACCGGATCACGGTGGCACGCCAGCGCTACATCGCGGCGGTGCAGGATTACAACGTATTGGCGCGCAGCTTTCCGACCAACCTGACCGCGAAGATCTTCAGTTACGAAGTCAGGCCATCGTTTACCGTCGAAAACGAAAAGGCGATTTCCAATGCGCCAAAAGTCGATTTCGGCAAATGACCCGGACCGGATGACATGACCCTGTTCCGCAGCCTGCTTGCCCTGGCGTTTACGCTGCTGTCCGCGCTTGCGCAGGCCCAGAATCTGGCCGCGATCCCGCCGCTCGTCTCGCATGTGACCGATACGGCCGGCATGCTGAAGCCCGACCAGCGAGCGGCGCTCGACAATGTACTGAAGGAGTATGAAGCCCGCACCGGCAGCCAGATCGCGGTGCTGCTGGTGGGCAGCACCGCGCCCGAAGTCATCGAGCAATACGGCATCCGGGTTGCCGACGCCTGGAAACTTGGCCGCAAGGGTGTGGACGACGGCGTGATCCTGATTGTCGCCAGGGATAATCCGAAGGCGTTGCGTCGCCTGCGGATCGAAGCCGGGCGCGGTGTGCAGGGCACGCTGACCGATGCGCAATCCAAGCGCATCCTGCAGGATGTGATCGCGCCGTATTTCCGGCAAAACGATTACTATGGCGGACTGGCTGCCGGCGTGGCGGCCATCACCAGCCTGCTGGACAAGGAGCAGTTTCCTGCTCCCGCGCGACAAGCCGGTCAGCAGGATGAATCCGCGGACGGGGGCCTGCTGCCGCTGTTCTTCGTTGTGTTGATGATCATTGGCAGCATCATGTCACGCACCAGGCGCTCGCGCCGCGGACTCAGCAGCAATGGCTGGGGACGCACCGCCGGCATCATACTCGGCAGCGGGATTGGCAGCAGCATCGGTCGGCACGGCGGTTTTGGCGGCGGTGGATTCGGTGGCGGTTCCGGCGGCGGCTTTTCGGGCGGCGGCGGCGGATTCGACGGCGGCGGCGCATCGGGGGACTGGTAATGAAAAACATCACTCGCGCCCTGCGGCACCTGGCGACGACCACTTCCACCGGACGACGCGCATTCCCGGCCCGCACGCTGGAAGCCATCCAGGCGGCGATTGCCGCCGGCGAAAAGCAGCATCGCGCCGAAGTCCGCCTGATCATCGAACCCGCGCTGCCGATGCAGATGGCAGCGGGCGGCCATTCAGCACGCGAACGCGCCAGGGAACTGTTCTCGCTCTACCGGATCTGGGATACCGAGGAAAACTGCGGCATCCTGGTGTACATCAACCTGGCCGACCACAAGGTGGAAATCATTGCCGACCGCGCAGTCGGGCGGGCACTGGCTGCGGGCGACTGGCAGACGGTATGCAAGACCATGACGCAAGGTTTTGCGCGCGGCGAATTCCACGACAGCGCAATTGCCGGTTTGACACAACTCAATGGTTTGCTGGCGGCGAAATTTCCGGATGACGGCGCGCGCCAGAATCAGCTGTCGAACCGGCCGCTCATCCTTTGACAACCCGGGGTTTTCCGGTTTCCTGGCGATTGGGCCGGAGGCGCAAGACGCCCTGACAAAAAACCGCACGCCGCGCATCGGGAAATCCGGTCCGGTTTTCCTGCATTTCCGGATACCGGTGCTGCGTTACCCGATGCTTCGCGTCATTCCCGCCACAGCCGCATTGCCATGGCCATGGTTTCTGGCTACTATCGAACCGGTCATCGTTCGCACGCCTCATTCATGGCCATTCTGCCCCGCACAATCAGTTTCAAGAATCGCATCCTTGTCGCAGTCTTGACGCTTTTCATCGCCGGCATCTGGGGGCTTACCGCCCGCATCATCCACGTGCTGCAGACAGACCTCGAGCGCCAGGTAGCGAACCAATTGTCGGCAACGGCGGATTATGTCGCCTCCGACATCGATCTCAAGATACAGGTGCGCACCGGCATGCTGGAAGAGATCATGCAATCGATCACACCCGCGCTCATGGCCGATCCGGCCGGATTGAACACCTATCTCGAACAGCATCCCATCTCGCATCTGGTCTTCCCCTACGGTATTTTCATCGTTAACAAGGAAGGCACCAACATTGCCGATTTTCCCCATGTTGCAGGGCGTGTCGGCGCATCCATCAGCGACCGTCCCTACTTCCAGGAAGCCATGAACACCGGCCGGAGCATGATTACCACCCCATTCGTCGGACGCTACCTGAAGCAGCCTGTGGTTGCCATCGTGCTGCCGATCAAGGATGCATCCGGCGCCATGATGGGCGTACTGATCTGCGGCCTGGATATTTCCAGCCAGGACCTGTTCGGCCGGCTCGAACGGATCAAGCTCGGCAAGACCGGCGCCTTCCTGGTCATCTCGCTCAAGGAACACATCATCATTTCCGCCTCCGACAAAAAGCGCATCATGCAGCCGGTGCCTGTCAAGGGAGTAGATCCGGTGATCAGCAAGCGGCTGGAGCACGGCTTTGAAGATGCGGCCATCGTTGTCACGCCGCGTGGCGAAAAAAGATTGACGGTGGCGCGCACCATCAAGGCCGCCGGCTGGATGGTGATCGCCGGCATCACTACCGAGGAAGCCTTTTCCCCGATCGTGACGCTGAAACGCGAGGTATACCTGGCGTCGCTACTGCTGACCCTGACGCTCGCCGTGGCACTGCACTTTCTCCTGAGACGGCAGCTGGCGCCGCTCGGCGAAGCGGGCGCAGCCATGCGGCGCATGACAAAAGGAGACGCGCCCTTTGCGCCTCTTCCCATCCGGCGGCAGGATGAAATCGGCGAACTGATGGAGAATTTCAATCAGCTCGCCATCGGGCGCAGCAACGCCGAACAGCAAATCAAGTTTCTTGCCTATCATGACACCCTGACAGGGTTACCCAACCGCCTGCTGGCACAGGACCGCTTCGAGCAGGCAGCGGCTCACGCCGGGCGTACCGGAACGCAGGTAGCGCTGCTGTTCCTCGACCTCGATCATTTCAAGACCATCAACGATTCCCTTGGCCATGCCTCGGGCGATGCGTTGCTCAAGGAAATCGCTGTGCGACTGGGCGAATGCGTGCGCGATACCGATACCTGCAGCCGCCAGGGTGGCGACGAATTCCTGATCGTGCTGCCGGAATTGCACGATGCCGATACGACTGCCGGCGTACTGCTCAAGATCATGGAGAAACTACAGGCGCCGTTCGAGTTCGGTGGCCAGGAACTTGCCACCACGGCATCGATCGGGATTGCGATTTATCCGGACGACGGCGAGAATTTCGACACGCTGCTGAAGAAAGCGGATACCGCGATGTACCGCGCCAAGGAAGCCGGGCGCAGCACTTACCGCTTTTTTGACGAGCAGATGAATATCGAAGCCGTCGAACATCTATCCACGCGCAACGGTTTGCGCAAGGCGCTGGAGCGTGACGAGTTCGTGCTGTACTACCAGCCGCAGGTCGATCTTGCCAGCGGCGCAGTGGTGGGCGCCGAAGCGCTGATCCGCTGGAATCATCCGAAACTCGGCCTGGTCGCACCGGCAAAATTCATTTCGGTCGCCGAGGATAGCGGATTGATCGTCCCGATCGGCGAATGGGTCATGCGCGAAGCATGCCGCCAGGGGATGGCATGGAAAAAGGCGGGCTTGCCCGATATACGCATTGCAGTGAACCTGTCGGCGGTGCAATTCAAGCGCGGCAACCTGGAACAGACAATCGTCAATGCGCTGCAGGAATCGGGGTTCGATCCCGCCTGTCTCGAACTCGAAATCACCGAGTCTCTGCTGATCCAGAATGTCGAAAATGTACTTGCCTCGATCAAGCGCCTGAAGCAACTGGGCGTCACGCTATCGATCGACGACTTCGGGACCGGCTATTCCAGCCTGTCGTACCTGAAGCGCTTTGCAGTCGACAAGCTGAAGATCGACCGCTCTTTCGTGCGCGACATCGCAACCGATCCGGATGACGCGGCAATCGTGCATGCCATTATCCAGATGGGCCGCAGCCTGAACCTGAAAATCATCGCGGAAGGCGTAGAGGATGAGGCGATGCTGGAGCGGCTGCGGCGTTTCCGCTGCGATGAGGCGCAAGGCTATTATTTCGCCCGGCCGATGCCGGCCGACGAATTTGCAAGACACCTGACCGGCGCGCTCGCGTATCAGGATTGAAAAAGGCAGGATATTCATATAACCACATGGGGAGTGATCGGCATGGGTATTACGCGATTCATGGAAAACTACAAGAAGGCATGGGAAACAAGTGATGAAAACCTGCTGGCATCGCTGTTCACCACGGACGGCTGCTATCGCAACACGCCGTTTGCGGTGCAGACCGGGCATGCGCAGATAAAAGAATACTGGCAACGCACCAAGCTGCAGCAGGATATCAGGCTCGATTTCGAGATCCTGCACAGCCACGCCGGAGGCGGCATCGCGCACTGGCACACCACGTACCAGGTCGCATCGGAAGAGATGTTCGCGATATGGGCGGCGTCGAACGGCACCAATATGCTGGCGCGCAATCCGGGAGATCCCTTGCCGCGCCTTGCGCTGGATGGCGTGGCGGTGGTTGCGCTGGAACCGGATGGTCTGTGCCGCGAATTCCGGATCTGGTGGCATTCGGTAATCGACCGGCAGTAACCGGCATGAAAGTCCGCGCAGTGAATTCGCCAGCCAATTCCGCCATTGTGAGAAACGGCGCGATGCCGCCTGTATTCGGCAGCCTGGATTAGCGCAGCGTAATCCGGGGCCTGCGCCACCAAAACCCCGGGCTATCCGAATTCATACACCCACTGTAGCAACGCATCCTGGACTTCCAGTCCGCTATCCGCATTCGGGTGATTGATGAGGCAGACGACCGCATAGCGCTTGCCTGATGCGGCCAATACGTAACCGGCCACCGCGCGCACGTCATCCAGCCGGCCGGTCTTGATATGCGCGTTGCCGGCGACGCCACTCTCCCTGAGCCGGTTGCGCATCGTGCCGTCGTAGCCGACTACCGGCATCGACGCCATCAATTCCGGCATGACGGGCGATTTGAATGCGGCGACCAGCATGCGCGCCATCGTGCGCGGGGCGATGCGTTCGATGCGCGACAGGCCCGAGCCGTTTTCGATCACCAGTTCGGGTGCGGCGATGCCCTTGTTCGCCAGCCACGACTTCACGACGTCCGTGCCGCGTTCGGTATTTCCCGGCAGGTGCAGCTTGCTGGCGGCGATGGTCAGCAGCAGCTGACGCGCCATCACGTTGTTGCTGTATTTGTTGATATCGCGGATCACTTCCGGCAGCGTCGCCGACTCCCACTCGGTAATCAGCCGCGCATCGGAGGGCGTCGGGCCGCTGCGCACGCTCCCTCTGAAAACCCCGCCGAGATCCGCCCACATCTGGCGGAATACCGCGCCGAAATACCGGGTATGCGTCAGATGCGCGGGATGCACATACCAGGTCTTCTCGTTGCACGCGATCGCAAAGCTGCCGTTGAAGCGTATGCCGTCCTGCAGCGTTGCATCCAGTTTGCGCTGCCAGTCGCCGCAGTCCCCGTTCGCCAGGCGCGGTGCGGCAACCGGATAATCCGCCACCGGTGGATCGACCGTGACGTTCACCATGCCCTGGCTTTCGTCAGGCGCAAACCGTAAACGCAGCGTCTCGTAGTTCAGCAATAGCGCATCCGCACCGGCGTTATACGGCTTTGACGGATCACCGTCGAATCCGGCCGGATCGTAGGCAACTTCTTCAAATGCGCTGCGATCCAGCACCAGATCGCCGGTGATTTCACGCACGCCCCGAGCGCGGATCTGGCGCAGGAACAGCCAGAATTTTTCCGTCACGAGCTTGGGGTCGCCGCTCCCCTTGATGACCAGATTCCCTTGCAGCACGTCGCCGGACTGGACGCCATCGGCATACGCTTGCGTTTTCCATGTAAACGCCGGACCCAGCAACTCCAGCGCCGCATTGGTTGTGACCAGTTTCATGGTGGAGGCTGGACTGAATGGCGTATCCGGGTTGAATGCGACCAGCGCCTTCCTGCCTGATACGTCCTGCACGTAGATGCCGAGCGCATCGACCGGCAGATGCGCCTGCCGTAGCGCGCGCGCAACCGGCAAGGGCAGTTCGCGCGCCGAGACGCCTGCGGCCTGCATCAACACAGCCAGCAACAGCATCAGGCAACGCACTTGGGATTTTTTCAAGATTCGCATGGCAGGCAGAGAATGGTATCCGGGTAATTATCCCATGGGCGCTTTAAGTGATGAATGGCCCCGACTGTCTCGCCGGGTGGCGCCCTGCCGCAATTGTATTTATCGAATACCATGATGCAAGCTGTTGTCGCAGCGCAGATACCCCTATCCCGCTTTGCCGGACCATGAGCCACAGAGCGCATTCATGACAATTTTTCAGGAGAAACCGCATGCAGCATGACACCCGTCCCGATGCCGACTCATCGGATCTGATCATCGGCGTTATCGGCTGCGGCGTGATGGGCCGCGGCATTGCGCAGATTGCCGCACTCGCCGGCGCGCAGGTGCGCCTGCACGACAGCCGGGCCGGCGCGCCGGAAGACGCGTGCACCGGATTGCTGGCAACCTTCGGCAAACTGGTCGATAAAGGCAAGCTGGACCGGGACAAGGCGGCAGCGGCAGCCGATCGCCTGCAGGCATGCGCCGAACTCGATGAACTGCGCGATTGCCACGTCATCGTCGAAGCCATTGTCGAAGACCTGGACGCGAAAAAACTGTTGTTCAGCACGCTGGAAGGCATCGTTGCGCCAGGCGCCATCCTGGCCAGCAATACCTCATCGCTGCCGGTCACCGCCATTGCAGCCGGCCTGGATCATCCGGAACGGGTGGTAGGCTTTCACTTTTTCAATCCGGTACCACTGATGAAAATCGTCGAAGTCATCGGCGGCCTGCTGAGCGCGCCGGAGATGGTCGATTACATGGTCGCGCTCGGCCGGCACTGGGGCCATACCGCCATCCGCGCCAGGGATACGCCGGGCTTTGTCGTGAATCATGCCGGACGCGGCTTCATTACCGAAGGCCTGCGCCTGCTGTCGGAAGGCGTCACGACGGTGCCCGAGCTGGACCGCATCCTGCGCGATGCCGCCGGTTTCCGCCTTGGTCCGTGTGAACTGCTGGACCTGACCGGCCTCGATGTCTCGCATCCGGTGATGGAATCGATTTATCACCAGTATTACGAGGAACCGCGCTTCCGCCCGCAGCCTTTGACGCGCCAGATGCTGACCGCCGGGCTGTTCGGCAAGAAGGCCGGGCGTGGCTTCTATCGTTATGATCAGGACGGCAGGCAGGAACCGGTTCCCGAACCGGCGCTGCCAACGCAGCGCCCTTCGCTGATCTGGCTGAGCCGCGCCCGGCCGCAATTGGCGGAACGGATTGCCACGCTGATCGCCGATGCCGGATTCTCCCTGGAAAGCGGCGAGAGTCCAAGCGACGAGGCACTATGCATTGTCACGCCGCTGGGTGACGACGTCACCGCCTGCTGCGTGCGCGAACGTCTCGACGCCCGGCGCACGGTCGGCATCGACGCCGTGTTCGACCTTTCCCGGCGGCGGGTCGTGATGACCTCCCCGGCCACAGAAGCCAACTGGTGCGCCATGGCGCGCGGCCTGTTCGGCGAGACCGGCATTCCGGTCAGCGTGATC
>DATEZO010000211.1:0-3228 GCA_035255485.1 Burkholderiaceae bacterium
GCTCGACAGCATCTTCCGCATCTATTCGATGACCAAGCCGATCGTCTCGGTGGCCGTCATGATGCTGGCGGAAGAGGGCAAGCTGCTCATCAGCGATCCGATCTCGCGCTACTTGCCGGAACTGCGAAACCTGCAGGTCGGCGTCGAGCGACTCGATGCCGCCGGACGCCCCGCCCTGGCGCTGGAACCGACCCGGCAAGCGATCACGCTACAGGACTTGTTGCGGCATACCTCCGGTTTCACCTACGGCATTTTTGGCGAGTCGCTGGTGAAGGCCGCTTACCGCGAAGCGCGCGTGGGCAGCCCGAAGGCGACCAGCGACGAGTTCGTACGTGCGCTGGCGCAGGTGCCGCTGGCCTACCAGCCCGGCACCACCTGGGAGTACAGCCATTCCACCGACGTGCTCGGCGTGATCCTGGAACGCATATCCGGAAAACCGCTCGATGAGTTTCTGGACGAGCGCATTCTCAAGCCGTTGGGCATGCATGAAACCGGATTCTGGGTTGAGCCGCAACGCCAGCACCGCATGGCGCAGGCATTCAGCGTCGATCCGGTGTCGGGCGCCGAAGTCAAGCTTCCCCAGCTTGCGCAAAAGCCCGCCTTTCTTTCGGGCGGCGGAGGCATGGTGTCGACGCTGCGCGACTATCTGCGTTTTGCACAAATGCTGCAGAACGAAGGCGAGCTGGACGGCGTGCGCCTCCTGGCGCGCAAGACGCTACGCTTCATGACGAGCGATCATCTGGCGCATCTACCGGGGGCAATGACGGGAGCGAGCTATCTGCCTGGCCCGGGATACGGCTTTGGCCTCGGATTTGCGGTACGCACCGACAGCGGTTGTGCGATCGCGCCCGGCAGCGTGGGCGACTATACCTGGAGCGGCCTGGCCGGAACCTACTTCTGGATCGATCCCGAGGAAAGCCTGCTCGCGATTTTCATGATGCAGGCGCCGGAGCAGCGCAATCATTACCGCCAGCTGTTTCGCAACCTGGTGTATGCGGCGCTGGAGTGATTCGCTTGCTGCCCCCGCACTGCGGTAATCTCAGGCGCGGGGCTATCCGGAGACGGCCGCGCGCTGCGCGCACTCCTTGCCGGTTGTTTCGCGGATGATCTGCGCCAGGCGCAACGTGCCTGGGCCGGCAGCATCCGGATCGGCGAGGATCAGATAGAGTTGCGCAAAGCGTTCGCCGCCATCCTTCAGGGACAGTGGCTTGAGGCTGCCGTCTGCCAGTTCAGCGCGGATTTTTTCTTCCGGCAGCCAGGCAAAGCCGAACCCCATGCGCACGGCCTCGATCTGGGTGGCGCTGTGGCTGACGGTCCAGCGCTGGGTTACGTCGACACTCAGCACATTGCTGTTGCGCTTGCTGCCCGATTCGCGCACCACCACGTGGCGGTAAGCGCGTAAATCCTGCAGGGTGAGGTCGCGCCCGAGGCGGTGCAAGGGATGGTCCGGGCTGGCAACCGGGACGGTGCGCAAGCGGATCAGCGGGATGCCGAGAAACCCCGATGGCACCTGATTGGCAATCGCCAGATCGGCCTGCCCATGCAGCAGCGCCTCGGTGGTGCCGCCCAACACCGATTCAATCATTTCGACGCGCGTATGCGGACTTTCCGCACTCAGCTGGTTCAGGCAGCCGAGCATGAGCCAGGTCGGAAACAGGATTTCTACCGCAATGCGGATTTCCGCTTCCCAGCCGGCTGACAGGCGGCTGGCAGCCCGCTCCAGCGCGCGCGATTCCTCCAGCAAGGCTTTGGCCCGGCGATACAGGAACTGACCAGTCGGCGTCAGGATGGCCTTGCGCCCCTGGATTTCGAATGCCTTTACTCCCAGCAGTGACTCGATTTTCTGAACCGCGTAGGTCACCGATGACTGGCTCTTGTGCAAGACTTCGGCCGCTTGCGCATAACCGCCCGTATCAACCACGGTGATCAGAGTACGCCATTGCTCCAAAGTAATGTAGTTGGTTTCAATCATGCTCGGCAATCTTCATTATCTATTCATTAGATTAATTAACGCTAAATATTCTACTTTTTTATCGACTCAATAAATAGTTTAATGAGCTTACCGAACCAACACGAGGAGTATTCACATGTCCACATTGCTACAAATTAATGCCAGCCTGTTTTCCAACAATGGCCAGTCCAGCCGTCTGTCCGAGCAATTTGTCGGCAGCTGGCGCGCGGCAAATCCGCAAGGAAAAGTCCTGGTGCGCGATCTCGCCGCCACCCCGGTGCCGCACCTAGATGCGCAGCGCTTTGGTGCCTTCCTGGCCAAGCCCGAAGAGCGCAGCGCGCAGCAGCAAGCGGTGGTCGATTTCTCGGATCAGCTGATCGATGAATTGCGTCAGGCCGACGTGATTGCACTAGGCCTGCCAATGTACAACTTCGGCGTGCCGTCCACACTCAAGGCATACTTCGACCATGTCGCACGTGCCGGCGTCACATTCAAATACACCGAGACTGGTCCGGTTGGGCTGTTGAATGGCAAGAAGGCATATGTATTTGCCGCACGTGGCGGTGTGTACGCGGGCACGGCACTCGATACGCAAACCGGTTATGTGCGCGATTTCCTGCGTTTCATCGGCATCAGTGATGTCGAATTCGTGTATGCCGAAGGATTGAACATGGGAGAAGAAAAGAAGCGGAGTGCACTGGAAGCTGCCTCTGCATCGATTGGGCAACTGACGGCACCCATGCGCGCGGCTGCCTGATACATCGTATCTTGCATTAACGGAAGGAAGAACATCATGGACACGAAAAGCCAGGTTCGCAGCCTGCAACGCATCATCGAAGCGATTGCTACCTCCGACGGCGCCGGGGTCAAACTGCGCCGCAGCCTGGGACGCGGGCAGGGCACGCGGCTGGACCCGTTCCTGATGCTCGACGAATTTTCATCCGATAATCCTGGCGACTACATCGCCGGGTTTCCGGCCCATCCGCACCGCGGCTTCGAAACCGTCACCTATATGCTCGACGGGCATATGCGCCATGAAGACCACCTCGGTAATCAGGGTGACCTCAAGGGCGGCGGCGTGCAGTGGATGACCGCCGGGCGCGGCATCGTCCACTCGGAAATGCCGCAGCAAGAGCAAGGCCGCATGCGCGGCTTCCAGTTGTGGATCAACCTGCCCGCAAAGGAAAAGATGAAGCCGGCCGGCTATCGCGACATCCAGCCGGAACAGATCCCTGTGCTCGAATTCGAGGGCGGCCGCGCCAAGGTTATCGCCGGCA
>DATEZO010000212.1:0-2543 GCA_035255485.1 Burkholderiaceae bacterium
GCTGTGGATCTGGTCTTCAAAACTGCGGTAAGTTTCCATGAAATCCTGCTGTCCGCCTTTCAATCGACGCAGATGTGCCAGCGCATTTTTCGAAACGATGCATTCGCGGTCGACAAAACCAACTTCAACCGTGAATTTCACACCTTCCTCTGCAATTTGAGGATCTGCTGTCGTCTTGTTCACCATGTCTCCATATCCTTGTTAGAAGAGTTATTCGAATTTGTGCCTTCGATGGTAATGAGCGACAGTGCTTAGGTTTTGATTGACGTCAACTCCTTGAAGTGGCATGGCAGGGCGCGGGAAATGACTGCGAGATGAGGACGGCAACGGTGCCGATATTGATTTGGGTGATCCACCGAAACATTGCTTTGGTAGAGCGTTCTTGCATGTTCAGGGAGCCGCTAAAGGCATCGACATCAACTGAAAATCAGTGGCGCCCACAGTAGTACAGAGCCAGACCGGGTTGAAAGGAAAAACCAGGTGTACGGCGAAACGCCGGGTTTCGCCAATGTCGATAGAGAAAAGAATTTCGAGGCAGGTTGGGGGTGCCGTGCCGCAAAAAAATGTTACCTGTGGATCCCCGGCTATTTGGGCGCGGGTACCAGTGTAATCACGTTGGCGGACGAGATCTGGTCCTGAATCTGTTCGATTTCGCCTAGCAGGTTCATCAGCAATCTTAACCATGGATAGCGCGCATAGCGGATCGCACGGTTCGACACTTCAAGATCCGCGATGAATTGCGGGGTCATGATATGCGGATGCCGGGTGCTGCATACTCCACCATGCAATTGCGCGCGCTTGCCCAGGTAGGCCAGTGCGCAAGCCCGCTTATAGGCCATGACGTTGCCGTAGCGTTCTGCCAAGCCCTTCTCGGTCTGGCCACGGGCGATAGACTGCGCATACGCTTGCCAGTCGCCTTCCCGGATTTCGATGGCGCACGATTTCGCTTGAGTGCCGGAAACTGCTTCATCTGAACTGAATACTGCTGACACTTTTCCTCCCGGCCTTTGATGTTTGAGTGAATCGCCGGTCCCCTTTGTCGAATCGGCGTTGTTTGACGCGGCACGAATTGGAAAAGTTCACTGAGGAAACAATACCTTTTGATTGGCTCTTTGCCTACGGCTCGGATGCTTTATTTTTGCCACGCTATGGCGAGGCTGTGCTCTGTTACACACTTGTAAAAAATCAAGAGTAGTGTGTTTGTTTCTGCGGAGGCTGGAAAAAAGCGGGGGCAAGGACAGACAAGGGCGATGTTGTTGAATATCATCAGCTTGGAGCGACGGCGGTTTGTGAGACGTCGAAGAATTCCGAATTTTCACCAGGCTTTTCACGCCCGCTTCAGATAGGGCTATACTTTTGTCAGCGCCTTTTGCGCAATCGTGGCTTGGTACTTTTTTCTTGGCGGCTGAATCATGAATGATGCAGAGCATATTGATGATCGTACTGCACCTAGCGGACGGGAAGATGTCATGGCGCCGAGAACCGTGGCTGCGCTAAAGCCGAAGGGGGCATGCTGGTATTGCAACACCCCGCTGGATAACGTCCGGCGCTTTTGCAGCAAGTCATGTGCTGATGATTATCGGACCGAAGAAGAAGCATTCAACAATCCCTCGGCATAAGCCTGCGAAGCGGCCCCATAGCTTTGTCCTAAATTCTCCTCAAAGATTGAGCGGCAACAATAAGTCTGCATAGGTTCATTCCAGTTTGCACAGGAAGTTGCCTTACGTTTAAGTCTATCTTGGCCGATAGGATGACTTATTGACTAATTGATCCGGCGTTGCCGGATGATAGGAGTAAGGGATGACGCCGGAAGAAATTGTTGCCGATCTTAACAGCAAGAATCGGGATGCGTTATATGCATGCGATGACTATCGGAACCTAACGCATGAGCAAGTGCTGGCGCTGATGGATGCTGCTGCGATGCAGGGATTCAAGCTCGGAAGTAATGTTGCCTTATCCATGGTAAAAGGCGCCTTGCTGGTCCAATTAACGCGTACAGTCGGGGCACAAAAGGACCGATCGGGCGCTTGATTTGCCCGAATGCCGAGTGAGTGCCGCAACGGTGCATTCGATCGGAGCGGCAGATCTAACGTGAGTCGTTACGTATCCTGCAGTTTTGTGTCTTTCCAGAACGGTACTGGGTGATACATACCGTTACATTTTCCTGTACGACATTTGAATGTTTCCTGCGTTTAACCACGTAGTATGATTTGGTTTAAAACGGGAGGCATTTAATGAATATGCAAGTCAGAGTGGCAGTTGCAGCTGTCTGTTTCGGCGTTTTTTCGGTCGCTTTCGCCAACGATTTTGAAGACAGCGCACGCGTCGTCAGCGTCAACCCACAAGTCGAACAAGTCAATCAGCCGCGGCAAGAATGCCGCACTGAATATGTCACCACCCAGCGCCAACCGCAGCGCAGCATGGGTGGATCAATCATTGGCGGCATTGCCGGCGGCATTCTCGGCAATCAGGTGGGTGGGGGTAACGGACGCACGGCCGCCACCGCAGCCGGTGCCATCGCTGGAGCGATCGTCGGCGATCGT
>DATEZO010000213.1:0-11168 GCA_035255485.1 Burkholderiaceae bacterium
GCTGCAGGTCGATCTGTACGACGCCACCGCGCGCGGACCGGTACTCGATACACCGGAGTTTTACCAGGCCTGCGCCGCCTGCCTCGCGCCGCACGGCATCATGACGGTCAACCTGTTCGGCGATCATCCCAGCTATGCCAAAAACCTGAAAGCGATGCGCTTCGCGTTCGACGCGGTGCATTGCCTGCCCGAAGTCCATGAAGGCAATGTGGTCGCGCTGGCGTACAAGACTGCGCCCGCGCTCGACTACCCGGCGCTGTACGATCGCGCCGCACGCATCACGCAAGCCACCAAGCTGCCAACCAAGGCATGGGTCAACGGCTTGAAGTCGTGGAGTACGCAGAAGTAGTGCGGATCGCGCGCCGGAATGCGGTGCGCCATGGAACAAGCACGAAGCGGATTGTTTTGCCGGGCGATCCGCCCCGTCTTACGGGTTGATACATGGGAGTATCAGTAAAAATACCTGAATATGCGCAATCAAAATGCGGGTATTAAAAAATACTGAGTGAGAGTAAAAAATGTTGATTTTTCCCTCTCGCGATGTGCGAGGGCTGATTTCCGCTCATCCAGACTCCACTCCTGCACGGACATGCCTGTCGCCCGAGAGGCGCGTGTGCTCCATCCGTTAAACTGGATGCAAGAACAGTTTAATCATGAAATGTTTGGTGATTCAGTAGCATGCGCGATTGCCAACTGTGTTGGTGTTGTTCCCTTTGTTAGATGTATTGCGGATATGAAACTTAAATCAAGTTAGGTGATGCAATGACCCTTTCACGCTTTGCCATGATCATCAAAGGCCCCGGCTACGATCCCGAAGTCCATCGCGAGGAAATAGCTTCCCAATTGTTTTCAACTACCATTGTCTGTGTTTCATCATTCGATCAGGCTATCCTTGTCGCCCAAGAACTCGTGGATCGAGGGATTCAATTAATCGAACTATGCGGAGGTTTCAGCCCGGACCAGGCTTCCGATCTCCAAAATTCCATCAACTCGTACGTTCCGATTGGGGTTGTCCGGTACACCGAAGAGGAACGGCTGAAGCTTGCTAAGCTATTCAATTCCTCATCGATTTGCCCTGAGAATGCATAGCAAACGTGGAATGCACTTCGCGCACCATTTCAGTTCCGATCGGGGGAGGATTGCTTCAGAAACGGTGCGCGGAGCAGCACCCTACGCTTGTTAACTCAATAATGAACAAGGACGTAAAATCGCGCCCGCTATCGGCACGTTGGGCGCAAAATTGGCCAGCGCTCATTCAATGTTTGACAGTCCAGTCTTCCACTGAGCCATCCATGAAAGGAGAATCGTAAATGACTACAGGTACTGTACGGCTGCATCGTGTACTGCGCGCACCTGCGGAGCGCGTTTATCGGGCGTTCCTGGACGCCGACGCAATGGCGAAGTGGATACCGCCATACGGGTTCACATGCAAGGTTCACCATATGGATGCAAAGGTTGGTGGCACTTTTCGGATGTCGTTCACGAATTTCACGACCGGGAACGGTCACTCGTTTGGTGGCGAGTATCTTGAACTCGTTCCCCACGAGCGAATTCGCTACACCGACAAATTCGACGATCCGAACTTGCCCGGAGAAATACAAGTGACGGTGGTTTTAACGAAGGTGTCCTGTGGAACAGAGATCAGCATCGTGCAAGAAGGAATACCTGCGATTATTCCGGTCGAAATGTGCTACCTCGGGTGGCAGGAGTCCCTTGCGCAACTTGCAACACTTGTCGAACCCGAGATTCCTGGCTAACAAGGTGACGTTCCACCCTGCAGTCAACCGGGCGCTGTCCGATAAAGCCGCGCAGCGCCGGTTAGCTCCACATTAGACATCTCTTTTTACTTCAGGTAATGAAAAAGTCCCTATTTACATTTCCTGATATTCCAGTGGCTTCCGCTTTGCATAAAGCAGCGGATCATCCGGCAGAAACGTCAGCACCTGCTTGGCTTCCTCCGGGTGCCCGGCCACGTCATGGCCAAGCCCTTTGATCCAACCGACATCCGCCCGCAGCAATCCGGCCAGCATGCGTAATGTCGTGGTCTTGCCTGCGCCGTTGGGGCCGAGCAGTGCGTGTAACGCTCCTTGCGGAATCGCCAGATTGAGATGATCGACGGCGATTGTGTCGCCAAACTACTTGGTCAGGCGCTGGATCTCGATTCCAGGAGGTTTGATATTCATGAATATCGACAGAATAATAGTCGGGCTAGCGATACCATCAGTGCTGGACGGCTCGGCGCAAGCGCGCCATGCGCTCCTGGTTCGAAGGATGGGTCGACAGATAATCGGTGGCGCGACGCAGCCAATTCGGCCCCAGCGCATTCGGCGAACGCCTGGAGCCCTTCTCTAGCGAGTCGAACAATTCCGCCAGGCATACCGGTGAAATGCCATGCAGCTTAAGCACGGCCGCCGCGTAATCATCGGCTTCGGTTTCCATGGCGCGCGAGTATTGCAGTCGCAACAGAATCGTCGGCGCACCGGCAGCAACGGCACTGAAATCACCGAACAGTGCCCATGACAATGCGCCGGTAATGGAGGTTTGTGCCAGCTTCTTCAAGCTATGTCTTCCCTGTACATGCCCGATTTCGTGTGCCAGCACGCCAGCCAATTCGTCCGCTAACCCGCCCGTCAATCCACTACCCACACCGGTGATGTGATCGACCATAGCATCGGTCACTACAATCGTTCCATTCGGCAGCGCAAACGCATTGGGGCCAGCCAATTTGCTTGCCCGAAATACGAGTCGCATTGGCATCCGTGTATTTCGTGGTATCAGCTTGGTGAAAATTTCCTGCGCCTCCTGTTGGCGTTCATCGATCAATTGGCTGGGCTGGAAGAACTGCTGATCCAGGCCGGTGAGCGCCGTATCCCCGATTTTCCTCTCCCATTCCAGTGGAATTTGCTGTGCGATGCGGTCAGCCGCCCACGGTATACCCCAGTGGTAGATGGAAAACAGGGTCAACAGCATGACGACAATGGCTAGCAATGCCCCCCACCATCGGTCCTGGCAACGTTCCACAAAGGATTTTCGATAATGGAGCGCGCTGAGCAACGCTATCTTTGCGACCGGATCGTGTACCTCGCAGCGTGAGCCGTCGGCGAAGCCCAGCACGCAGTGCGCGCGCTCGAATGGTTCGGCCAAGTATGCCGACCGACTGCCATAAGATCGATCCATGTCGGCCCCGAGCACACGAATCGTACCGCCGCCGATGTTGAGTTCGGCCGGATGCCGCTTGCCGGTGCTGCCATCGAAATAATACGCTGCAATCATGCGCGCTCCTTACCACGAAAGATCAAAGCCGAGGAACTCCGCCGTGCTGTCGCCGCTGGCGCCGACCTCCACTCTGTGCTGATCGCCGAGCAGCTCGTCGAATGTGCCGTCAACGTGGACCGACATATGCGCCAGCCGATATTCGTAGGCCCGCACCACGGCGAATGGCCGATAGAGTCCCAAAGTCAGCAAGGTCAGGAGCGTATTGATCGTTTGTAGCTTGATATAGGCTTTGGCACTCAGCTCCGAGCGAATGGTGACATGGGGGAAACGAGTATGCGACCAGGCCAGGTTATAAATCCTGGCCTGTATATACGGGCCCGCCAGCAAATACATCACATACGCGACGAAGATCATCATTGCGACCGGCAAAAAGGTAATCCATGTCTTACCAGCCCATGCTCCAACTGCCACCAGCGCGGTAAAAATACCGGCAATGAAAATAGCGAAGACGACTACCAGCCCCGCAATAAAATACGTTGCGAAAAAATCGCCGGTTGGCCCCGTATATGTAGCCCGGGCCGATCCATACTCCAGATGACGATGCTGATAGCGACGAATCCCTGCATGCAAAAAGGGCCAGCCGAGATACAACAGGGAGGCGCCACCGGCCCATTTTCCCTTGGTGGGATCCCACCCGAGGATCAGAGAAGGAAGCATGACCAGTAGAACCACCGGAAGGTAAGCCAGGCAGGCGCCCGCCAGCGAGCCGGCGAAATTGAATCGCAAGCCACGGTAACTGGTATTGCACAGTCGAAAGCGCAACGCACCACGCATCATCCAGGGCAATCCCAGCAACAAGAAGCCGACCACCGCCAGTCCGAATACCTTCGAAAACCCAAACGCGTAATGATTAGCGGCCAGCAGCAGTACGGCAACCATGCGTCCTTTCAGGATTGGCATCGGATTGCCATGAAAGTCGAAGACCGCGCCACCCAACTGCGTGTTGCGATCAAAATACTGGAGGCGCCGCACTTTTGCCCATGCCGAATATATGCCGCAGGTCGCGATGGTGAGGCACAGATTGACAATCCAGATTCGGAAGTATTCTTTGCCGCTACCGGTAAAAACAAAGGAATGTACCGGGTCCGAGGTATGGGCTCCACTGAAGTGCCAACTGGATACGGTGTTTTGATCGGATGCTGAATGCGGCGATACGCTTGAAATAGTTTCCGGGCTGTCGTTGAGCATGAACACTGTCAAAACCGAATAGGAAGTTTCTAATTTTGCAAGTATATCAACACATTGTCGAATTAATAACCTGATCCCTTGCAAATCGGCATCGACATTAGGGTTGTTCGCTCCGTTGACACCGTGCATCAGACACGACGTCGACACATTACTATCGAACCTGCGTTGGCGCCGGAAAGGCACATCCTGTGGCCATACACTCTTGCGTTCAGTTACTCCGGGTATGCTGTTCGGTTGAATGACATACCTGCTATGCTTGTTCAAGCTGCGCGACACGCAGTAGCGCGAGAACGAACAAGAGTAATAGGACAAGTAATAAGGGACAGCCTACGGTGTTCACGATGACAGTTTATCGCCACGGATATTGCCATTCCCCGCCGTGCTCGCCTGATGCTCGCCAATGTGTCGATGGAAAACCGTGGTCTGTCCCTTATTGTCTCCAGCGGTAATCCAGATAGCGTGCGCCGGCATGCGGCGCACCGAGGGGCAAGCGAGGCGGATTGTTTTGCCAGGCGACCGGGCGTCTCATGGTAGGGCTGTTAATTGATTGAGCACCATACTCAATTGGTCTGTCATTCCCGCGGCATTTAGCGGGAATCCAGAGTCGTTGCTACCGCATTACCGGGCAGCGCCCTTGTATGGCATACGACGCTGGGGGGAATGCATGCATTCCCCCCAGCGCGGGAACAACAGGTACATCAAACAATTAACAGACCTGTAGCCCGGATTAGCGTAGCGTAATCCGGGGAACTGCGGCATGCCAGGACCACATTCCCCGGATTCCGCCGGCGCTCCATCCGGGCTACTCCGAGTTACTTGGGGGAGTTACGACTCCTGACTGAATATTGGGGAGTATGGTGAAAAATAACTCGATATGCGCAATTAAAATGCGGTTATTTAAAAATACTGATATGTAGTATAAAACAGGCTGCTTCTGCCATCCTCGCATTGTATAAACGCGTTGAGACGTTATTTTCAATGTATCTACTTGTAGATACTTCAGGAGATTTGATCATGAGCAAAGCAGCAAAACTGACGATTCAGCAATGGGGCAATAGCCTTGCCGTTCGTATTCCATCGGCAGTGGCGCGTTCCGCTCGCTTCGCAGTAGGACAGCCGGTCGAAGTGACGGTAGAAGACGCAGGTGTGATGATGAAGCCAGTCGGCACGCCAAAACTCACGCTCGCACAAAAGTTGGCCATGTTTGACCCGGCCAGGCATGGCGGGGAAGCGATGGCGACTGGCCGGGTTGGCGCAGAGGTGTTTTAATGGCGGCAAACAAGCCTTGGTACCCGGATCGCCGCGATGTGATCTGGATTGATTGCAGCCCTCATGTAGGCAGGGAGATGAAATAACTCTCATGGAAATTATTCTGAGAAATCCAATCCCAGGTGATATTGGCTGGCTGATATCAATACATGGGAAACTATATGCAGAGCAGTTTGAATTTGATTCAAATTTTGAAATGGATATTGCCAAAAAAGTTATTGCCTTTTTGGAAAAGCAAAATTCCTTCAACATGCTCTGGATGGCTACTATAGACAATAAACCTATTGGTTCCATAGCTGTGTCATTAAAACCTGATCAAACCGCATTTATAAATTTTTTGCTGGTCAAAACCGAATACCAAGGTTGCGGAGTTGCCAAAACATTAATGAATAAAGTCATTTCACACTGTAAAGATCGCAACATAGGCTTGTTGTGTCTTGAAACGTATAGCTGCTTAAAGTCTGCTCGAAAATTGTACAAAAAATACGGTTTTACACTTTCAACCAAGAACGCAGCCGTTAAAATGTATAGTCAATCCTTTGATCAAGAGTTTTGGGAAAAGAGATTATAAAATTTAGGACAATAGGGTAGAGAGCAGGTTTTCACCTGCCCTCCCCAGGACAATAGAGGACAGACTATTGCCACGGATATTCCCATGCTCCGCCGCCCTCGCCTGATGCTCGCCAATGTTCCGATGGGAAACCTCAGGGTCTGTCCTCTATTATTCCCGGCTGGCATGTGAAGTATCTGGGTGTGCTGGCACTTGTCTATCTTCGACTGCGGGCTTGATATGGGCATTGGTCGCTGACAACGAAGCGGCCAGCACGGCCGACCACCATGGCTTGCCAAAAGCGGTTGCAATCGCCGACAGGCAGGCTATAAATGCAAATACCCCTGCGATCTCCATAGGCCGATATCTCTTTCTTCCAAGAGGGCGGGCGAGATCATTATTTTCAAATGCCAACCCATGTCCGATCTCGGTTTGACACACATTGCCTTGCCTGTAGTCGATCTCGACGCAAGCATTCGATTTTATGTCCGGTATGCAGCATTGCAACCTGTACACCGGCGGCCGGAGGTCGTGTGGCTTAGCGACTTGACGCGGGCCTTTGCGATCGTACTGATTCAAACCGTGGCTGTGCCGCATCCCTTGCTGCCTATCGCGCACCTTGGCGTGGGCGTGCGATCGCGCGCTGAAGTCGATCGCTTGTGCGCACTGGCAGCGGAAGAACAATGCCTGTTGCGCGCACCCGAAGACTCGGGGGCACCGGTAGGATATTGGGCCTTGATCCGCGATCCCGACAGCCACACGCTCGAGATCGCCTATGGACAGGAGGTCGCGTTCAGCATCGACAAAGTGCTGAAGTCCGCCGGCGCTTCTTCTTGATCGCCTACCATGATGGATGGCGACCGCATGCCTCCCCTGTTTCCCAAGAGCGCCTGCCAACATGCCGCTCGCCGCGCCGCACCGTACCTCCTGGCCATCCGTAGGTTGGCAGGCGCTCCAAAAACGCAGGGCGTGGACAGGGCGATCTACGCAGAAGGTTTGATGTTTTGATTTTGCCGGAATAGATTGCGCGGATCGTATTTGGCCTTGATTTCCTTCAAGCGCCCATAGTTGGCGCCATACGCTTCGGCAATGCGACCTCCTTCGTCTTGCGTCAGGAAGTTGATGTAGACGCTTCCGGCCGCATAAGGTGCGGTGTCTGAAAAGAACGCACGTGCCCAACCGATGCATTTTTCATCTTCCGCCGGATCGCTCCATCGCGTATGCACATTCATTGCATACATCGCTTCTCGATGCGGATACGCGGTTGCGTCCAGCGCAGCGCGGTTGACCTGAGCGCCCAGCAGTCCAAGAAAAATTTCGCATTGAGGGGACGGCAATTCACTGACATAGCGAATGATCGTGTCGATCGCCTCATCCTGTAGCTCGGTGAAATTGTGGGATTTCCAGTAATTGCGCGCGCCGGGCGTCAGTAAGGGATCAAAGGCTTGTTGCCATGCCACATACGGCATGGCGCCTGCATGCTCGCCGCAGGTCTTGCCAAATCCCCGGAGCGTGTCCAGTTCGGGCTTCACGGACTCTGGCGCAAGAGGCGAGAAGAACGCCATCACCACGACTTCCTTGCCATGGACATCGGCAGGTAGAAAAGGAAGAGGAGGCGCTTGCCGCAGCACGCACCAGATGCTAACGTCGTCACGCAAATCGGGAACCAGATCACGGTAGCGGGTCAGCACCTGTTTCGCTTGGTCGAATGGAAATACGATCAGCCCGGCGGTCACGTCGGGGCCGACTGCGTGCAAGGCAAATTCGAACATGGTCACGATGCCGAAGTTGCCGCCGCCTCCGCGTATGGCCCAGAAAAGGTCGGGATATTGGTTGGCGTCGGTCCGCAAAAGCTGGCCGTCTGCAGTGACGATGTCGGCCGATATCAAATTGTCGACCGTCAGCCCGTATTTTCTGCTGAGCCAGCCGAAGCCGCCACCCAGTGTCAAGCCGCCGACGCCGGTAGTGGAATTGATCCCCAACGGTGTCGCCATGCCGAATGATTGCGCTTCGTGGTCGAAGTCGTGCAGTGTGGCGCCGCCTTCCACATAGGCACGCCGGGCTTCGCGGTCGACACGCACTGAGCGCATGCCTGACAGATCGATTACCAGGCCGTCATCGCAGAGCGCATTGCCCGCGATGTTATGGCCGCCGCCGCGCACTGCCAGCAGCAGATCGTGGTCGCGCGCAAATGCGACGGACGTTCTCACATCCGCCGTGCCGGCGCAACGAGCGATCATCGCTGGCCGCCGATCTATCGTCGCATTCCATATTTGCCGGGCCTCGTGGTAGCCGGCATCGTTCGGTTGAAGCAAGCACCCCCTCAACTTCGCTTTAAAATCATCGATTACGTCACTCTTTATGCTGGTAGCCATCATGCACCTCTGCATCAAAATATGTGATCAAGGGCATCATTCCCGCATTGCGCGCGCGACACCCGCCATGGATCCCATCAGGATCGCGCTCGCACTGTGAAAGATCATGCGGGCTAGCACCGTATGCACTTGCATACGCCATGCGTCTTTCATCATAGGACTGCTGCATTTCGTTTTTAGGTGAGTTGTAATCCGGCGTTTGATCTTCCTCAATGCGACGATAATTCGCTTACGGTGCAACATTTCGTTCGATTCCAGAAAAAGAAGAGGCTGTATCGATGGCTATCCGTTTGCGTAGGACAATAGGGGGCGGACAATAAGGACAGATCACGGTTTTCAGATCAACTGCGGCGACAATTTATCGCCACGAATATTGCCATGTTCCGCCGTTCTCCCCTGATGCTCGCCAATGTTCCGATGGAAAACCGTGGTCTGTCCCCTATGGTCTGTCCCCTATTATTTGGGCGCCGGATGCTACGCCATCCCGCGTTGCGTGCATTGTTCCAGCCAGTTCAGCGCCTGCTTCCACAATGTCGGCTGGAATTCAGGGCGGAAGAATCCGAAGTGGCCAATACGCTTGGCTTGCACCTCGTTCGGCTCGATGTAGCGGCGCTCCACGATCGCATTCTTGTAAAAGTCGTGCAGGCTGTCGATGCTGCGCCGGCTCATCATTTCGTCGTCGCTAAAGCTCATGGCGAGCACCGGCACCCGGATCTTCTCGTAGCCGGCGCGAATCGGCTCGCCCTTGCGGTCGACCACATAGTGCGGGCTCTTGCACCAGCGCGCCCACTGGTAGATCACGCCCTTCGGCAAATCGCCGACCATCCGCAACTTCTTGCCGGGGAAATAGCCGTACAAGCGGGTGCACAAGGGCGCAATGAAGTACCACATGAGCCAGACGAAGCGTTTCAGTTGCGGTGCGTTGTCGCGCCAATAGCCGCTGCCTGCGGCAACCGTGATGATGCCGTCAATCAGATGATTATCCGGTAGCAGACCGGGCAACTGGCCGCCGAGCGAATGTCCGATCACCAGCAGCGGCACCTCGCGCTGCCAGGTCCTGGCATGGTGCAATGCGGCGTTGTAGTCGCGCTCGGCCCAGTCGAACAGGTCGGCCTTGAAGCCGCGCAGCGAGCGCCGGTAGCGCGCCGGCACCGATGCTCCCATGCCGCGATAGTCGAAGGTCAGCACCGCAAAGCCCTGCTGCGCGAGAAAGCGCGCAAAGGGGAAATAGAATTCCTGCTTCACCCCCATCGCGGTCGGCAGCACGATGACCGCTTTTGCCTCGGCCGCAGGCGTAAACCGGTTGGCGGCCAGTTTGTATCCATCGTTTGCATTGACGGTGATCGGTTCCATCGTCGGCTCCAGAAAAAATTGTTCAATCATTGGCAGCTTCGCTTCCAGCCAGATTGCCGCGCGATACATCTTTACCGCGGCACTTTTCCTGCGCTAAGGTACCGCTGTCAAAGCAAACCTTTACAGAACATTATTCTAGAATATAATTCTAGTCAAGTGATTACCTCAGCATGAACACAGTGAAAAAGAGCAGGAAGCAGGAAATCCTCGATGCGGCACTCGCCTGTTTTACCGAGCACGGCATCGAGGCGACCACCATCGACATGATCCGGGAACGCTCGCAGGCCAGCGTCGGCAGCCTGTATCACCATTTCGGCAGCAAGGAGAGCATTGCGGTCGCGCTCTATCTGGATGCGCTGCGCGAGCATGGCGAATGCCAGCAATCCTTGCTGGCAGCGGCACGCAGCGCCGAAGAAGGCGTCAAGGCGATCGTGTACGCGTATATAGACTGGGTATCGGCCAATCCCGACAAGGCGCGTTTCGTGCTGTACAACCGCGGCGCGCTGACAAAAAGCGAGGTCAAAGCTGAACTGGAAAGCACGGCCAAAACGCGTGTGTCCGATGTGCTGCACTGGTTCCAGCCGTACCTGGAAAGCGGCAAGCTGAAAAAGCTGCCGACCGAATGCCTGCCTTCGCTGATTATCGGGTCGGCGCACGACTACGCGCGCCTGTGGCTGGCGCGCCGGGTGAAGACCGATATCAAGGCTTATCGGGAGGTTTTCGCGGAAGCGGCCTGGAATACGGTGAAGTCATAATCTGAGCGGGCATGAGCTGCGACCGCATCGGCAACGCGCCGCCATGCGCCGGACGCAGGCAGGCCCGCGCAGCGTGCCCGCCGCGCCCGGTCCGCTACGGTAAAATCCCGCGTATGCCTGCCGCCTCTCCTGCATCTCCCGCCTTGCTCGCCGGCTTCCCGCCGGCACTCGACCGCAGACCCGTATCCTGATTCTCGGCAGCTTCCCCGGCGAAGCGTCGTTGGCTGCCCAACGATTAAGGTTAGATCGTGATCGCGAAGCGAGCCACGATCTGTACCGGTTGTTGGACAGGCCCGGCTGGTCGATGTGCCAGTCTCTGGAAATACCTTTTTGAATGTCGTCGTGCGCCCAGGCTTTCAGTAGTAGAAAGCCGGTTTGATCCGAAACAATAGGGGACAGATC
>DATEZO010000214.1:0-16774 GCA_035255485.1 Burkholderiaceae bacterium
TGCTGACGCCGCGGACAAGCACCGGCATGCAAAAGCGGGCAAGGCGCGCATGCCGCCCAGCCCGCTTGCATCGCGCTCAGACTTCCCTTATTTGAGAACGATCTTCTTGTTGACGATCAGGTCCGGCGCGAACTTGGAGCGTGGCCACGGCTCTGTCAGATAGAAGCCGTCCCATGCACCCGACCAACCGTACACGCCCGAGATCATGTCAATCACCATGTTGTCGGTCGCGGCCGGGGCCGGTGCGTCGTACAGCGGCGCACCGATTTGCATGTTGATGTGAAACAGCTTGCCATTGTGGTCATACTGGTGTGCCATGCCGTCGCCCCAGCTGTCTTCATCGATATACATGTCACGCTGTAACCATGTTCCAACCGGCCTTATCCAGGCCTCTCCACGCCAACGGACTTCCGCGCATCCTCACAATTCATCTAAAGAGATTTCATGCCCCGCATCGTTGATCATGACCAGCGTCGCGCCGAACTGGCGAAGGCCGCCCGCGCTATCGTCGCTAACGAAGGCATTGAGGCTCTCACCATCGCCCAGGTTGCCGCTGCAACGGGCTACAGCACCGGCGTAGTAAACCACTACTTTTCCAGCAAGCGCCAGGTGTTGCTGCACACGTACATCTCCACAGTGGAGCAGGCACAGGCGCGACTGGAAGCCCAACTTGCCAGGGCGCCACTTGACCTTTACGCCTGCCTCAAAGCGTTTTTGCCCAACGATAAAGAACAGCTGCACGAGTGGCTGCTCTGGTTCGCGTTCTGGGGAATGGCGATCACCGACCACGAGTTGGAGATGGCCCAGCAACGGGGCCTGCGCGGTGTGCAAGACCTGTTTCACCGCATTTTCCAGGAGCAGGTCCGGCACGGCCTGCTGCCTGAGAGCGTCGACTGCGAATTTCTCGCCCGTCACTGTGTCGCGCTCATCAATGGCATTGCGATTCAGGCTGTGTTCGATTTGAAGGCGTGGCCGCCGCGTCGCCAACTCAGCTTCATCAAGAAGGCATTGGGTTTGACTTGAACTGAGCTGATGGCAGGCGGCAAGGCTATAGCAAACGGACCGGAATGGCACAGGCCTACGATGGGTGGTGTTCCTTTATCAGCGCGCGCAACCAACGGTTGCCAAGGTCACGGTCGTAGCGCTGATGCCAATATTGTTTGACTGAGTATTCCGGAATCCTGAAAGGTAACGGCAAGGTTTTGAGGACACCTCTCGAACTCAATAACTGCCCAACGGCCTGAGGAACAACCAGCAGCAAATCCGTCTGGGAGACAATGAGCGCCGCGCTCAGGAAAGTCGGGATCGTCAGCTTGACGACTCTCGGTATGCCTTCCTGCGCGAAGCTGCGCTCGATCGATCTGTGTGTTCCGGTCATCGTTGCCACCTCGATGAATCCTTCACTTTTCAACTGTTGCCTGCTCGGCTTTTCTTTAAGTCGCGGATGGTCGGCAGACGTCAGCAAGACATAGCCCTGTCGAAGAAGCGCCTGCTGGAAAAAGCCGGACTCCAGTTGCGGCATCAATCCGACGGCGATATCGGCTTCTCCTGCTTCCAACAATCGCGCGGCCGCTTGGGTTGATGTGAATGGAATGATGTCGATATTGACGTTCGGCGCCCTTTCGGAAAGAGATCCCCATACCTCAGGTATCAGGCTCGCTTGCGCAAGATCAGACATGCAGAGTCTGAAACGGCGATCCGATGTTCGGGGGTCAAAACCTTGCAGGTGCCCGAACACCTTGTGAAGCGCTTCCAGGGCGTCCCGCACCGGGACGACCAGCTGTTCGCCAAGCGGAGTGGGCTCCATGCCGGTGCTCGTCCGTACAAACAGTTGGTCACCAAAATGGCGGCGCAATTTTCCCAGCGCGAGGCTGACTGCCGGTTGGCCAAGATCCAGAACGTTCGCGGCGGCGCTGACACTTCTTGTCTTGTAAATCTCATCAAAAACACTGAGCAGTCTGATGTCGGAATAAATCATCTCTCCACCATTATTCGAAGTTTGAATACGAAGTATACATCCGCCTGCGTTGTCGAAATAAAGCCACTTGAATACATTCTCAATGCAACGAGAAAACAGCGCGCGCAGACGTGTCAATGCAGTCGGAACCACGCTGGCCGCAGAACGCAAGGAGACCTCCGCCATACGAACACAGTGCCCTCGGTCCCCACCTTCTGCGAGCGCAATGCACGGACCGGCCAGACGAGTCCTGCATTGCCCGACCCATTAGCCGGGCGCCCTGTGAACCGAAACGAGCCCGAACAACTGCTTGGATCCACGACATCAACCAGGAGAAACACATCATGTCACTTGAGAAAGTTGAAATCCCGTACGGAGCATATTGGTCGACCCCCTTCGTCAAGTGGCAGGGGACGCTGCAGCATCTTCACGCGATGCGTTTTGCGGCGCACGTGGCGAAGGGCGAGCTGGCCAGGCGCGATATCGATCCGAAGGTATTTGATTCCGGCGTGCTCGGCATGACCAATGCCCAGTTCCAGTCTTTTAACGGCGCACCATGGCCCATGTATGAACTGGGAGCGACCGGTACGCCGGGCCATATGCTGAGCCAGGTGTGCGCGACAGGCGCGCGCCTGCTCTTCGCAGGCGCTTCCGAAATCTCTCTCGGCATGGCACAGGTTTCTCTCTTGCTGGCGGCCGACCGCTGTTCGAACGGCGCGCATATCTACTATCCTGCGCCGGCGGGCGCAGGCGGCTATGGTCAATCGGAAGACCAGGTTACATACAACATGGCGCACGACCCGGTCGGCGGTCATTCCATGATCCAGACGGGAGAGAACGTCGCCCGCAAATTCGAGATCACGCGCGCCGAGCTCGACGCCGTGGCATTGCGCAGATATGAGCAGTATCAGGACGCATTGAAAGACGGACAGGCATTCCAGAAACGCTACCTGACCTTGCCGTTCGATGTCCCGAAGCCGAATCTCAAGGGCAAGCAGACGGTGCTGGCCGGCGATGAAGGAGTCTTCCCCACCACAGCCGATGGCTTGGCGGAATTGAAGCCGGTCATTGACGGTGGTGTGGTCACCTACGGAAACATGACCCATCCGGCCGATGGTAATGCCGCGGTGATCCTCGCCTCCAGCGACGCTGCCCGGAATCTCAGCCGCAATCCCGCCATCCGGATCAATGTCGTCGGATTTGGCCAGGCGCGTACCGATCTCGGCTTCATGCCGGCCGCTCCCATCGGCGCCGCGGACCGTGCGTTGCGCATGGCCGGAATCAGCCTGAAGGATGTCAAGGCGATCAAGACGCACAACCCGTTCGCAGTGAATGATGTGGCCTTTGCAAAGGCGACCGGCGTGGACGTGATGACGATGAATAACTATGGCTCGTCAATCATCTGGGGCCATCCGCAAGGACCGACCGGCTTGCGCTCAGTCATCGAACTGATCGAGGAGCTGGTGATTCTTGGCGGCGGATACGGCTTGTTCACGGGCTGTGCTGCAGGTGATACGGCTATGGCTGTCGTCATTCGTGTCAGCGATCGCTAAACGCAGGTTACGCAACTGAAAGGAACGCATCATGCAGATTCAAGATTCCACCTTCATCATCACGGGCGGAGCTTCCGGTCTCGGAGAGGCAACGGCTCGCCATTTTCATCACCTTGGCGCCAATGTAGTGATCGCCGATATCGGCGTCGAACGCGGCCAGTCACTGGCAGCGGCTCTCGGGAGCCGGGCAGCATTTGCCAGGACCGATGTCAGTTCGGAGTCTGACGCGACAGCGGCCATCGAACTGGCGACATCACGCTATGGCCGCCTCAATGGCGTGATCAACTGCGCCGGCATCGGCAACGCCTGCAAGGTTCTCGGCAAAGAAGGGCCGCACCGCCTTCCCGATTTCTTGAAAGTCATCAACGTTAACCTGATCGGTTCTTTCAACATGCTTCGTCTCGGTGCGGCGGCCATGTCAACGGCCAAGCCCAGCGCCGACGGCGAGCGCGGCGTGATCGTCAACACCGCTTCGATTGCGGCATACGAGGGGCAGATCGGGCAAGTGGCTTACTCTGCATCCAAGGCCGGCATCATCGGCATGGCCCTGCCGGCAGCACGCGAGCTCGCACGCTTCGGCATTCGCGTCAATACCATTGCCCCCGGCCTTTTCCTGACGCCGTTGATGGCAACCCTGCCTGCGGAAGTACAGGAGTCACTCGGAAAATCCACGCCTTTTCCCCAGCGTCTTGGCCAGCCCATCGAATATGCCCGGCTCGCGGCGCACATCGTCGAAAACGTGATGATCAATGGGGAAGCGATTCGTCTCGACGGCGCGGTGCGGCTCGCAGCGAAATAAGTCCGACGGCAAATCAATAAAAAGGGAAGGATGGGGATGAAGCAGCATCTGATCAACTGGGCCTACTGCACAGTCGGCGCGTTGCTTCTTGCCTCGGGAGTGGTGTTCTTTCTCGCGCCCAACCATGTGGCGGCCGGCGGCCCTCCCGGCATCGCCATTATCCTTTCCCACACGCTGGGATTCAACAAGGGCCTGGTTGTCTTTGGACTGAACTCGGTCTTGATGGCATTTGGGCTGCGCCAGCTTGGCGCGCAGTTTCTGATCCGGACCGGCTATGCGGTGATTGCCCAGGCGGCATTTATCGAGTTGCTGAATCAGCTGCTCCCGATGCGCGCGATCACCTCGACCCCGTTTCTCACGGCGATCTACGGCGGAATCTTCGTCGGCGCTGGCCTGGCGCTGATGTTCAAGGGAGAAGCGGCGAGCGGCGGGTACACCCTGGTTGCCCGGATGATCGCGTCGCGCCTCAGGGTAGGTGTTGGCCAGGTGCTTCTGTTCTTTGATATCTGCGTCATCGTGGCATCCGGCCTGGCATTCGGAACGATCGAAGCGGCGCTATGGGCAGGAATCGGCGTCTATGTGGCGACCTCGGTCGTCGACCTGATGCTGCGGGGTGAACGCTCAAGCAAGGTGGTGCACATCACCACCAGGCGTGCGAAGGAACTTGCGCAACTGTTTGAAGAGCAGCTTCCCGACGACGGATCCACCGTGCATTGCAACACCTTGAACGATGCGATCGGGCAGGTGCTCATGGTGATCGTGGTGGACAGAGGAAAGGTCAACAAGCTGCTCGACATCGTGCGCGGCAGTGACGCACAAGCGCATGTGGTGGTGATCGATGCATCGGATTTCATCGTAGGTAGTTCTATTAAAGAAGTGGTTGCATGAAACGCAACGCATGTCCAACAAATAACTGGAGGAGTATCAAATGGAACCGGCAACACTCAGCATGTTAGGGATATTCATTTCACTGGCATTGATCATGTTTCTCGCGATGCGCGGCGTCGGCATTGTCGTCATTGCGCCGATCGCCACCGTCCTGGTCTGCCTGTTTTCCGGCATGGATGTGCTGGGGACGCTGAGCGGCCCGTATATGAAGGGCTTCGTGAATTACGCGGGCAAATTCTTTTTCGTCTTCCTCGCGGCGGCGATGTTCGGAAAACTCATGGAAGACTCGGGTGCGGCACGTTCCATCGCCGAGAGCCTGCTCAATCTTATCGGGCGAGGCAGTCCTCTGAAGGTCATGGTCGCGGTTGCCGTCATTTGCATGGTACTGACACTGGGCGGCGTAAGCCTGTTTGTCGTGATCTTCGCCATCGTGCCGATCGCCAGGCCGCTCTGGAAGGAAATGAATCTGCCCTGGCATCTGTTCATGGCTGCCTTCATGTTCGGCAACGGCGCGATCACCATGAGCATGATGCCCGGCACGCCGTCCGTGCTGAATATCATGCCGACCAAGTACATGGCATCCTCCCCGACCTCAGCCCCCGTGCTTGGCCTGGTTGGCATTGCGGTCGTCGTCGTATTCTGCCTGTGGTACCTGAACTTCTCGATCAAGCGGGCCAAGGCACGCGGCGAGACGTATGAAGCCGGAACGCTGCAGATGGACGTCGATCATTACGCCGATCGCAAGCTCCCTAACGTCTGGCTTTCCCTGTTACCGCCTGCAGTATTGATTGTCGTGCTGAACGTGCTCAAGACAGACGTTGTCGTGGCGCTGACGCTCGCCACGCTTGTGTGCGTGGCCTTGTTCTGGAAGACCTACAAGAACAAGCTGGAGACCATCAACAAAGGTGCGCTCAACGTCGCGGTCCCGCTGATCAACACTTGCGCCGACGTCGGCTTTGGCATGGCAGTGGCCGCGTCTGCCGGCTTTGCCGTGGTTTCCGCAGCCTTGTTGTCCATGCCCGGCCATCCGATCGTGTCGCTCGCCGCTGCGGTCAACCTGATGGCAGGCGTTACTGGCTCCGCTTCGGGCGGCCTGGGCATCGTGCTGGAGACGCTCGCTCCCAAGTATCTGGCAATGGGCCTCAGTCCGGACCTGGTGCATCGGATCGCAGTGATTTCCGCCGGCGCGTTTGATGCCCTTCCCCACAACGGTGTGGTCGTTACCTCGCTGGCGGTGTGCGGTTTGACGCACAAGACGGCCTATCACCATATCTTCTTTACCCATATCGTCGCAACGCTGCTTGCGCTTCTGGTCATCGTGCCCATGGGTATCGCGATCTATGGTTGAACGACCGCGTCATATTAACCAGGCTGGATTTCAGGAGTGAGTAATGAGTAACGCAATCTCTAGCGGTCAAACCGCGCAAGTGCCGGACCGCGGCCATGCTTCGGCAACTGCAGAACCGGCTCGCCTGAACATCGAGCCTGGCTGGAGCGGCCCCCTGGTCTTCGATGGCCGGTCATTTACCGACACATGGCTGGACACCCTCAATCTGCAATTTGGAGTTGAAAAATGAGCAAAGTAATATCTGCCGATAAGGCAGCGGCATTGATCAGGGACGGCGACACCGTCGGCTGGACCACGGTCGGGCTGGCCGCCTTTGCGGAGGAGCTGGCCATCGCTTTGGAAAAGCGTTTTCTGGAAACCGGATCGCCGCGCAATATTGTTCCGGTCCATACCTGCGGCTGCGGGGACGGCAAGAGCAAGGGCATGTCGCACCTCGCGCATGCGGGCCTGGTCAAGCGGCTCATTTCCGGGCATACGGGGCAGGCGCCGGCCATGGGCAAGCTTATCCACGACAATGAAATCGAAGCCTTTCTGCTGCCGCAGGGTGTACTGGCAACCATGTGGCGCCATATTGCCGGACACAAGCCGGGCGTGATCACCAAGGTCGGCATCGGCACGTATGTGGATCCCCGCCTGCAGGGCGGGAAGGCAAATGCCAGGACCAAGGACGACCTGGTCACGGTCATCGATCTGGCTGGTGCGGAATGGCTGCTCTACAAGGCGTTTCCGCTGAACGTGGCCGTCATTCGTGCCACGACCGCAGACGAAAACGGCAACCTCACCGCAGAAGAAGAGGCAGTTGCCGCCGAAGCGCTGCCGATGGCGCAAGCCGCGAAGAATTCCGGCGGCATCGTGATTGCGCAGGTCAAGTACCTGGCCAATGGCGGAACCCTGCATCCGAAGGATGTCACCGTGCCGGGTGCACTCGTCGATTACGTCGTCGTCGCCAGGCCGGAGAATCACATGCAAACCATCGCCTCGGCCTACAACCCGGCGCTGGCCGGCAATATCCGCATTCCGATGGGCAGCATTCCGCCATTGGGCCTGAACGAGCGCAAGATCATTGCGCGCCGTGCGGCGATGGAATTACGGCCGGGCATGATCGTCAATCTCGGCATCGGAGTCCCGGACGGCGTGGCCAGCGTGGCTGCCGAAGAAGGCGTTGCCCACGAATTCACGTTGACGACCGAGTTGGGCACCTATGGCGGCATACCCGCGGCGGGTGGTGATTTTGGTGCCGCCTACAATGCCGATGCCATCATCGAACATGAGGCACAGTTCGACTTCTATGATGGCGGCGGTCTCGACATCGCGTTCCTCGGCCTGGCCCAGACGGATAGCACGGGCAACCTCAACGTCAGCAAGTTCGGCACGCGCGTCGTCGGCCCCGGCGGCTTCATCAATATCTCGCAAAGCTCAAAGCGGGTGGTCTTCTGCGGTACGCTGGTCAACGGCGCAGAACTCGCTTTTGAAGACGGCAAGGCACGTGTCGTCAGGGAGGGCGCCACCAAAAAATTCGTCCGCGAAGTCGACCAAATTACTTTCAGCGGCAAATTCGCCATTGACCAGGGCGTCCCCGTTCTCTACATCACGGAGCGGGCGGCTTTTGAACTGCGCAAGGAAGGCGTCACGCTCATCGAGATCGCGCCGGGCCTGGACCTCGAGAGAGATGTCCTGGCCGTCATGGATTTCCGGCCCCTGATCGCCAGGGATCTGGTGGAAATGGATTCTTCCCTTTTCCATGAATCATGGGGTGGTTTGAAGAAGCTGATGTTGACGTCGCGCGGCGTTGCTCATGCCAATGCCACTGATCGCCAGGAATATCCAAACAATTCAAAGGAGCTGTCATGCGTCTGAAAAACAAGATCGCCATTATCACTGGCGCGGCCGGTGGAATCGGTCTGGCCGCCGCACGGAAATTTGCGGCCGAGGGAGCGGTTGCCATCATTTGCGATGTCGATGCAGCGAAGGTCGAATCGGCAGTGAATACTGTTCGTGCCGAAAGCGGCACGGCCGACGGTTACGTGGTGAATGTCGCCGACCGCGCGACGGTGGATGCCATGGTGGCTGCCGTCAAGGACAGGCACGGCCGCATTGACATTCTTGTCAACAACGCCGGCATTACGCGTGATGCACGCCTGGTCAAAATGAAGGAGGCCGAGTTCGATGCCGTCATCGATGTCAACCTCAAGGGGGTGTTCAATTGCACGCAGTCCGTAGTGGAAACCATGTTGGCACAGGGAAGTGGCGCCATCGTCAACACATCGAGCATTGCCGGCATTTATGGAAATTTCGGCCAGGGAAATTATGCCGCGTCAAAGGCCGGTGTTGTCGGCATGACCAAAGCCTGGGCGCGCGAGCTGGGTCCGAAGAACATTCGTGTCAATGCAGTCGCGCCCGGCGCCACCGCATCGCCTATGCTTGAAAGCGTGCCGGAAGACGTGTTGAAGCAAATCAGGGAGACGAGTTGGCTTCGACGCATCGGCAAGCCCGAGGAGATTGCGTCTGTCTACGCTTTTCTTGCGAGCGATGAAGCGAGTTACATCAATGGAACCCTGGTGGAAGTCAGCGGCGGGGTTTCGGTATAGCCAGGATGGTTTACTTTGTAGCATGGAATCTGATTAGGCCACTCTTTCCTGGCCTGGTCAATTGCGGCGGCAAGTCCATCCCGCGTTAACGCACCTCGCAACGTCGAAGCCTAGATGTAATAGTTCAGACTTTATCTTCCAGCCAATGTCAGAATTGATCGAGCCTCAATCCTCGTTGACCGACAGCTTTTGACTCAGAAGCGGGCAGTAGATGATGTGTGCTGAATGCCTGATTCAGACTGGGAGCGGACAACCGGTCCTTGCGAGCGACAGGCAATATCCGACCCTTACCGGACAAACAGACGTCCTGAAAGCGGCCATTCATATTCAAGTCTGAAGGCGGTCCATTGTGTCTACGAACTCATGGGGAATTCGCCTTTTTACTACCTATTTCGTTAGGTGCGAACGCCAGGCAATCAGTCCGCAGGCGAACTGCAGCGTAGTAGATAAGTGTCTTCGCGCTTTTTCCCAGCGCTCAATAATCCTGCGGAAACGATTGAGCTAACTTCGCGCGCGCTCGACGAGCCAGCGCAGTGCTCGGCCAGCGTCGCTTCTTACTTCCCTGCCCATCACACAAAACGGACTTGACAATGCCTCCCAAGTAGCCGTTCTGCTATCGATTGCGAAAGATATGGAGATGTCGACTTCGTTGGTAGTCATTCACCGATTGAGGCGTAGTCTTCCTCAGCGATACAAGCGCATTCCCTGCGTATCCAAATAGCTCAAAGGGCGCAGGACGCACTGCCGCTCCGGCGGTGCGTTCCCGTAAGATGACGTTCAGTCCCTATTTAACAACTGCGATCTGTTCCCGCTTGCCGCGCTTGAAGGTGTAAAGGGTCAGTGTGCCGTTCTTCATGTCGCCGTTTGCGTCAAAAGCAATGTCGCCAATCACGCCCTTGTACTTTGTCTTGGCCAGTTCAGGCAGGTATTTCGCCGGTTCGCTGGAGCCCGCCTTCTTCATTGCCTCGACCATCAGCATCACCGCATCATAGGTGTACGGTGCATAGATCTGCACGTCGGCGCCGAACTTCTTCTTGTACGCTGAGCGGAAATCGTCCATGCCTTTACGCTGCGACTCTTCCACGCCACCAGCTTCTGCGCAGAACACTTTATCGTCGCCGACTGCATCACCGGCGAGCTTAACCAGCGTGTCGCTGCACACCCCATCGCCCCCCATGAGCTTGGCGTTGATGCCCAGTGTCTTCATCTGGCGCAGCATCGGGCCTGCCACTGCATCCATACCGCCGAAGAAGACGACGTCGGGGTTTTTCGCCTTGATGGCGGTGAGAATCGCATTGAAATCGGTTGCCTTGTCGTTGGTGAACTGCTGCGCCACGACTTCCACACCCCTGGCTTTCACGCTCTTCGTGAATTCCTGCGCGACGCCCTGGCCGTAAGCGGTGCGGTCATCGATTACGGCAACTTTCTTCGCCTTCAGCATGTCGGCTACGTAACGGCCCAGCGTGCCGCCAAGCTGGCCGTCGTTGGCCACCACGCGGAACGCGGTCTTGAAACCTTGCTGCGTGTATTTCGGATTGGTGGCGGACGGGGAGATCTGCGGAATGCCTGCGTCGCTGTAGATCTTCGATGCCGGGATGGTGGTGCCCGAGTTCAGGTGGCCGATCACACCGCTGACCTTGGCGTCGACCAGCTTCTGAGCAGCCGCCGTGCCTTGGCGCGGATCGCCCGCATCGTCCTCTGCAAGAAGCTCGAACTTGACCTTCTTGCCACCGATTGTCACGCCCTTGGCATTGAGTTCGTCAATTGCCATGCGTGCGCCGTTTTCATTGTCCTTGCCGAGGTGTGCGGCTGAGCCGGACGTTGCGCCGACGTGGCCGATCCTCACCACTTGTTCCTGCGCCGATGCAGCAGCGACAAAGATAAATGCAATTGTTCCAGCCATCGAAATTATTTTGAATCGCATGTTGACACTCCTTTTTGTTGAAATAGAAATTCACTCAAATTTCACTCTGATTGCGCCTGCATACCGGCGCGAATAAGGCTGTCGCCGAAATCCGGCGACAGCACGACATTTCGGGAAGTTGATGGTCAGGCGGTCTGGAATTGCAGCGGCAAGCAGGCGCTCGCATCAAACGTCTGCTTCACCACGTTGGCAACCATGTCCGCCGTGACGGCAGACAGCGTCCAGCCAAGATGGCCATGACCCGTGTTGTAGAACACGTTGCCGGCTCCGCCGCGGCCGACCCTTGGCATCATGTTCGGCATCATTGGGCGCAGCCCCGCCCACGGCACCACCTGTCGAGTCTGCACATTTGGGAAACACTGGTTCACCCAGTCAATCAGCGGGCGAATGCGGTTCGCGCGGATGTCCTTGTTGTAGCCGTTGAACTCCGCGGTGCCGGCGACCCGGAAGCGGTCGACGCCAAGGCGGCTGGTCACGAGTTTGGTTTCATCATCAAGCAGACTGACCGTGGGCGCTGCCGCCTGGCTTCGTCCATCCAGCAGGTTCACGGTGATGGAATAGCCCTTGACCGGGTAAATGTTGACGCGGTCACCCAACTGGGCTGCAAACGCGCGGCTGTTCACGCCGGCACAGACGACCATGCCATCGAACTGATACCTCTGCGTGGCTGCACCTGACACACCATCGTCGAGGATCACGCTCGCGATCTTGTCGTTGCTATGAATAGCAAGCACGTCCTTGCCGTACAGGCATTGAACCCCCATGCGCTCAATTGCCTCTGCCATGCCGACGGTGAATTTGTGGATGTCCCCGGTGCAGTCGCTTTCCGTGTAATAGCCGCCGTAATAGTTGCCTGCCAGAGTGGGCTCGATCGCGCGCATTTCTGCCGGGGTAACGGCACGTCGCTGCAGGCCGCCTGCGGCAAGAAGCTTGGACACTTCGCCGGCATGCTCAAAACCTTTCTTGTCACGGTAAATGTGCAGGATGCCCTCTTTTTTGAGGTCGAAATCCACACCTTCGGCAGCGGCCCAGGAGAACAGGTGCTCACGTGCAGCCACGGCTATGCGCGCCGTTTCAATCGTGTTCTGACGGTACTGCGGGATGTTAGCAATGAACTCCACAAACCACGACAGCTTGTGCCAGCTCGGTTTGGGATTGACCAGCAGCGGCGCATCGCATTTCAGCATCCACTTCAGGCCCTTTAGGATGGTGCTCCAATGCGTCCACACCTCGGCATTGGAAGCAGAAAGTTGCCCGCCATTGGCGAACGACGTTTCCATGGCCGCATAACGGTGTTTTTCGAACAGGGTGACGGTAAAGCCACGCTTGGCAAGGGCGTAAGCGGTCGTGACGCCGGTGATGCCGCCGCCGATAACTGCAATGGATTTCATGAGTGCAGGCTCCAAACAGGTCATTGGGATGGAGTACGCTGCGCACCAATACGCAACGTACGCCCCCTCTGTTTGGTACCTGAGAGATTCACGCCTGCGAAAACGAGGCGCTTGCTCCTGCGGTGTGCCGGGTGACGACGTCAGGCAGCTCTTCAGAGTTTATTGATCCGATCGGTCCTTTTGCCTGAGAGTTTCCGGGGCGGTTGCTCCTTCGGCGCCGCTGGACAAGCTAAGCCAGCGTTCTCTCCCGATCGAAGTTCGGCATGGAGCCGAATTCCTTTAACAATATGTCGGCGAGACTATCATGGTTTTTGCAGGTCGTGCAACAGGGCAGCATGCGACCACACAAAGAACGTCCCGGACTGCAAAATCGTCCGGGATCCCCCACTACATCTTGGTCTTCTCGCCATCGCCAGGCTGACTTCGGCCGTTCACTTCCGGGTCAGAACCCAGTTCGCCAACTGCACGCTGTCGTTCTCACTTACGTTGTTAGGTGGCATGGGGATTGCCCCCATACACCGGCATTTCCGGCCTGGATTTTGGTTGCCAGTACTGCAGCCGCATTCTTATCGCCCTTGTACTTGGCTGCGACATCCTTGAACGCCGGACCGACGAACTGGTTGCTGACGGCATGACAGGTGAGACAGTTTTTTGGCCTTTGCGAGATCCTCGCTGGCCATCGACTGGAATGACACACCGGCAAGGGTAAATATGAAAAACACGTTGAGAAGTTTCATATATAAACCTCCAACGACTTCCCGAATGCGATATTTTGCTCGAGCAGTCGGTGGGGCTTGTCCGTGGCTAGAACATGAGGAGCAACTTACATCGCCGAGGCTTTCTGTCAGCTCAGTTGTTCCGACAACCACTGATTGAATGCGTCGCGCATCGCTGCATTCAGTTCATGTCCGCCAGTGTATTCCCGGTAGGTCGGCACAACACCTTTTTCCAGAAGGAGTGCGTGCGCCGACCGCGCGTAATTGACGCCCAGCTTCTCGTCATGCAGTCCGTGCGATATGAAGGTGTGCAGTTCAGCGAGCTGATGCGGTGACGCAATCCGCGAGCTGATCTCCGGCAGGATGCGACCACTCAGGATTCCGAAACCACGGACGAGATCAGGGCGTGTCAGCCCCACACTGGCGCTAAGGATCCCGCCTTGGCTAAATCCGGCGAGCCATACCTGGCGGCCGTCGATACCATATACGCTGGGTAGGCTCTCGATGAATGTCGTGAGCATCTGACGCGCCTGCTCGGCCTGCTCTGCATTGATCACCGGTCCGGATGCAGTGAAATTGACTCTGAAAAAGCCGAACTGCATAGGGCCGAACACGAGCGGCGCACGAACCAGAATGACTGTCAGGCGAGGATCCACGAGTTCGGCAATGTTTGCCAAGCCCAGCTCGTTAGCGCCAACGCCATGCAGCAACAGGAGGCACGGCGATCCTTCAACCTTGCCATCTCGCGGTGCACGGATGCGGTGGGCGAGCGGCAGTGCAGGAAGCTCGATCAGTTTTGTCAGGGCAAAATTCATGGTTACCTCATTCAAACGTATATATGTCCATGGCCAGCACGCCATATTCGTAGCTGCTATGCAGGCGCCTGCTCGAAGGAGCATCGCCACCAGCACCCATGGCGACAAATAGCGGCAAAAGATGTTCCTCTGTCGGATGATTACGCAAAGCGGACGGCGCCTCTTTCCGGTAGTGCAGCAAGGATGCAGCGTCACCGCTTTCCAGTCGAACTTTCATCCATGCATCGAACTCGCTGACCCATTCCGGCACTGGCGCATCAATATCATGGCCACGGAATTCGTACAGGTTGTGCGTAAGCGCCCCGGAGCCAATGACAAGCACACCTTCATCACGTATTACTTTGAGCGCCCTGCCGAGACGCAGATGCTCCGCCGGCCCGGCGCCGCGTATCACGGATACCTGGGCGGCCGGGATATCCGCCTGCGGGTACATGAGCGACAACGGGACCCAGGCACCATGGTCCAAGCCACGTGCGGGACTCGCTTGCACTGCAAAGCCCTCCTGCTGCAACAGATTTATGGCGCGCAGCCCAGTGTCCGGCGCACCTGGTGCGGGGTAAAGGATTTCCGACAGTACGCGCGGGAATTCGCCGAAATCATGGATTGTGTCCGGGCGGGATGCCAGCGAGACTGCCTGTCCGCCTGATGATTCCCAATGTGCGGATGCCACCAGGATCGCGCTAGGAGTCGGCAGCGTGGGGGTCAATTCTGCGTGAACATCAACACTCCTGTGTCTACAAAGCTAGGTGATCCAGTTTCTAATTGGAAATGCGATAACATACGTAACGTATAGTGCGAGGACGCCATTGCAAGCGCTGGATTGAGCTGACGGATTTATATATTCAAGGACATTAATAATGTGGCGCAATTTGACGGTTAATCTTGCCGACCTTCTGTTCTCGGTATCGGAGGCAATGGATCTGTCGGACAGCTCACTGGTACACCATCAGATTCGGACTGCATTTGTCTCGTCCGAACTGGCACGCGCTGCACGGCTGGATTACGACCATATTGAACGACTGTTCGTAGCGGCCCTGCTACATGACATTGGCGCCCTATCCCCGGAAGAAAAAATCCGGGTTCACCTCTATGAAGACTTGCGTCCTGAACCGCATTGTTTGCGGGGAGGGAAGCTGTTTCGTGAGGCATTCTGGTTGGAACCTTCGGCTCAGATCATTGATTGGCACCACACGACGATCAAAACGCATCACAACGCCGGCCGATCTCTTGATGACTTTGATGTGCTCGGTTCGCAAATCCTGTACCTTGCGGATCACCTAGAACGTGCTATCCAGAGGGACACTTTCATCCTGCATCAGACGAACAAGCTAAGCGCCCGGATTCATGAACTTGCTGGGGACGCGATTCATCCAGACGTAGTGGCCTTGTTCGACGAAATATCCGTTACCGACCACTTCTGGCTCACGTTGGTATCGAAGGATCTCGGACGACAACTGCATGAGCGAAATCTGTTGCGTTCGATTGACCTTGATTATCAAGCGGCGCATTCGATTGCTTCGGTATTCAAGGACATGACCGACTTCCGCTCACGCTTCACTGCGACGCATTCCACCGGTGTTGCCTCCTGCGCACGCGGCATCGCGGAAGCGCTGGCATTTGCCGGAAAAGACTTGCAGCAGATCGAGTTGGCCGGGGTCTTGCATGACATCGGCAAACTGGTGGTGCCCAATGCCATCCTTTGCAAGCCGACACGCTTGACCGCCGAAGAATATGCTGTGATCCGACAGCACCCGTATTACACCCATCGAATCCTGTCGCGTGTGCGCGGCTTCGAGCAGATTGCGGAATGGGCTTCCTATCATCATGAGCGGCTCGACGGAAGTGGCTATTGCGAGCGCCTCGGGCGGACCGAACTCGACGTTGGCGCCAAGGTGGTCGCAGTCGCGGATATTGCAATAGCAATTGCCGAGCGCAGACCATACCGGACGTCCGGCGATGAAGCGACGGTGCTCAATGAACTGCTTGGAATGTCACGAAAAGGCATGCTGGAAGGCCAAATAGTCGAGGCGCTGGCCGATAATTTCAAGTTGATCATGACGCGCGCTAAGACGGCACAGGAAGCAGATGAAACTCGCTACGCTAATCGATACGCGATGATCGTATAGCTGTGGGTCCTGCCGTGTAAATTCCGAGAGCGACGCTTGTCGTGGCAAACGGGAGTGGTCGCTGAGCGTAAGTCGAGATCATCTTCATTTTTGTTCACCCTTTACCTTAACTGTAGAAGGCACGATGAGCGGTATCGCATGTGAACGATAGGCCGAAATGTCCGCTGCTGACGGCTTTACGGCTGGCAGAGGTCTCGGTGAATGGCAGCAATTGGCCGCTTGCGGCATATCGGCAAGAAAACAGCACGCTCCGCTTTCGCTGTACCACTAATATGCACAAATTCCATATATACGACAGCAAAGGATTGCAAAGCGGACCCTCTTTATCTGACACATCCTGTCGGGTCTAGCCGCGCCTTATACAACTCAGATCTTGATGTGCCACTTGCCGTCGATTCTTGTAAAGACGTACTTCAACACCAAACCATTCCCCACCCTCGTAGCGATTCCACACCTGTACGTGTTTTCCGCCGTCTCTTCGCACCCGATCTTTTTTGCCTCAACCTTCATCATGACGGGATCGCCAATCAGCTTTTGTGTCGGGCCGAAATCGCTGATGGTTTCCAGCATTTCTGTTTCTGTCGGCTCGCTGTTTGCGCAGGCGGCGAGTGAAAACACGCAGGTGATCACAAAGGCAATGAGAACTTGACGGCTCCCTTTTATTTTCAT
>DATEZO010000215.1:0-39591 GCA_035255485.1 Burkholderiaceae bacterium
ACATTTTTGGAACTCTCAGTAAATAACTGTAAATGGATATCGGAATGTTTGCTGGCGGTTCCATTTAAGACTGCTCCGGTAAGATAAGGAGTGAACTGTTCCAGTTCTTTCATCATTTGTACCGCAAGTTTTTGTAGAAACAGTAACCTGGCTGGTTGAATGCCGTGAAAAAACAAATTGTTATAGGTGCGCACTTCGTTTTCGATTTGCGCATTGCCCGGCTGGATATCCGCTCGAATTTTCAGGTGTCCGAGAATACGCTTGGCTGCCTTGCGTTTTGCCGTACCATAGTCAGCACCATCTTCAACAATGAGGCGCGCAGCTGCGACAGCAATTTGTGCTCGTAGTAATTCTTTGTCGGAGTGATGGTTGGTTGCCATGACGCGTTACTATTAAGGCGCGCAAATTTGCGAATCAAGCATTAAGTAAAATCTGATATTCTACATTCCTTGGATTTTGGGGGAGTAAAGTACGGTTTTGACTCGCTCCCCAACACACTGAATTTTACAATGCATATTCATATTCTTGGCATTTGCGGCACCTTTATGGGTGGTCTTGCAGTATTGGCAAGAGAAGCCGGACACAAGGTTACCGGTTGCGACATGAATGTTTATCCGCCGATGAGTACGCAGCTTGCGGCACAAGGCATCGAGCTAGTAGAAGGATTCGGGCCTGATCAGATCAACATAAGGCCGGATCTTTTTGTAATTGGCAATGTCGTATCGCGCGGTAATCCATTGATGGAAGAAATCCTCAATCGCGGTTTGCCTTACATTTCTGGCCCTCAGTGGATCGGCGAACATATCCTGCAAAATAAATGGGTGCTCGCAGTTGCTGGCACGCATGGCAAAACAACGACATCGTCCATGCTCGCATGGATTCTTGAGGATGCGGGATATCATCCAGGTTTCTTGATCGGCGGCGTACCGATGAATTTTGATATTTCGGCGCGTCTTTCCGGCAAAGAATCTGGGTCAGATTTTTTTGTCATTGAGGCAGACGAGTACGATACGGCATTTTTCGATAAACGCAGTAAATTTGTGCATTATCGTCCCAGGACGGCAATATTAAATAATCTGGAATACGATCATGCCGACATTTTTCCTGATCTGGGCGCTATCGAAACGCAATTTCATCATCTGGTACGCACCATGCCTGGTTTAGGGCGTTTAATCGTCAATGATGGGGAAGCGGCGCTGCAACGAGTAATTAAACGTGGCTGCTGGAGTGAACGAGAATGGTTTGGGGAGAACAGCAATAGCGACTGGACACTCGGCTCGCATGAGGATGGTAGTTTCAATATTTTCTTTAAAAAACAAATCCAAGGCGTTGTGCATTGGTCGCTTACTGGCCGGCATAATTGCTTGAATGGCTTGGCGGCAATTGCCGCGGCGCGCCATGTCGGCATTCGTCCAGCACAATCAATTGAAGCACTATGCAAGTTTGAGAATGTCAAGCGACGGATGGAGCTGCGGGGCGCGGTTAACGGCATCGCAGTGTACGATGATTTCGCGCATCATCCGACTGCGATTGCAACCACTATTGCTGGGTTACGTAAAAAAGTGGGAAATGCACGGATACTCGCAGTGCTGGAACCGCGCTCGAACACAATGAAACTTGGTACGATGAAAGACGTATTGCCTGGCAGTCTGTCCGACGCTAATCTGGTATTCGGCTACGGTGCACAAGGCAGCGACAAGGACGCACTCGGATGGGATTTGGGCGAAGTACTTGCACCATTGGGAGCGAGAGCCAAAGCGTTCGGCGATCTCACTGCTTTGGTGCAAGCAATTGCGCATACCGCACAACCGGGCGACCATATTTTGGCGATGAGTAATGGCGGATTTGGCGGCGTGCACCAAAAAATTCTGGATGCGCTGCGCTGTAGCGTTTGACCAATACCGGTTACTCATATCCGGAGCATCCGGCAATTTCTTTCCTCTTATCTAACGCTCTATTCCGCCCTGCCGATTACCTCAATATGATTATTGTTGATTGCCCATGATTTTGTATTTGCACGGTTTTCGCTCTTCACCACAGTCGTTCAAGGCACGTATGATTGCCGAACGCTTGGAGGTTCTTGGCTGTGGTAAAGAATATCAATGTCCGCAATTGCCAGCCTCGCCGCGCGCAGCAATCGCCTTGTGCATGCAACTTGCGATCCAGGTTCCATCCAATAATTTGACACTGATCGGATCATCTCTGGGCGGATATTATGCAACCTGGATTGCTGAGCAGACTGGATGTCGGGCCGTACTACTGAATCCTGCCATCCATCCGGCACGTGATTTAAAAAATCATGTTGGTGAAATGACTGCATACCATTCCGATGCACGATTTGAATTTAAGAATGAATATCTCGAAGAGTTGGAAGCGCTCAGGGTTGCCAGCATAACCATGCCGGATAGGTATCTTCTCATTGCCGCGACAGGCGACGAAGTGCTCGACTGGCGCGAAATGGTCGAACATTATCCGTATGCGGCGCATCGTGTCATCAATGGAGGCGACCACGGCTTATCGAATTTTAGTTGTTATGTTGATGAGGTAATGGCATTTTGCGGCGTCGATGTATAGAGACGGGAAAATGACATTTATCGGTCGGACTGCTTGCTAGTCCTCCATGTGAACAATACTTATCTACCGGCTGAAATTCAAGAATGGCTAAGCCGCCATTCATTGATATTACAGTTTGCCTGGCTGCAGTCAAGCCATTCGTTAGCCTGATGTGCGCCAATACAATAGTCAATTTCGCGCCATTCAATCGTTCAGTGCTTATACCGGAGAGCTGTTTTTACGCGCAAAAAATGAACCCTTAATAGTCATTTATTGAGAAATCTGGTAGCTGCGTGAAAAGGAATCCTTTTATTTATGTGGTTTTCGCTGTCATATATTCATTAAACTTTCAGCAGGTTCTTTTGCCGGCAATTTGGCGCCTTTGATTGTTATTCACACTTTCAACGAATAACGCGTGTCTTGCGAAGGGACCGTCATGAATGTACCGTGTCGTGCATTAACACAGTCTAATCAAATACGAAGCAATTAATGAACCTATTTTTCGAGGAATCCGGCAACTTCAAGGCCGGTGCAGTATTGTCTCAGCAAGGTGAGGCATATCAGGTCGAGCTGCAGACTGGCAAGCGCACCAAGGTGCGAGCTAAAGATGTACTTTTGCAGTTCGCTGCCCCGGCAGCGGCGCAATTCTTGAATAATGCACATGGCATCGCTGATGAAATTGACATCGATTTCTTATGGGAAGTCGCTGGGCAGGAAGAGTTCGGCTTTACAGAGCTGGGATCTGAATATTTCGGTCATGCTCCTTTGCCGCACGAAGCAGCCGGTTTGCTGCTGAAGCTGCATGCGGCGCCGATTTATTTCTACAAAAAAGGTAAGGGCCGTTACAAGGCTGCGCCAGAGACTGCTTTAAAGGCGGCCTTGGCCGGTGTCGAGAAAAAGAAGCAACAGGCAGTGATCCAGGCGCGCTATGCGGAAGAATTGAAAGCCAGGCGTCTGCCGGACGCAATGAAGCCAATAGCGCTTCAATTGCTTTTCAAGCCGGATAAGAACAGCGTTGAGTATAAAGCGTTAGAAATGGCATGTGGTGAACTGCAAGTATCACCACAACGTTTAATGCTGGTGACAGGTGGGGTTGACTCGCCCAAGGCGCTGCATTTCTCGAAATTTCTTTTTGAGTATTTTCCAAAAGGTGTTGATTTTCCGGAAATTACCATGCCAACCACGGCATCGCTGCAGATTGCGCAGGTTAGGGCATTCTCAATTGACGATGTAACTACTACCGAAATCGATGATGCGTTTTCAGTAACAATAATGCCAGACGGCAAAATTTGCATAGGTATTCATATTGCTGCGCCCGCACTAGGAGTCAGAAAAAATGATGCAATCGATGCGATTGCGCGGCAACGCCTTTCCACGGTTTACATGCCCGGTGACAAGATTACGATGCTACCGGAGTCGGTGGTTGATTTTTTTACCTTGGCTGAAGGAAGAAACTGTCCGGCAGTATCATTATACGCAACGCTCGATCCGACTGACTGGTCGGTTGTCGCCACCGAAACCAAGGCGGAAGCAGTGCCGATTATTGCCAACCTGCGGCACAATGATCTGGATACACAGGTCACGGAAGAAATTCTCGCTGCTGGGGAGGGAGATTATCCACACAAAAATGATATCGCGTTGTTGTGGAAATGGGCGCAGGTGCTCGAAAAAGGTCGTATGGCCAAACGGCAAAGTTTTGGGCTAAAAGCGGAACAGACCAATCGTGTCGATTTCAACTTCTACGTTGAAGATGATGTGGTTAGCGTCGTACGGCGCAAGCGAGGAGCACCTCTAGACAAGATTGTTGCCGAATTAATGATTTTTGCGAATAGTACGTGGGGAAAGCTGATGCATGAGCATGGCGTACCGGGTATTTATCGCAGCCAAGGTGGTGGTGGGGGGGGGTGGGCCGCCAAGATGCAGGTTCGGATGGTGACACACGCCGCACCACATCAAGGATTGGGGGTGGATCAATATGCATGGAGCACTTCTCCATTGCGTCGATATACTGATCTTGTGAATCAATGGCAGATACTGGCTTGTGTTGAACATGGCATCACCGCACCATTAGCAGCACCTTTCAAGCCGAAGGATGGGGACTTATTTGCAATTGTGTCTGCATTCGATGCCGCATATAGTGCATACAACGATTTTCAATCGGAGATGGAACGTTACTGGTGTCTGCGCTGGCTTACGCAAGAACATGCAAAACAGGTTGATGCCGTCGTGCTGAAAGAGGATGTATTGCGTTTGGTTGATATTCCATTGATCATAAAATTGCCTGGCATGCCGCAAGTGGCGCGCGGAGCCTGCGTAAAACTCGATTTGATTCGTTGGGATGAAATTGATCTGACTGTCGAAGCACGATTAATCGAAATTATTCAAGCGCCAATTAGCGGTTCGGAGGGCGGGAACGTCAATGAGGTCGTGGAGGAAGCTGATGCGGTAATCGGGGTTACTGAAAAAAATGCTGTAGACGAGGATGATCCGATTGTCGAATCAGTACAGGAATGATTCTGATTGAGAACCTTGCGATGGCGATTGTTCTTTATCGTAAAATGCTTTTCTTCAGATACGGCTAACTACTTCGCGCGTGAAGTTCATTCTTCGAAATCCTGCTTTATTCATTGCCATTACTGTTTCGGTATTGGTGCATGCCGCATTGTTGGCGGTTCGATTTACTGCGCCCGATACATTCCGATTCAAACCGACCGACCCCGGGCTGGAGGTCATTCTCGTGAATGCAAAGCATAACAAGAGGCCAGTGAAAGCCGATGCCTTGGCACAGGCTAATCTTGATGGCGGCGGCAATGCTTATGCTGGCAGAGCAAAGTCGCCTTTACCAGATTTACACAGAAGCGAGGATGGCGAAAGCGCAAAAGTCGCCAAACGGCGTATCACTGAATTGGAAGAGCAACAGCGTAAACTGATGGCGCAACTGATGAAGAAGAAACAGTTTGCGACATCATCGGTCAGCGACCCGGACAGGCAAAAGGAAGAGTTGCCGCAACCGGATGGCGCTGATGCACTGGATACTGCGAAAGCAATCGCCCGTCGAGAGGCGGAAATCGCCAAAAATATCGAAGACTACAACAGGCGCCCGAAAAAGACGCAGATTACGCCAACCACTCGGGAAGTAGGCTATGCGATGTATTACAAAACCTTGCAAAGCCGGATTGAAAACATTGGTACGCTAAGCTTCCCGCAACAGAATGGGAAAAAGCTGTATGGTGAACTGGTTATTTATATTCCCATTTTCCAGGATGGCACGATTTACGAAAAAGATGGCGGCCCGCATGTCGAGCGTAGTTCGGGAAATCCGGCACTGGACCATGCTGCATTGCACATCGTAAGACGTGCCGCCCCTTTTGGACGTTTTCCGCAAAATATGCGCTCTAATGACAAAGACGACGTGTGGGAAATCATCACCCGATTCAGATTTACCCGTGAAGATGCATTGGAAGCAGAGTTACGTTCGGGGAGAAATTAATGAATACTCCTGACCGTTATGCAGTAATTGGCAATCCGGTTGAGCACAGCAAGTCGCCTGAGATTCACACGTACTTCGCTGTGCAGGCCGGGCAGAATATAGTTTATGAGCGATTGCTTGCGCCATTGGACGGTTTTGTTGATTCCGTGCAGTCGTTTGTGCGGGATGGTGGCAGAGGTGTAAACGTTACCGTACCTTTCAAATTGCAGGCGCATGCGTTTGCAACGGTATTGACGGAGAGGGCGCAGGCTGCAGGCGCAGTCAATACGTTGAAATTCGACGGCGACATTATATTGGGAGACAACACGGATGGTGTCGGACTGGTTGTCGACATTATCCGCAATGCCGGCCGTGTCTTGACTGGTAAACGCATTCTGCTGATTGGCGCCGGAGGCGCTGCACGCGGTGTCGTATTACCGCTGCTAGAGCAAGCCCCGGCAGAACTGGTGGTCATCAATCGCACCATTTCCAAAGCAGTTGAATTGGCGTACCGGTTTGCTGATAAAGGATGTATCGTTGCCGGTGATGCAAAGGCGTTGCAGCGATCGTTCGATATCATTATCAATGCCACATCGTCCAGCCTCGTCGAAGAAATGCCACCGCTTGATTCAGCTGTGTTTGCGGAGAGCTCGCTTGCATATGACATGATGTATGCAAAGGAGCCAACCGTCTTCCTACGCTTTGCAAGCGAGCGTGGCGCCACCATCCGAGATGGTTTGGGTATGCTGGTTGAACAGGCTGCCGAATCTTTTTTTGTATGGCGAGGCGTGCGCGTGAATACCATGCCAATATTAGCCAGCCTGCGCGGCAAAATGTGATTTCGCTCGAACAGGAAAACAAGAATGAAAATTCAGTACAGGCTGTTGTTATGGGTAATCATTGTGCCATGCACGATTATATTGACAATACAGATGTATTTTTTTGTGCAGATATGGTGGTGGATTGACCATAACCCGAAGTCCACCAGCTTTATGCGGCACGAGCATGACTTGCTGGAGGCAAAGAACCCTAATGCACGATTGCAACATAAATGGGTTCCCTACCAGCGGATTTCCAATCATCTGAAACGCGCAATAATTGCATCTGAAGATTCCAATTTTTCGGAACATGAGGGAGTTGATTGGGATGCCTTGCAAAGGGCATACGAAAAAAATATCCGGAAAGGCAGGGTTGTCGCGGGCGGTTCGACCATTACGCAGCAGCTTGCAAAAAACCTGTTTCTCTCCGGGGAGCGCAGCTACTTGCGCAAGATGCAGGAACTTATCATCACTTACATGCTTGAATATCTAATGGATAAAGAGCGAATCTTTGAAATTTATTTAAATGTCGTTGAATGGGGAAATGGTGTATTTGGTGCAGAGGCGGCTGCACAGCACTATTATGGGATTCCCGCTGCCAATCTGGAGCCGGCGCAGGCAGCACAACTGGCTGTCATGTTACCCAATCCACGCTTTTTTGATAGGCATCGCGGTTCCAATTATCTGTCTCGTCGCACTAATCTGATTTTGCGGCGAATGGGTGCCGCTGAATTGCCATGAAGGAGCGCTTTTGTTCTTGCGCAATCAGAGCGGAACATTAAGTCTGGCATGGTGCACCGCATTATTTATATTGCTTTCCGGTGCTGCCATGATTGCCTTGTTGTGGATTCGCTACGAACGTAACCCGTTAACAGAAATTCGACAGTATTTTAAATACATCCCGGGTGTGAAGGCCTTGACTCAAGTAAAAAGCGACATGAATCCCAAATCCGTTTCTATCAGAAAATGTATTGTTAACGGTAAAACTGCCTATTCAAATATTTATTGCGGGGTAAACATGAGGGGGTGACGGCAAGCTTGACTTACAGGACTCGCGTGGTATTAATCCGCCCAAAATACCGCAGCGGCACATATCTGAAAACGATGTCTTGCCGGCTGTCAGAAGCGAAATGATTGAACAAGAAATTTTGCGCGAATGACGCTTGCTTGTCTCTATCGATAAAAGTACACTTGCGCTGTTTTTGTTTCCGGAGACCCGTCTTGGGTAGCCCTTGTACAAGTTATCAGCCATCATCAGACGGCGAATTGGCGAGATAGCGCTGTAACGGTTTTCAACCAGGCGCCTCTCGCCACCTATTATTGGTGGGCGGCGCACTTAGGCCTGTTCATGGCCGCGTTCCCAAGGATTAATCGACCTGCAAAAAAATTTTTGCGGTTATGCTGCACGTGCAAAAGTAATGTGCAGGAGAGGTTGTACATGATTAATGTATTCGTCTTGCAAAATGGCCGGCTCAACCAGGTCAATATCGAGAGCCGAACTGACCTGGAGAACACTGCGCCAGTATGGGTTGACCTTACCGATCCTAATGATGATGAGCGGGCATGGGTAAAGAGTATCTATGGCGTCACGCTGCCCGGAGAGGATGAGGTAAAGGATATTGAAGCATCAGCACGTTATTATGAAGCTGAAAATGGTGACCTTCATTTGCGCACTGATTTTCTGCTGGATGAGGATAACGGACCATCAAGAGTGATTACCGTGGCTTTCATCCTCGCCCGAAACATGCTGTTTTCCGTGCATACTGATGATTTGCCGGTGTTTAGGCTGGTACGCATGCGCGCGCGGTCTCGTCCCGGATCGATAGGTGACTACAAGGATGTACTACTCGATTTGTATGCAACTGATGCCGAATATTCTGCGGACTCGCTAGAAGGTATTTATCAGAATCTGGAAGATGTAAGCCGTAGCGTTTTGCAGAAAGAATTGACAGACCAGGATGCCGCCGCCGCATTGAATGCGATTGCGCAAGAAGAAGATTTGAACGGACGAATTCGGCGCAACATGATGGATACGCGCCGCGCGGTAAGTTTTTTAATGCGCGGACGTTTGCTGAATTCGGAGCAGTTTGAGGAATCACGGCAAATCCTGCGTGATATTGAATCACTGGACGGGCATACTGCTTTTTTGTTCGATAAAATCAACTTCTTGATGGATGCGACAGTGGGCTTTATCAATATTAATCAGAACAAGATCATCAAGATTTTCTCGGTTGCGTCGGTTGCTTTTCTCCCGCCGACATTGATTGCAAGTATCTATGGAATGAACTTCAAGATCATACCGGAACTGCAATGGAATTTGGGGTATCCATTTGCATTGGCTGTGATGGTGGCAAGCGCAATTGCACCATTCTGGTATTTCCGGCGTCGCGGCTGGCTCAAGTGAGCAGTAAATAAAAATTATACCCATGCCGGCCGTTGTCACAGCCACTCGCGATAGCGTGTCGCATGACAGAGTACGACTATGCCCGTGACGCCAGCCTAATTCAGGCAAGACACGTAAATGCCTTGTGCGCAGCTTCAACCGTTGCCGCAATTGTCTGGTCATCGTGTTGCGCCGACACAAAGCCAGCTTCAAATGCGGATGGAGCAAGATATACGCCCTCATCCAGCATTGCATGAAAAAAGGCATTGAATCTGGTTTTGTCGCATGCCATCATTGCCGTATATGACTGCGGGAGCATATCGGCAAAATATAGGCCGAACATGCCGCCAACCGAAGCTGCGCAGAAATTGATACCGGTTTCTTTTGCCGCTACCGACAATCCTTGTACCAATTTGACGGTCTGGGTGCCGAGAGTTTCATAAAATCCCGGTGTCTGAATCAATTTAAGCGTCGCCATGCCAGCCGCCACTGCGACCGGATTGCCGGATAGCGTGCCGGCCTGATAAACCGGGCCAAGCGGTGCCAGATGGCTCATCAAATCCTTGCGCCCACCGAATGCGGCGACTGGCAGCCCACCTCCGATTACCTTCCCCAGCACAGTTATGTCCGGTGTAACGCCATATAACGATTGTGCGCCACCAAGTGCCACCCGAAAGCCGCACATTACTTCGTCAAAAATCAGCACCGTACCGTATTGCGTGCACAGGCGACGCATCGTTTGCAGAAATTCCGATGTGGCGGGTAACAGGTTCATATTGCCTGCAACCGGCTCAACGATTACGCAGGCAATCATATTGCCCATCTCGGCAAACACGTCTTCCAGCTGTTGCGGGTTATTATAGTCAAGCACCAGTGTGTGTCGTGCAAAATCCTCTGGGACCCCAGCGGAAGTCGGATTGCCGAAGGTGAGGAGGCCGCTGCCAGCCTTTACCAACAATGAATCGGCATGTCCATGATAACAGCCCTCGAACTTGATAATGGTATCGCGGCCGGTAGCGCCGCGTGCCAGACGTAATGCGCTCATCGCGGCTTCGGTGCCACTGGATACCAGCCGCACCTGTTCAATGGAAGGGACCAGGCGGCAGATTTCTTCTGCCATTTCTATTTCGCCTTCCGTCGGCGCACCGAAGCTAAGTCCTCGTGCAGCAGCTTCCTGCACCGCCTTGATGACTGCCGGATGTGCATGTCCGACAATCGCCGGTCCCCATGACCCGATGTAATCAATGTAACGTTTACCGTCAGCATCCCAAAAGTAGGGGCCTTCGGCACGACAAATAAAACGTGGCGTACCGCCAACGGAACGAAATGCACGTACCGGCGAATTTACGCCGCCGGGAGTGGTAATTTGGGCGCGTGTAAAAAGAGCATCGTTTCTGGAAGTCATACGAGAGAACAAATGATTAATAGTGGTTAGTGATTTGCATCAGGTTCACGTGCCCAGAAATATCGATCCGGCACAAGTTTGCCCATACCCAGACGTTGGGCGTTTGCGAGCGAGGCAAGGGTGAATTCCTGTGCTTCAAAGACGGCTTCCGGAACATCCAGCCCGTTAGCCAGCATTGCTGCAATGGTTGCCGATAAAGTGGAGCCTGCGCCACTGAAAGACCCGGATATCCGTTGCCAGTTATCCTGGCGTACCACCCCGGATTCGCCATACAGTATGTTAGTGACGTCATGCACGTGCGCGGGCGTACCGGTTACGAACAGATATTCGCAACCCATTTCAATAACTCGCAGCGCATCCACTGCCATGGTGTCGTTTTTGGCAGGTTCGCGCCATGTTTCGGCAAGCCGCTCCAGTTCTACCGCCGAAGCCAATAGCAGCGTCGTTTGCGGAATAAGCAATTCACGGATTGCGATTAACAGATCTTCACTGTTCAATCCCTGATCCGGCATCGCAGAAATGAAAGGATCGAGTATCAGAGGAATATCCGGATAATCGGATACGATCTCTGCAATGACGGAAACGTTTTCAATACTGCCAACTACGCCGATCTTGAACGCGGAAACTGGCATGTCTTCCAATACGACCCGAGCCTGATCGGCTACCCAATCTGCGTCGATTGCCTGCATATCCTCAATACGTGTAGTATCGCCAATCAGAATCGACGTAATCGCAGTCAGACCATGGCAACCCATTGCGGCAAACGACGCAAGATCAGCCTGAATGCCGATCGTACCGACGGGGTCGGAGGCGTTGAAAGTCAGTATGAGCGGGGGTGTTTGGTTTTGCACAGCCGGTAGATTAAGATATCCGACTCTGCATTTTACTTGAAGGGCTGTCAGTCGTGAGTAATAAAGAAACATCGAATGGTGAATTCAAGACCTGGATGTGCCTGATCTGTGGCTGGATCTATGATGAAGCAACCGGTTTGCCGGATGAAGGCATCGCGCCTGGCACTTGCTGGAAGGATGTGCCAATGAATTGGACCTGTCCGGAATGTGGCGCACGCAAGGAAGATTTCGAAATGGTGAGCATTTAATAGGATTACCCGGAATTTCTGGCCTTTCTCACGCGATCATTAATTTTTGGTAAAAACCACGTGACTAAGAGTTATAAACGTGACGTTGTTTCAAAGCATCTTGCTTTTTGTTGCCGTTGCGCCTTATATTGCGGAAAGTTTATTGGAATCATGCCATGACAACGCCATTGAATAATACCGACCTGAAAATCATGGTAATCGACGATAGCAGCACGATTCGGCGGTCAGCAGAAATTTTTCTGGGGCAGGCTGGCTATCAGGTTGTCCTTGCCGATGATGGTTTTGATGCACTTGCCAAAATGAACGATTACAAGCCGGCATTGATTTTTTGCGACATTCTCATGCCGAGGCTGGATGGCTATCAGACCTGTGCGCTGATCAAGAAAAGCGCAAGGTTTCACTCTACTCCCGTTATCATGCTGTCTTCCAAGGATGGCTTGTTTGATCGGGCGCGTGGTGCAATGGTGGGATCCGATGCTTATCTCACCAAGCCGTTTACCAAGGACAGCTTGCTGAAAACTGTGCGCGAATATACTGCTCCAGTGCTTCCCAAGTGATATTTATTGAGCTAAAGGCCTTTCAAAATGCCCATACAAAAAATACTGATCGTTGATGACTCGCCGACAGAGCGTTACTTTCTTACAGATATCCTGGTTAAAAATGGTTTTTCCGTTTCGACTGCAGAGAATGGCGAGGAAGCGTTGTTGAAAGTCAAGGCAGACAAACCACAACTTATCCTGATGGATGTGGTCATGCCGGGTCAAAACGGATTTCAAGTAACGCGTGCGATCGCGCGCGACCCGGATACACAAGATGTGCCAATCATTATCTGTACTAGTAAAGGGCAGGAGACAGATCGAATCTGGGGCTTGCGTCAAGGTGCAAAGGATTATCTCGTCAAACCGGTTGATCCGCAGGAATTGCTTGCGAAAATTGCGGCGCTTAACTAAAGACTGTTCATGACCCAGTCCAATCCAGACATCGTAGCTGATAAGCTCGCGGACAAACGGGATCCACTTGCCCGTCGCATACGGCTGCGCGAATTTCAGTCGCAGCTGGTCGAGCGCATGCAGACTGCTCGCAGCGGCACGCAACTGCAAGCGAGCCAGCTTGGAGTAATGATTGGGCAAACTCGCTGGTTGCTTGACCTGCGAGAGGCTGGCGAAATTATATCGGTGGGCGCTATCACCAAAGTGCCGCTGACTCAGGATTGGTTTCTAGGACTGGCAAATAGCCGCGGCAACTTGATCAGCGTAATTGATTTCGCCCGGTTTCAAGGCATGGCGCCGTCTGTGATTGACAAGGAGAGCCGTATTGTCGCGTTTGCTCATGCACTGTCATTCAATAGCGGCTTGTTGGTATCGCGCGTGATGGGCTTGCGCAATACCATTGATATGACGCTTCAGAAGAATGACGAATCGGTCAATTTTCCATGGTCCGCCAAACGCTATCTCGACCGCGATTCTCAGGTTTGGTCAGAACTTAATCTTTCGTTGGTAATACAAGATCCACAATTCCTGCACGTTGGCTTATAAAAAAACAGTTGCACGGCAAGTGGAATTTAGGAGACTTAGTATGGCGTTTAAACTACCGTTCTTTTCCCGTGACAATAAGGATGCGACTATCGATAACGGAGCGATGCCCGCATCGGGGGAAATTGCCCTTCCCAATGAGCAGATAGAGGTATTGCAGAATGGATCGGTTGCCGTGCCAGAGCAAAATCCTGTCAACAAGAATATTGAAAGCAGAGGCGGCGCTGCCTTGAACCCGAATGCAACGCTGATTGGAGACGTGCTGGAAAGAAGCGGCGACATCCATCTGCCGCTGATTGGGAAGTTCCCGCTGCAACAGCAAGTTCGTATTTTGCTGGCCATGCTGGGTGGGGCACTGCTATTGGGCGGTTTTTTCGTATGGCTGAATGCCGATTTTTCGAATCTGACCTCGACTCAGACACAGATTGCGGGTGATGCGCTGATGCATTCACAGCGTATCGGCAAGGCGGCACCAAATGCAATTCAGGGCAATCCAGAAGCATTTAAACAACTGGAAGAAAGCCGGCAGGAATTTAATCGGGATTTGGCCGTATTATCCAAGGGTGGCAACTATCAAGGCCGTACCATTGATACACCGAACGGTCAAATGGCAGCGCTTCTGCAAGACGTACAGAAAGTCTGGATCGATTCAGACAAGGCGGCTCAAACCATTCTTAAATTAAAAAAGGAGTTGACTGGTTTTGGTACGACACTGCAGCAGCTCAGCACGATTTCGCCGACGTTGCTGGAATTGACAGAACAGATTTCTACGTTGAAAGTGCAAAGCGGAGCGTCGCCCCGTGAAATCTCGGCGGCCGGTCAACTCGTGATGTTGACCCAGCGTCTTGGTCGCAGTGCAAATGAATTTCTGACTTCAGAAGGCGTGAACCCGGAAACCGCATTCCTGCTAGGCAAGGACACCAATACATTCCGGGATATTACGGAAGGTTTTCTGAATGGGAGTGATGTACTGCGCCTTAGCCCGACAAAGGATCAGGATACGCGGGAAAAATTAATCGAGCTACAGACCGCTTTTGGTGAATATCAACAATCGGTTGCAACCATTCTGGGCAATTTGCAAAATTTCATTGGTGCCAAACATTCCGAACAGCTCATCTTTACAGACAATGAAATGCTCAAGCAGCGTCTCTCGACGCTGCAAAAAAATTATCGTGCAGAACAGGATTCGTTGAACTGGGCTTTTTGGGCAATGCTGGCAAGTGCGGCTTTTGCTCTGGTGAGTGCAATTGGAATTGCGCTGGTGCTGCTGCAGGATAGTCGTAACCGGACCAAGGAATCGGAGTTGCGCCGTCAGGAAGCGGAAGCGCAGCGACTGCAGGCAATCAGGCAGGAGGAAGAGACAAAAGCGGCAAACAACCAGAACCAGGCAGCCATTTTGCGGCTGATGAACGAGTTGCAGGAGGTGGCTGACGGAGACTTGACGATCCAGGCAACGGTTTCGGAAGATATCACTGGCGCGATTGCCGACTCGGTGAACTATACGGTAGAAGAATTACGCGGCCTGGTGGGACGTGTTACCAATACGGCGGAGCAAGTGACTTTCGCTTCTAACCAGGCGCAGAATATTTCAAGCGAACTACTTATCGCTTCCCAGAAGCAATCATATGAAATTCAGGCGACTGGTCAGGCAGTACTGGAGATGGCAATGCAAATTACCGATGTATCCAAGTCGGCAAACGAATCTGCCGATGTGGCGCGTCAGTCGGTTGTCGCTGCCGATGAGGGGGCAAAAGCAGTAGAAAACGCGATCAAAGGCATGGATGAAATTCGCGAGCAAATCCAGGAAACGTCAAAACGGATCAAACGGTTGGGTGAATCGTCACAGGAAATTGGCGAAATTACCGAATTGATTTCCGATATTACCGAACAAACCAACGTTCTGGCATTGAATGCGGCGATCCAGGCAGCTTCTGCCGGAGAAGCCGGACGCGGATTCTCGGTGGTGGCCGAAGAGGTGCAACGATTGGCGGAACGTTCCGGCGAAGCGACCAAGCAGATCGGCGCGCTGGTCCGTACCATTCAGACTGATACGCATGACGCGGTTGCTGCCATGGAAAAATCCACGCAGGGTGTGGTCGAAGGGGCGAAATTGTCGGATGCCGCCGGTACGGCGCTGGCGGATATTCGCCGTGTATCGAATCATCTGGCGGAACTGATTCAAGGGATTTCCGCCGCGACGGAACAGCAAGCAACCTCGGCCAATGGCGTGGCACAAAATATTCAGAATATTTTGAGCGTAACGGAGCAGACCGCAGAGGGCACGCAGCAGACGGCGCTTTCCATTCGCGAATTGTCGCGACTGGCGGAGGAACTCAAGAGCTCGGTATCCCGCTTCCGTGTGGCGGCTTGAGCAGATGGCGCGATTCTGCCTCGGTCGGCATGAGTATGCTTGAACTCGGGGATCCATGGAAGAAAACAGGAACGATGGAGCGAACATGCGAGATCGTTTTAGACGACGGACCATTCCATGCTTTATCCGCCATCCATTGAATATTTTTCGACCGGGCGCTGGTACGAACCATTGGTGAATATTAGCCGTGCTTGGCGAATGACCGAACGCTCAGGTTATCGCCTTTTGAATCCCGCGAGGCAGCCATGATTACCCCTTTAAGCTTTTCGCCACAAGGCGCACCGGACAGTTTCGATGCGGGACCATTGTCATGGGTGATGGGAGAGATTCGTGAGGCACTTGCCTGCTCCAAAACATCCTTGCACGAGTCGATAACGCTGAACGCAGAAATGCGATCCACTGCAATGCGTCATGCGAAAGCGCATCTCCATCAGGCGCACGGTGCGTTGCAGATGGTAGATATTGATGGCGTGACGATCATTACCGAAGCTGTTGAAGATCTGTTCGATCGTATCGGATCGGGGCAACTGGAATTGACTGCGGATATTGTCCAGGGAATCGACAATGCATACCATGCGTTGATTGAATATCTGGAAGAGTTATTGTCGGGTGTTCCGCACCAGCCTATCCGTTTATTTCCTTACTATCGTACTCTCATGGAAGCGAGGGGCGCGGAGCGGATTCATCCTGCAGATTTATTTTTTCCAAATCTGGCAATCAGGCCGCAATTACTGCCATCGCAACCTAAAAATGGCACCGTTGAGTATGCTGGTCTGCGCAAGCGTTTTGAACGGGCGCTTTTGGCCTATCTTAAAAACACCGAAGAGAGCACGAGAAACGTTCACGCGTCGGCCATGCGAGACATCATCGCCGAAATCGAGCAGGCGCAATCCAATCCGCATTCCCGGGCTTTTTGGTGGGTAATGCATGGTTTTGCAGAAGCGGTTACATCCGGTCAGGTTGCCAACGAAATCTATATCAAGCAATTGTTCGCGCGCATCAATTTACAGTTGCGACGCTTGAGCGAGGGCTCAACAAGCATTGCCGAGCGCGTGTTGCACGATGCGCTGTTTTTCATCGCAGGCGTCGAAAACCCCTCATCGCGGGTATCGCAGATCAAGGCTGCATATCAAATGGATGGCGCCATTCCCACGGATTACCAGAAAAGACGCTACGGCCAGATTGATGTTGATGCGTTGGTGATTGCGAAAGAACGTCTGGCGCAAGCAAAGAATATCTGGAACCGTATTGCGGCGGGTGACCTCAGTGCAGCCCAGTCGTTTGAGCAGGAAATGACGAGCCTTGCCGATGTGTGCGCGAGATTGAACTCGCCTTCTTTGTCGAAATTGTTGCGGGAATTGAATGGCATCGCCCGTCACGCGGCGCATGCAGATCCGGGAGACAGCATCTGCTTGGAAATGGCAACCAGCCTGTTGTTCATTGAAAATGCATTGAACGACATTTCCCGGTTGCCGGAAGATTTTCCTGCACGTGCCGATGCCATCACTGCGAGATTGCTATCAATCGTATCGGGTGAGCAGCCTGCTGAATCGGCGCAGTGGCTGGATGATATGTCGCGACAGGCACGGCACCGGCAGACAATGATGACGCTTGCCGCTGAAATGCAGTCAAACCTGCGTCAGATCGAGAAAATACTGGATGAGTATTTCAATGATCCGTCGCAACGTGCAGGGATCAATCAGATCGGGCCGATTTTGCATCAAATCGAAGGTGCGCTGGCGGTTCTGGATCAAGACGATGCAATGCGCGCAGTACAGCATACGCAAGCAGCGATCATGCGGTTTGCTGAGGTTGACGCGCTGCCGGAACGCTCTGAATTCGAGCAGGTGGCGCGCAATATAGGGGCGCTCAGCTTTTTTATCGAGGCTCTGCAGCTGGATTCCGCAGGCGCGAAACGGTATTTCTTGTTTGACCCGGAGCAAGGTATATTTCACGCCAGGCTGATTGAGAAAAATGCTGACGTATCGCAGAGCTCGGACCGCGGGGAGGATCTTGGTATCGAACTGATAGCGGGGTCCGATGTCGGTAATGCCGGTTTCGAAACAGTGGCTTCCACCGCACAGGATGCGTCGACGGTAGAAAAAGAACTCGCTTACCATCAACAGCAGTCAGCCGAACTCGCGACTTCCCTCTCGGCGGAACCTGAGAATGCGATGCTGCAAATGCAGCTTGAGGAATCGCTCGAGCAAGTTCGGCGCGATGCAACGCTGGTTGATAATCCTGAAGTGAATGATCGTGCGCAGGCAGCGATTGCCATGTTGCGCCATCCGGATTTCAACGCTTCACAAAATACAGTGGCGGAGATCATGCTGCCCGCAGCAGCGCCTGTGCAGGCATCCGGACAAGCGCTCATGCCGTCGCCTGCACCGGTGAGCGATGAGGCGATTGATGCGGAATTGCTCGAGATTTTTCTATCGGAAGCCGAGGAGGTATTGACTTGCGTTACAGAGACGACGTGCCAGTCGCGCAGCGAGCCGTATAACCAAGACCATTTGACGACACTGCGCCGCTCCTTTCATACACTTAAAGGTAGCAGCCGCATGGTGGGGCTGAGTACTTTTGGCGAAGCTGCGTGGAGCATTGAGCAAGTACTGAATCTTCGGCTTTCTGAAGCGCGTGCAGGCGATTCGGAATTTTACATGCTGCTCGATACCGCGGCTGCGGAGCTTGGCGAATGGGTGCAGGAACTGAACCAGCATGGTCGGTCGGACCGGACTGCGGCCGCATTGATCAGTGCTGCTGAACGCGTGAAATCAGGAGGATTGCCTTCCCAGGAAGAGCCGAAACCGGCAGCACTCCTGGGGAGCGGCGTGGCAGAGATAAAAGAAGCGCCACAACCGGTGGACATGCAGGATCAAGCGCCGTCTGTCGTCGTGGATGCAGACGTTGCGGGGCAGGATGTCGCAGCGGAGATGGATGCGGACATACTTGAAACTTCGCCTGCATTTTCGGAACCTGAGGAAATAGTTCTTTCGGATGCGGCGCTGAGCTCCCTGCGTAATGGCGATATTTCTGCCAGTGTAATGGAGGAGCAAGACGCTGAACTGCCAGTCGGCGACATGTCGACAGCCGGACCACAGGTGATGCCTGTGGCGGAAGTCATCGACTTTCCTGTGGCGATTCCATCGCAGGACAGGCACGATGACAATGTTAAGCAAATTGGCGATCTGCAGATTAGTGTTCCGCTACATACGATTTATCTGGCGGAAACCGATGAATTGACCCGGCTTTTGTCGCATGACATTGCTGAATGGAGGCATGAACCGGGCCGGCGCGTAAATATCCATGCTGTACATGCGGCGCATTCACTCGCAGGAAGTTCTGCCACCGTTGGATTCTGGCATTTACAGGAAATTGCACACGCACTTGAAATGATTCTGCAGTACCTCGCTCGCAAACCAGTAAAACTTCAGCCCGACGACTTTAGCACCATGGAACATGCGATTGACCGCATCAAATTCATGCTGCAGTTGTTTGCGCTTGGCGAGATGCCGGATCGCGAACCGCATCAGGTGGCGATACTGGAAAATCTGTTGCGCCAGATCGATACCCAGTTGGATCTTCCGCAAGCCGCCCCCGAAGATATATTGCACGAAGTTGGTGCGAGTGCTGCAACCGGCATCGAGATGCCCGTGCTGCACGAGCCTTTGCCCGAAGCGGTATCTGAATCAGCCTTGGAGCCCGGGCCCGACCCGGCACTCGAACTAGGCAGCCCGGATATATTGCCGCAGCCCACTGCTACTGCGGTGTTTGCCGAGCCTGCCAATAAAGCCGGCTCCGCAATCACTCAGGCAATTGGCCACAATGACGAGTTGGACGCCGATTTGCTGCCGGTTTTTCTTGAAGAAGCGCGCGACATGCTTCCGCAGATCGGGCAGTCATTGCGCGCATGGCAGCAAAAGCCTGACGACAAGGATGCCCCACAATCCTTGTTGCGCCAGCTTCATACTATCAAGGGAAGTGCGCGCATGGCCGGTGCGATGGCGTTGGGCCAGCACATGCATGAGATGGAGACGCGCATCGAGCAAATTACTCGGCTGGGTATTCCGTCAACGCAAGCGTTTGACGATTTACTCGCGCGGCATGACCACGGTCTGTACATGTTCGAGCAATTGCAGAACCCGCAAGCCCCGAGTCGTATTCCCGACGCCAGTACGGAATCTCAAAGCGATTCTCAAGGCAGCGATGCAGGCGGCAACATGGCTCCGAGCGAAATGGTTGTGTTGCCGCTATTGATGCCGATGCAGCATGGCGAGAATGTCGTGTCTAGAATTGCTCCGCAGCAGGCGCCTTCCACGCCGGTATCACCAGCGCCGCTGGTTCGGGTGCGCGCCGATATTCTTGACCGGCTGGTCAATCAGGCCGGTGAAGTCTCGATTTCACGCTCGAAGCTCGAAACCGAGGTGGGAACGCTGCGCCAATCCTTGTCCGAACTGAATGAAAATGTGGCGCGCCTGCGTGACCAGTTACGCGAAATTGAAATGCAGGCCGAATCGCAGATCACTTCACGCATGGCGCAATCCGCCGATCGCGAATTCGATCCTCTGGAATTCGATCGCTTTACGCGCCTGCAGGAATTGACCCGGATGATGGCAGAAAGCGTCAATGACGTTGGTTCGGTGCAGCAGAACCTGACGCGCACCATCGATAACGCCAGCACCGATTTGACAGTACAGGCGCGTCTGACACGTGATTTGCAGCAAGATCTGATGCGTGTGCGCATGGTGCAGTTTGCGAGTATTTCCGAACGTTTATATCGTGTCACACGCCAGGCGGCGAAAGAGGTCAACAAGCGCGTCAATCTGGATATTCGCGGCAGTGCAGTCGAAATTGATCGTGGTGTGCTGGAAAAAATGGTTGGTCCGTTCGAGCACCTGCTGCGGAATGCCATCGTGCATGGCATCGAATCGCGTGAAGAGCGGCAGGCGGCAGGCAAGCATGAAATTGGCGAGTTGCGGGTTGAAATTCGGCAGGAAGGCAATGAAGTGGCAATCCAGTTCGCCGACGATGGGCAAGGCCTGAACCTGGACAACATTCGCAACAAGGCCAAGGCAATCGGATTGCTTACGGATGATACGCAGATGTCCGATTCGGAAGTCACGGATTTGATTTTTCATTCAGGGTTTTCAACGGCGAACGAGGTTACCGAACTCGCCGGGCGCGGCATCGGCATGGATGTCGTGCGTTCCGAGGCGGCAGTGCTTGGCGGACGCGTATCGACCTTTACCGAGCCGGGCAAGGGCGTGCGTTTCACGATTCATTTGCCACTGACGCTGGCGGTGACGCAGGTGGTGCTGCTGTCCGTTGGCAACAAGACTTTTGCGGTTCCTTCCGTACTGGTTGAGCAGGTGCAGCAACTCAAGGCTAACGCGCTGGCGAGCGCCTATAACGATGGCGCGGTGCTATGGCAAGGCCAGCGCGTCCCGCTGTATTATTTGCCAGCATTGCTCGATGATGCGAACACGGTTCCCGTTTCACAACAGTATTCGCCGATCATCATTCTGAAAAGCGGCAATGATCGCGTTGCAATCCATATTGACGAAATACAAGGCAACCGCGAGGTTGTCGTCAAAAATATCGGTCCGCAGCTGGCGCGCATGATGGGCATTGCCGGTGCCACCGTGCTGGGTTCCGGTGATATCGTGTTGATTTTGAATCCCGTACCGCTGGCGCAACGCGCTGCGCAGGGGCATGTTCGTGCGCCGCGCATACTGGCGGCCGATGCGCAAGACACGATGGGTGCAGTTGCCGAGATGGCGACTGCCGATTCGGCTGATGCGGTCATAGAGCCGGTGCAGGGCATGCGTACCCAACGCATTGTCATGGTAGTCGACGATTCGCTTACCGTACGCCGCGTGACACAGCGGCTGCTTGCTCGCGAAGGCTATCAGGTCGTGCTCGCCAAAGACGGTGTCGATGCGCTCGAGCATTTGCAGTCGGTGACGCCTGACGTGATGCTGGTCGATATCGAGATGCCGCGCATGGATGGTTTTGATCTGACGCGCAATCTGCGCAACGATGAGCGAACCCGTCATATACCGATCATCATGATTACCTCGCGTACCGCAGCCAAGCATCGCAACTACGCACTGGAGCTGGGCGTCAATGAATATCTTGGCAAGCCATATCAGGAAGAGGCGTTGCTTGGTTTGATTGCCGGATTTATTGGGAAAGAGGCGTTGATTACAGGATGACCCATTTGAAAATGAGCTGCATTATTCATGTAAGCCGATTCATGAAAACGTATGCGGATTGAAGCGCCAAAATGGGCGGTGTCGGTAAAACTGCTAAAATAGCCGCCATGATGAAGCACAGCAAGACTCGTAAATTTCCTTTCGGTTCCGAGGCGCCCCGGGAGATGTCGAATTTTCCCGCGACAGCTGCGGAGGCCTCTTTTCTGGAACTGGACCTGACCAATCATTTCCTGATTGCGATGCCGTCCATGCTGGATCCTGTATTCGGCGGCACCGTCATTTATCTGTGCGAACACAATGCCGATGGCGCCCTGGGCGTAATCATCAACAAGCAAACAGACATGATGATGGATGTGCTGCTCGACCGCGTTGATCTGCAGCCTTGCATCACGTCGCGTGTGCAAATCGGCCAGACTCCGGTCATGTTCGGCGGGCCGGTACAGATCGAACGCGGCTTCGTGCTGCACACACCGGGCAATCAATTTTCGTCGACGATGAAAGTAACCGATGATGTCGCATTGACCACGTCGAAAGATGTGCTCGAAGCGGTGGCGGAAGGGAATGGCCCGCAACGCATTCTCGTGATGCTGGGTTGCGCCGGATGGGGTGCAGGACAGCTGGAGCAGGAGATCGGGCGCAACGGCTGGCTGACTGTGCGTGCCGACCCGGAGCTGATTTTCGCTACCCCGATTGAAGAACGGTTTGCCGCGGCAATGAGGTTGCTGGGAATTGATCCGGCAATGCTGGCCGGGCAGGCCGGCCATGCGTAACAGGATGGTCTGGTGGAAACCGTGCTGGGCTTCGATTTCGGCTTGAAACGCATCGGCGTCGCTGTCGGCAACACTCTGATCAGGCAGGCCCAGCCGCTTGTTATTATCAATACCGCCACCAATGACGCCAAATTCGCCGCGATTGCCGCGCTTATCGAGGAATGGCAGCCGCGACAATGCGTAGTCGGCCTGCCGCGCCATCCGGATGGCGCCGAGCATGAAATGACGATACGCTGTCGACGCTTTGCGAATCAGTTGCACGGGCGCTTTGGCGTCACGCCGATTCTGGTGGATGAGCGCTATTCTTCCGCTGTCATCCCACATCAACGCGGGGACCTGATCGATGCGCAGGCCGCCGCCATCATTTTGCAACAATATTTCGATGAATACACCGAGCTCTGAACTCGATGCCGAAGCGCTGTATCAGACGCTGGCGCAACAAGTGAAAAACGGCCTGGCAAGCGTCGACAGGGCTGCCATCGTCGGCATCTACTCCGGCGGCGCATGGCTGGCTGAACGGCTGGCGGCAGAACTGCAACTCAAGGATCGCCTCGGTTTCATTGATGTCTCGTTTTATCGGGATGATTATGCGGAAAAAGGTCTGCACGCCGCAGTAAAGCCGAGCCAGATTCCATTTGAAGTGGACGGCGCGACCGTCGTGCTGGTCGACGATGTGCTATACACCGGCCGCACCACGCGCGCCGCCATTAATGAACTGTTCGACTATGGCCGCCCGGCGCGCATCATGCTGGCGGCACTGGTGGATCGCGGCGGCCGCGAGCTGCCGATCGCCGCCGACTTTGTGGCCAGTGCCATCACGCTCTCCGAACACCAGCAACTGGTGCTGCAACGCGCCGACGACGGCCGCTTTTCTCTCACGATAGACCATGCTTAATCCGCAACTCAACAAACACGGCGAACTGCAACACCTGCTCACGATTGATGGACTTCCGAAGCCGGTCATCACGCACATTCTCGACACCGCTTCCTCGTTTGTCAGCATCGGCGACCGCGAAGTGAAAAAGGTGCCGCTGATGCGCGGCAAGAGCGTGTTCAATCTGTTTTTCGAGAATTCGACGCGCACCCGCACCACTTTCGAGATCGCATCGAAGCGCTTGTCGGCCGACGTGATCAACCTGAATATCTCCGCTTCCAGCGCGAGCAAGGGCGAATCGCTGCTCGACACGATCGACAACCTGTCCGCGATGCATGCCGACATGTTCGTGGTGCGCCATTCGCAGTCCGGCGCGCCCTACCTGATTGCGAAGCATCTGATCGACACGAACCAGCCGCATGTGCATGTGGTCAACGCCGGTGACGGCCGCCATGCGCATCCGACACAGGGCTTGCTGGACATGTACACGATCCGGCACTACAAGAAGGATTTCACCAAGTTGACCGTGGCGATTGTCGGCGACATCCTGCACAGCCGGGTCGCGCGTTCCGACATTCATGCGCTGACCACGCTCGGCGTGCCGGAAGTGCGCGCGATCGGACCACAAACCCTGCTTCCCACCGGTCTGGAACAGATGGGCGTGCGCGTCTTCACCGACATCACGGAAGGGTTGAAAGATGTCGATGTCATTATCATGCTGCGTCTGCAGAACGAGCGCATGGGCGGCGCGCTGCTGCCTTCCGCGCAGGAATTCTTCAAAAGCTACGGGCTGACTGCGGAGCGCCTGGCGCTGGCCCGGCCGGATGCGATCGTCATGCATCCCGGGCCGATGAATCGCGGGGTCGAGATCGACTCGGCGGTGGCCGATGGCGTCCAGGCGGTGATTCTGCCGCAGGTGACGTTCGGCATTGCGGTGCGCATGGCGGTAATGAGTATTTTGGCAGGGAACTGAAGCAATGAAATTACATATCAAGAATGGCCGCCTGATCGACCCTGCCAATGGTATTGATGCGCACAAGGATCTGTATATCGCCGCCGGAAAAGTCGTTGCCATCGGTGCTGCGCCGGCCGGTTTTACCGCCAGCAAGACCATCGATGCTGCCGGCCTGATGGTCGTTCCCGGGCTGGTCGATCTCTCCGCGCGCCTGCGCGAGCCCGGCTATGAATACAAGGCGACGCTGGAATCCGAATTGCAGGCCGCGATGCAGGGCGGCGTGACCAGCCTGGTCTGCCCGCCCGATACCGACCCGGTGCTGGATGAGCCCGGCTTGGTGGAAATGCTCAAGCACCGTGCCAAGACGCTGAACCAGGCGCATGTATACCCGCTGGGCGCACTGACCACCGGCCTGAAAGGGGAAGCCCTGACCGAGATGGCCGAGCTGACCGAAGCCGGCTGCATAGGCTTTTCCCAGGCAGATGTGCCGGTGCTCGACACCACGGTGCTGCTGCGCGCGATGCAATATGCAAAAACCTTCGATTATCCCGTTTGGCTGCGTCCGCAGGATCCGCATATCGGCCGCGGCGGCATTGCGCATAGCGGCGCGGTGGCTACGCGCCTGGGCTTGTCGGGCGTGCCGGTCATGGCCGAGACGATCGCGCTGCATACCATCTTTGAATTGATGCGGGCGTGCGGTGCGCGCGTGCATTTGTGTCGCATCTCGTCCGCAGCCGGTCTCGAACTGGTGCGCGCGGCGAAACGGGAAGGCTTGCCGGTCACTTGCGATGTGGGTGTGCATCATGTGCATTTGATCGATATGGATATCGGATTTTTCGATTCCAATGCCCGGATGACGCCGCCGTTCCGCGCACAGCGCGACCGTGACGCCATTCGGCGTGGATTGCATGACGGCACCATCGATGCCATCTGCTCTGACCATGCGCCGGTCGACGATGACGAAAAACTGTTACCGTTCGGCGAGGCTTCGCCAGGGGCAACGGGCCTCGAACTTCTACTGTCGCTGACCCTGAAATGGGCGGAAGAAAACGGTGGCGGACTGTCGCAATCGATTGCCGCGGCAATCGCCAAAATCACCATCGACGCCGCGCGAGCGGCCAATCTGCCATGCGGCCAATTATCCGTGGGCAGCGTGGCGGATGTCTGTATTTTCGATCCGGCTGCGCGCTGGAAAGTGGAGTCGAAGTCGCTGGCAAGCCAGGGCAAGCACACCCCGTTTCTCGGTTATGAGTTAAGCGGACGGGTAACGGCAACGGTGGTTGCCGGGCATGTTGCCTTTATGCGGTAAAGGCATCCGGCGATCCGGGCGTATGCACCCGGATCGCTTGCCTGCCTTCCTGCCACCGTGCAGTTTCCAGCGGAAATCCCATCTCGTTTTTGTGCCGCATGCTGCGAGCCACGCGATCGATGCGTCACGGCCGCCATGAACGCGCAGGCGGCACAGTAGTCACATAATATTGGGAGTATATGAAAAAATATAGCGATATGCGCAATGAAAATGCGGCGGTTTAAAAATACAGGCCCGTGTATTTATGTTGATCATGAGGCGGAGGAATACCTGATGAAATGCCGCTGGCAGCCTTCCCGGTGCATCAGGATTCGACCTGGCCGATCGCGAAAACAGCGTCTCGCAGTAGGCGGAAACGCATGAGTGCACTTCGTCTTTTGCGTTTGGGCCTTCATCTGCTTGCCGGCGCGGCCATCTGCGCACTGATTTTTTCCTGGCTGGACACGGCTGGCCGTGCATGGTGGGTCAGGCGCTGGTCGGGCAGGCTGACGGCGATCTGCGGCGTGCGCATCGAGCTGCTGCACGATGGCGCCGCGTGCATGGCGCCGCGCGCGCTGATTGCCGCCAATCATGTCTCGTGGCTGGATATTTTCGTCATCAATTCAATTCATCCCTGCCGTTTCGTGGCGAAATCCGATATCCGGACGTGGCCCTTGATCGGCTGGCTAAGCATGCAGGCCGAGACGGTTTTCATCGCGCGCGGCAAGATACGCGACGTTCGCAGAAGCTTCAAGGATGTGGTGGCAAGCCTGAATGCCGGACGGCACGTGGCGTTCTTCCCGGAGGGCACCACCGCACCTTTGGGCACAGTGCTGCCTTTCCATGCCAATCTGTTCGAGGCCGCGATCGATGCCAGGGCGCCGGTGCAGCCCTGCGCGTTGCGATATGTCGATGTACAGGGACGGTTGCATGCCGCAGTCGACTTTTCGGGTGACACCACCTTCATGCAAAGCGTGATGATGATCGTCCGCGCCCGTGGTCTTACTGCGCAATTGCACCTGCTGCCGACAATCGAGCCGGCCGGCATGCATCGCCGCGAACTGGCGGCACACGCACGGCGTTCGATCGCGGCGGCACTGGGATGTGTTGCCGATCAGCCGGGCTGCTGATATTGCGGGCAATCGACCTGGAATACGGCCCGGTCTTCGAGCCGCACCGCGGTCAGCTTGCCGCCCCATACGCAACCGGTGTCGAGCCCGATCAGATTGGGCCGCAGCAACAGTCCCCGCGCTGACCAGTGCGCAAATACCACGGTCACATCTGCGGTCTTGCGGCTCGGGATATCAAACCATGGCATCACGCCTGGCGGAATGTCCGTGCCCTGTTCCGCAATCGAAAATTCCATGGCGCCATCGGCATGGCAGTACCGTATGCGCGTCAATGCGTTGACAATGCAGCGCAGGCGGTCGACGCCCCGCAACGTATCGTCCCATCGGGTTGGCGCATTGCCGTACATCTCGCGCAGGAAATCCACCCAGTCCGGGCCGCGCAGCACGGTTTCGACTTCGTGCGCCAGATCGATCGTCTGCTGCGCCGTCCATTGCGGCAATACGCCTGCATGCACCATTAGAAAGCCGTCCTGGAAGCGAGCCAGCGGTTGATGGCGCAGCCAGTCGAGCAGTTCATGTCGGTCCGGCGCGTTGAGAATGCCTTCCAGGGTATCCGACCGGCCCGGCTTGCGGATGCCGTTTGCGACTGCAAGCAAATGGAGATCGTGATTGCCGAGCACCGCACTTGCAGTATGCCCAAGCGCGCAGATTTGCCTTAATGTGCCGAGCGAATCCGGTCCGCGATTGACCAGGTCGCCGACGAACATGAATTCCGGATGATCAGAGGCGGAGCGCAGGCGATCCATTAATGCATTTGCCTGTCCGGTACAGCCTTGCACATCGCCAATAGTAAAAAGTGTCATGAATAATGGTTAAAAGTCGTAAAATTACCGGTTAAGTTAATAATGTGCCAATCGAAGAAAATGCGTCTGCTTGTTAAGCCGGCTTATTGAAATGGATTTCCATGGTAACAATTAATTACAGCTGGCAAACCGGATTCCTGATGTAATGCCTCCGCATCAATCTTGTTAGTAAAATAAAGGTTTGGCTGCATCTTCATGGCAGCATGGGATAAAAATGATTCTAGTGACGGGCGGAGCCGGTTTTATCGGCTCGAATTTTGTTCTGGACTGGCTTGCCCGAAATGGGGAAGCCGTTGTCAATTATGACAACCTGAGCTATGCCGGCAACCTGAACAACCTGCTGACATTAAGAGAAGATGCACGCCATGTCTTTGTCAAGGGTGATATCTGCGATACGGCCCAGGTCGCACGGATGCTGGCGACGCACCAGCCGCGTGCCATCATTCATTTCGCCGCGGAAAGCCATGTCGATCGCTCGATTCATGACCCCGCCGCCTTTATCGCCACCAATGTCAATGGTACCTTCAGCCTGCTTGAAGCGGCGCGGACATACTGGTCGGGCCTGGCCGACGCCGATCGGGATGCGTTTCGCTTCCTGCACGTATCGACCGATGAAGTGTACGGATCGCTTGGGCCGCATGACGAGCCATTCCGCGAAACGACCGCCTATGCGCCGAACAGTCCATATTCGGCATCGAAAGCGGCCGCCGATCACCTGGTCCGTGCTTATCATCACACCTATGGCTTGCCGACCTTGACCACCAATTGCTCCAACAATTACGGTCCGTATCATTTCCCCGAGAAGCTGATTCCGCTGATGATCACCCATGCGCTTGCTGGCCAGCCGTTGCCGGTGTACGGCGACGGCGGGTATGTGCGCGACTGGCTCTATGTAGGCGACCACTGCGCCGCCATCCGGCGTGTGCTGGAACAGGGCAGGCCGGGAGCAACCTATAACATCGGCGGCTGGAATGAGAAGAGCAATCTTGAGGTCGTCCACACGCTGTGCGACATGCTCGACCGGCTTGCGCCCCGCGCCGATGGCGCCCGCTACCGGCATCAGATCACGTTTGTCGAGGATCGCCCCGGCCATGATCGCCGCTACGCGATCGACGCCCGCAAAATCGAGCGGGAACTCGGCTGGCGTCCCGAGGAAACCTTCGATAGCGGTATCCGGAAAACGGTGCAGTGGTATCTGGATCATCAGGATTGGGTGCGCGACGTGCAGTCGGGCGACTATCTGAAATGGGTGCGGCAGAATTACACCGAACGCGAGTTCATCCACCGCAAAGCCTGACCATGCAGACAAAAAGCGTGTTGCCATCATGAGTGCCATAGCCACCTCGATTCCCGATGTCATTCTTCTCGAGCCGGAGGTGTTTGGCGACGAGCGCGGTTTCTTTTTTGAAAGCTTCAATCAACGCGCATTTGCCAAATTGATTGGCATGCAAGAGGGTGCGCCGCATTTCGTCCAGGACAATCATTCGAAATCCGCCGCGCGGGTATTGCGCGGGCTGCATTACCAGATTCACCAGCCACAAGGCAAACTGGTGCGCGTCATTGCAGGAGAAGTCTTTGATGTCGCGGTTGATATTCGCAAGAGCTCGGCTACCTTCGGCAAATGGGTGGGGGCAACGTTATCCGCCGACAACAGGCGACAAATGTGGATACCGCCCGGTTTTGCCCACGGTTTCGTGGTGACGAGCGCAACGGCGGAATGCCTGTACAAGACAACCGATTACTGGGTGCACGAGCATGAGCGCTGCATCCGCTGGAACGATCCGGCCATCGGCATTGAATGGCCGATAGATGGGTCTCCGGTGCTGTCCGCCAAGGACAACGCCGGCAAGCTGCTTGCTGAAGCTGAAGTGTTCGCATGAAAATCCTGTTGACCGGCAAAAATGGCCAGGTGGGCTATGAACTGGAACGCAGCCTGCAATGCCTGGGGGAAGTTGCCGCCGTCGATCGCAGCCAGATGGACCTGGCTGATCTGGACCACGTACGCGACATCATTCGCAGCATCCGGCCCGATCTGATTGTGAATGCGGCTGCATATACCGCTGTGGACCGGGCCGAGAGTGAGCCAGAACTTGCCATGCGCATCAACGGCGAAGCGCCCGCCATCATGGCGCAGGAGGCGAACCGGCTGGGCGCGGCAATGATTCATTACTCGACCGATTACGTGTTTGATGGCGCCAAGCCCGGTGCCTATGCCGAGCATGATGTTCCCTGTCCGGTCAATGCCTATGGACGCAGCAAGCTGGCCGGCGAACAGGCGATCCAGGCTTCCGGCATTCCGCATTTGATCCTGCGCACTTCCTGGGTATATGGCATGCGTGGCAATAATTTTCTGATGACCGTGCGTCGCCTGGCGCAGGAACGCGATGAATTGCGTATTGTCGCGAATCAGTATGGTGCGCCGACATGGTGCCGCACGATTGCCGATGCGACCGCTTGCGCTCTGGCCCGATTGGCCGTGATTCCAGGAAGCGCACAGGCTGGAAGCGGGTGCATTGCATTGGACGCATGGCGGGAAAAATCAGGTATTTATCATCTTGCTGCTCAAGGTCAAACCAGTTGGTACCAATTCGCGCAAGCTATTGTTGCGCGCCTGCATGGCACGCCGGGTCCGGTCGTCCGCCCGATTGATATGCATGACTATCCGGCTGTCGCCATGAGGCCGGCAAATTCGGCCTTGTCATGCGAACGCTTCATCAGTACATTTTGCCGCTTGCCTGACTGGGAAGCGGCCTTGAAATTGTGCCAGGAATGATTTTGAGCCATGCAAACCGAAACCCCCGATCCCGTTTGCACGCTGTAACCGTATTGGAACTGTGAGATCACACTATGTTAATTCCCATCATTCTTTCCGGCGGCGCCGGCACCCGGTTGTGGCCGGTTTCGCGCGAGGCGCATCCGAAGCCGTTCATGCGGATCGGCGGTGGCAAAAGCCTGCTGACGCAGACACATGAACGGGCGCTGGCAGTATCCGAGCAGACCGAGCCCCTGATCGTGACGAATCGTGACTATTATTTCCTGTCGCATGACGAGCTGGCGAACCAGGATGTGCAGCCGCACTATCTGCTGGAGCCGGCCGGCCGCAATACCGCACCGGCCATTGCGCTTGCCGCGTTATGGGCGATCCAGCAGAAAAAGGATGCCTGCATGCTGGTGATGCCGGCGGATCATCTGATCAAGGATACGCCGACCTTCTATTCTGCAGTGCGGCAGGCGGAGACACTGGCGCGGGACGGGATGCTGGTGCTGTTCGGCGTTTGCCCTACTGGGCCGGAAACCGGTTTTGGTTACATTGAAATGGGGCAATCGATTACGGCCTATGCCAATACCGTGCAGCGGTTTGTTGAAAAACCGGATGCCATTACTGCTGCCAACTATCTGGCACAGGGAAATTATGTGTGGAATAGCGGCATGTTCTGTTTCAGGGCCAGCGCGATCATCGAAGCACTGGACCTGCATCAGCCAACACTGATGCAGGCAGCGCGCCTCGTATGGCAGGAAGCAGCAGCAATGCCTGGCTCCAGGAAAATGGAACTGCCGTCGAGCTTCGCCGAGCTTGAGAATATTTCCATCGATTATGCCGTCATGGAAAAAGCGCGGAATATCGCCGTTATTCCCGGCGGCTTCGACTGGAGCGATATCGGTGCATGGAGTGCAGTAGCGGACGCCTGTCCGGCCGATGCGCAGGGCAATACTACCAGCGGACACAACATTGTCATCGACAGTCACAATACGCACATTGAAAATCATGGACGGCTGGTGGCGGCGATCGGCCTGAATAACCTGCTCATCATCGATACGCCGGATGCATTGCTGGTCGCCGATAAATCCAAAAGCCAGGAAGTACGGCAGGTCGTCAGCCAGCTCAAGGCCAGTCATCATGATGCGCACAAGCATCATCGCACGGTGACACGGCCCTGGGGCTCTTATACGGTGCTTGAGGAAGGGCCGGGGTTCAAGATCAAGCGCATCGTCGTCAAACCCCATGCGTCGCTGTCGCTGCAGATGCATCACCATCGCAGCGAACATTGGGTGGTCGTATCCGGTTGCGCTGAAGTCATCAATGGTGAACAGGCCATCGTATTGAATGCAAACCAGTCCACCTATATCCCGGCCGGACACAAGCATCGTCTGGCGAATGCCGGCGATGTCGATCTGCTGTTGATCGAGGTACAATGCGGCCATTATCTGGGCGAAGACGATATCGTCCGTTTTGACGACATTTATGGCAGGGTTTGATGGCAGTTGGCATGTTGCGCTCGATATGGAGCTATCGCGGTTTCATATTGGGCAGCGTCAAGCGCGAGTTCCAGTCGCGCTATCGCAATTCATTGTTGGGTGCTGCGTGGACCGTACTGAATCCACTGGCGATGATCATCGTCTATACCGTTATCTTTTCCCAGGTAATGCGGGCGAAGCTGCCGGGTGCGGACAATAGCTTTGCCTATAGCATTTACCTGTGCGCCGGTGTCCTGACCTGGGGATTGTTTGCAGAGATCACCGGACGAGCGCAGAACATCTTTCTTGAACATGCGAACCTGATCAAGAAAATCAACTTTCCGCGCATCTGCCTGCCGGTTATCGTAGTCTTGAGCGCAGGAGTGAATTTTGCGATTATTTTCGGTTTGTTCCTGGCATTCCTGGTTTTATCCGGCAATTTTCCCGGTATCAGCTTTGTCGCGATCATCCCGGTATTGATGATCCAGATCGTGTTTTCCATCGGCCTCGGCATCGTGGTCGGCGTGCTGAATGTCTTTTTCAGGGATGTCGGGCAGTTCTTCAGCGTGCTGCTGCAATTCTGGTTCTGGTTCACGCCGGTCGTCTATACCGTATCGATACTACCGAAAACGGTTCTACCCTATCTTGCCTGGAATCCGATGGCGCCCATCATCGCCGCTTATCAGGACATACTGGTTCACTCGGCATGGCCGCACTGGAATAGCTTGCTGTTCCCCGGATTGTCCGGCCTGCTCTTGTGTCTGTTCGGCATGCGTCTGTTCCGCAAGCGCGTCGGCGAAATCGTGGATGAGCTGTGATGGGCAGCATACGCGTCACGAACCTGGGCAAAGCCTACAAGCAGTATCACAATCGCTGGTCGCGGCTGGCGGAATGGCTATTGCCGGTTGCCGGTCCGCGCCATGATTTGAAATGGGTCATGCGCGACGTCAATTTTGCCCTTGAAAAGGGGGAGGCGGTCGGCATTATCGGCATCAACGGCGCAGGAAAAAGCACATTGCTGAAAATGATCACCGGCACGACGCAGCCGACTACGGGCAGCGTCGATATCAGCGGTCGCGTTGCCGCCCTGCTGGAACTCGGCATGGGTTTCCATCCGGAATTCACAGGCCGCCAGAACGTTCTCATGGCGGGTCAGCTGCTTGGCCTGGGCATGGATGAACTTGACCGATTGATGCCGGAAATCGAAGCATTCGCTGAAATCGGCGACTATATCGAACAGCCGGTGCGCACCTATTCGAGCGGCATGCAAATGCGGCTTGCCTTCAGCGTTGCCACGGCGAAACGCCCGGATGTGCTGATCGTGGATGAGGCGCTATCGGTCGGCGATGCTTATTTCCAGCACAAGAGCTTCGACCGGATCCGGGCGTTTCGCCGGGCTGGCACGACGCTATTGATCGTGTCGCACGACAAGGCGGCGATTCAATCGATTTGCGACCGTGCCATCCTGCTGGACCGGGGGCAAGTGGCAAAGGAAGGCGCGCCGGAAGAAGTGATGGATTATTACAATGCGATGCTGGCTGAGCGTGAAAATCAATCGGTCAGGCAGGAGAAGCGCGATGATGGGAAGGTGCAAACGATATCCGGCACCGGAGAAGCCACGGTATCGCAGATCGCCTTGCTGAATGCGGAAGGCGCGGCGCAGGAAGTATTCGATGTCGGCATGCCGGTCGCGCTGGAAGTGACGGTGACTAGTCATGCTCCGATACCCAGACTCATCCTGGGTTACATGATCAAGGATCGGCTTGGACAGCCGGTGTACGGCACCAACACGGACCTGAAAAAAGAGCCCTTGTACAATATCCGGCCCGGCGAGCGCATCGTGTACCGGTTTCATTTTCCGCTGAATCTTGGCCCCGGTACCTATTCCATTGCCACCGCGCTGGAAAGCACGGATACGCATCTGGTCGATAATTATGAATGGCGCGATCTTGCCCTGGTGTTTTCGGTGGCGAACCTGACCAGACAGCATTTCGTCGGTTGCGCATGGATCGATCCGGCAATCAGTATTTCGCGGCCGGCAACGGATGCGGTTCCCTATAAAATGGCGGCGGGAACATGAACCCGACTTCTCGCCAAAACGCCACCCTTGCCTGGGAAAGGTCGGACCAGGCACAGCATCGCCAACCTCCCGAATCCAACCAACCTGTCATCTGAAAATGAAACAACCTTCAATCGCTCTTATCACCGGCATCACCGGTCAGGATGGCGCCTATCTTGCCGAGCTGTTGCTGCACAAGGGGTACCAGGTATACGGCACCTATCGCCGCACCAGTTCCGTCAATTTCTGGCGCATTGAAGAACTGGGGATCGATCGGCATCCTAACTTGCAACTGGTCGAGTACGATTTGACCGATCTGGGTTCCAGCATCCGCCTGCTGCAATCGACCGGCGCGGCCGAAGTATATAACCTGGCGGCGCAAAGCTTTGTCGGCGTTTCGTTCGACCAGCCGGCAACGACGGCGGCGATCACCGGCCTCGGCCCCTTGCATCTGCTGGAGGCCATTCGCATCGTCAACCCGAAGATCCGCTTCTACCAGGCGTCGACCTCCGAGATGTTCGGCAAGGTGCAGGCGATCCCGCAGGTGGAAGATACGCCGTTTTACCCGCGCAGCCCGTATGGCGTAGCCAAGCTGTATGCCCACTGGATGACCATCAACTATCGTGAGTCGTATGGCATTTTCGGCTGTAGCGGCATTCTGTTCAATCACGAATCGCCGCTGCGCGGGCGCGAGTTCGTGACCCGCAAGATCACTGATGCCGTTGCCCGGATCAGGCTCGGCAAACAGGACCTGCTGGAACTGGGCAACATGGACGCCAAGCGCGACTGGGGCTTCGCCAGGGAATATGTCGACGGCATGTGGCGCATGCTGCAGGCCGATGCACCCGATACGTACGTGTTGGCAACCAACCGTACCGAAACGGTACGCGACTTTGTCACGATGGCGTTCAAGTCGGCCGGTTATCAGATTGACTGGCGCGGCAAGGCGGAACAGGAAACCGGCATCGACGCGGACAGCGGCAAGACGCTGGTGCGTGTAAATCCGAAATTTTACCGGCCGGCTGAAGTGGAACTGCTGATCGGCAATCCGGCCAAGGCCAAAGCCAGCTTGGGCTGGGCGCCCGAAACAACGCTGGAGCAGCTGTGCCAGATGATGGTGCAGTCTGATTTGCGGAGAAACGAGCGTGGTTTCTCCTTCTGAAAAGAAAATCGCCGCCATGCCCGGTCGCGTTCTGCTGACCGGCGCCAACGGCTTTACCGGCGGCTATGTGCGCGCCGAGCTGGAAGCTGCCGGCCATACGGTCGTTGGCGCGATTGTCGGGGCTCCGCTGACGCCGCACGAAGTGGCGCTCGACATTACGTCGCTCGAAAATTGCCGGACCGTGATGGAAACCGTGCGGCCGGATTACCTGGTGCACCTGGCTGCAATCAGTTTCGTCCATCATGCCGATCCCGAGGCGTTTTATCGCGTCAACGTGATCGGCACGCTCAATCTGTTGCAGGCCATGTCGGATACCGGGATCGCGCCGCGTCGGATATTGATCGCGAGCAGCGCCAATGTATACGGCAACGCGACAGCTGGCGTGATCACGGAAGCGCAGCCGCCGCAGCCGGTGAATCATTACGCGGTCAGCAAGCTGGCAATGGAATACATGGTGCGCACCTGGCAAGACCGTTTGCCGATCGTGATCACGCGACCGTTCAACTACACCGGCATCGGGCAGGAGCCGCATTTCCTGGTGCCGAAAATCGTGTCGCATTTCATGCGCCATGCGCCGATGATCGAATTGGGAAACCTCGACGTGGAGCGCGATTTTTCCGACGTGCGCATGGTGGCGCGCGCCTACCGCGGCCTGCTGGAGCGGGACTGTGCGGGGGAAGTGGTCAATGTCTGCAGTGGCAGCCCTTATTCGCTGCGCGCTATCCTGACCATGATGGAAGATATTGCCGGTTATGAAATCGAAGTACAGATCAATCCGGCTTTCGTGCGCCAATCAGAAGTCAAGACGTTAGTGGGATCGCCGGCAAAGCTGCAATTCCTGCTCGGCGGCCTGGAAGCGATTCCACTGGAGCAGACGCTGCGCTGGATGGCGCAGGCATGACACTGCTGCACATCGGATTAAGCACCAGCACGATCGAACCAGCCTTGACGCATGGACGGCTAGACGGGATCGGCGTGTACACCAAGGCGCTGCTGCAAGGCTTGCCGGCCGCAGGCTATACGGTTACCGGTTTTTCGTTTTCCCCTTTCGGCCAGAGCAAGGCGGAGCAGCGGTTTTCCGTCGGTCACGCAATGCCGCAATCCTATCCGGTTCTGTCGGCATGCGATCTCCTGACACCGGACAGCATGCGCGCCCGCATGCCGGTAGACCTGTATCACGCCACCGATTACCGGATTTTTCGCATGGCTTGCCCGGTGGTGGCGACACTGCACGACGCGATTCCGCTCAGATATCCGGAGTGGTGCAGCCCACGCTTGCGGAGCCTAAAAAACTGGTTGCAGAAAAAAGCGGCGCACAAAGCAAATCATGTGATTGCACTGTCCGAATTTGCCGTGGCGGAGCTGATCGAGTCATTTGGTGCGAATGAACGGCATATTACGGTCGTGCCGTGCGGCGTCGATCACGCATGGCTGCTGCCGCCGCCGCAAGAGGCAGTTGATGAGACGCTGCGGATGCATGGCCTGGATAAAGGCTATTTTCTGTTTGTCGGCACCTTGCAGCCGCGCAAGAATATCGGAAGAATCATCGATGCGTATCTGGCGCTGCCTGCGGCGGTGCGGCATACGCGTCAACTGGTGATCGTGGGCAGGGTGGGCTGGCGTTGCGAGGACGTGGTAAGGAAAATAGCGGCAGCGATCCAGAATGGAGAGCGAGTGGTGTGGCTTGCGAATCTCGAGGGGGAAGATCAATTGCAGCGGATCTATGCAGGCGCAGGCATTTTTGTCTTCCCTTCGCTGTATGAGGGATTCGGCATTCCGGTCGCGGAAGCGTTTGCCTGCGGCGTTCCGGTGGTGACATCCAATACCACTTCCTTGCCTGAAGTATCGCAAGGCGCGGCGCTGGAAATCGATCCGCTCTGCGTCGGGGAAATCCGCGCCGCGATGCTGGCGCTGGTGCAGGATGACGCTCTCAGAATGCGCTGTATCGCAGCAGGGCGGCAACGCGCGTCCGGATTGAGCTGGGAACGTACCGTGGAACAGACGGCCGCCGTATACCGCGCCGTGCTGGAGCGCTCATGAGGTCGCCGGAGTTCTTATGTCGGTAGCCATGCGCGTACTGCACGTCTTCAAGACTTATTATCCGGATTCATACGGAGGCGTGGAGCAGGTCATCCGGCAATTGAGTGCGGCCACCACGCAAATGGGCGTCTCGAACCGGATTTTTACCCTCAGCCGGGAGGCGGCCGTAGCGCCGTTGCTGCATGATGGCGCAACCACGATCATTCGCGCGCAGACGAATCTGGAGCTTGCATCGACACCGATGTCGTATCGGGCATTGTCGGTATTTCGCGCGGAAGCCAGGCAGGCGGACCTGATTCACTATCACTATCCCTGGCCGTTTGGCGACTTGTTGCATCTGCTTGGCGGCCAATCCAGGCCAGCTGTGCTGACCTACCATTCCGATATCGTGCGGCAACGCCTGCTGATGCCACTCTATCGGCCGGTAATGCGGCTTTTTTTCGCCCGCTTGCGCGCAATCGTGCCGACCTCGCCCAATTATCTGCAGAGCAGCGAGCTGCTGCAAGATTACCGCGATAAAATCACCGTCATTCCCATCGGGCTGGATGAGCATGGCTATCCACAGCCTTCTTCCGAACGCATGCGCTACTGGCACGATGAAGTCGGCCAGGATTTTTTCCTGTTTGTCGGCGTGCTGCGCTATTACAAGGGTTTGCATATCCTGCTTGACGCCTGCGTCAATAACCGCAGCCGGGTCGTGATCGTCGGCGCCGGGCCAGTGGAAGCGGATCTCAAGCAGCAGGCGGCGCGCCTGGGACTGACCAATGTCAATTTTCTCGGCGCCGTTTCGGATGAAGATAAGGTGGCGCTGCTGAAGCTCTGTCGTGCGGTGGTATTTCCTTCCTATCTGCGCTCGGAGGCGTTCGGCATCACCCTGCTGGAAGGCGCGATGTACGGCAAGCCGCTGATCTCATCCGAAATCGGCACCGGCAGCAGCTATGTGAATATCCATGGCGAGACCGGCCTGGTAGTGCCGCCCAGCGACCCGGTCTCGCTGCGCGGCGCAATGCAGCAGCTGCAGCAGGATGATGCGCTGGCCGCAGCCATGGGACGCAATGCGCGGCAGCGCTTCGAGCGCCTGTTCACCGCGCAGCAGATGGCGCAATCCTATCTGCAGCTGTATCGGCGCGTTCTGGAAGGGCGCTCCTGATGCGGTCGCCACGAAACGCGTCCGTTGCAGCGCCTGCCGTCATTGGTGAAGCATTTTTCCTGATTCGGATCGGACCCACATGTATTCGATAGTGACCGGTTTTCTTGCTTCGCTGATCGCAGGCCTGTTGATCGTCAAGCTGTCGTCCGGCCATGAAAAGTCGCTCGATGTCGACATGGGAGGCGCGCAGAAATTCCATGCGCGCCCGGTGCCGCGGATCGGCGGCCTGGCGATTTTCCTGGCGATGCTGTGCGGCGCAGGCCTGGCGTGGTGGCGTGCAGATAGCGTCGGCACATGGATTTTTCTGCTGCTGCTGGCTTCCTTGCCGGCATTCGGTTCCGGCATCCTGGAAGATTGGACCAAGAATGTCAGCGTCCTGCGGCGGCTGCTGTTTACCATGTTGTCCGCCGTGGCGGGATATTTCCTGCTCGGCGCGGCGATTGTCCGGCTCGATGTCTTTCTGGTCGATGCCTGGCTGCGGTACGCTCCGTTCTGCCTGCTGTTGACAGTGCTGTGTGTGGCTGGCATCGCCAACGGCATCAACATCATCGACGGATTCAACGGATTGGCGGGCGCGGTGTCCTTCTTCATGGCCTTGTCGCTGGCCTATGTCGGCCTGCAGGTCGGGGATGCGCATGTCACGACCGCAGCGCTGATCCTGGCCGGCGCGATTGCCGGCTTCATGATCTGGAATTATCCGTATGGCCTGATCTTTCTGGGCGATGGCGGTGCGTATTTCCTCGGTTTCATGCTGAGCGAGCTGGCGGTGTTGCTGGTCGCGCGCAATCCATCGGTATCGGCATGGTATGCGGCGCTATTGATGATTTACCCGGCGTTTGAGGTACTGTTTTCGATTTACCGCAAGAAATTTGTGCGCGGCATCTCGCCCGGCTTGCCGGATGGCGTGCATCTGCACATGCTGGTTTTTAAACGATTGGTGCGCTGGACGGTCGGAAGAAAGGATGCGCGCGCCCTGACGCGCCGAAATGCGCTGACATCTCCTTATTTATGGCTACTGTCGCTGACGGCGGTGGTTCCGGCGACACTGTTCTGGCGTGACAAATGGGTGCTGGTCGGTTTTTGCGCGCTGTTTGTCACCGGTTACCTATGGATGTATGTGCAAATTGTTCGTTTCAATGCGCCCCGATGGATGATTTTGCGCAAAAAAAAATGATTGCAGGCGCGTATAAGAACTTGTTCGGGCCACCTCGGCGGCCGCACAACGTTTCCCGTCTTTAACCCTCTTTTTGGATTTTTATCTCATGCCTGCTCTTTCTCC
>DATEZO010000216.1:0-18127 GCA_035255485.1 Burkholderiaceae bacterium
AATTACGCTCGGACAACGATCTCTTCAAACAGTCTCGGCCTTCGTTGCGCGTAAACTGAAATAACCTGTCGCCTGATTCGTCGGTTGCAACAGGAGGTCATCCCTGTCCAGCAGGCGTGCAATACTTGGCCACTAAAAAAACCTCGCCTTCAAACGAAAGGGAGCAATGAAGAAGATCCGACGCGGCAACGAGAAAATCGTCCGGGTTTTGCGTATACGCGAATGTAACAACTTATAGCTGGCCATCTTGGGACGACGCCCCATGCTTTTATACTGAGGCAGGGAGCGCAATCGCCATGTGGTCATTCTCGCCGTACGCGACCACTATTCAAAGACGATAAACAAAACCGGCTGACGTTGCAGACGACTGCCCATTGGCAAGTCCTCGGCCAAGTCCGCCGGTGAAGATTCGACTCACAAATGACCAGCTTGATGGCTTGTTGTCCGCAGTTGCCTACAGCAACGGTGGGGTGCGTGAGGCGACCATGAGACGGTTCCAGCTATTGATCTCGGCGATGCACAACGTCAGATTGGCGATCTCTTGCGGGCTGAAATGCTTCTTCACCTGGTCGTAGACGGCGTCTGGCACTTCCTGCCCGCTCAGTGCGGTGACCGCTTCAGCCCACGCCAGTGCGGCGCGCTCACGGGCATCGAACACCGTCGCCTCCTTCCAGGTTGTGGTCAGGTGGATCTGATTCTCACTGAGACCGTACTTGCGCGCCAGCGGTACATGCATGGCCACACAGAACGCGCAGCCGTTGATCTGCGATACGCGCAAGCGCACCAGCTCGAGCAGACCCAGGTCGAGGCCGGCGTTTTGCACGTAGGTATGCACGCCGAACATGGCCTTGTAGCCATCGGGGATCAGTTTTCCGATATCAAATCGTTGTTCCATGGTTTCCATTTAAGTTGTCAAGGGGAATCCTGTCATTCAGGAGAGCGTATCGTAGTCGGTAAGTGGTACGATTCAAATGTCCATTTATCGACTATTTAATTAGTCCACTTATCGATGAAACGCGCTGCAGAACTGGAACTTGCGCTGGGCCCGCGGCCCGAAGGCGTCACCCTGCAACGCTGGTTGTGCGGGGAATTGCGAGCAGCCATCCTCTCAGGGCGTATTCCGGCCAGCCGGCGGCTGCCGTCAACGCGCGATTTCGCGCGCCAGCACGGCATTTCACGTGGTACCGTGGTGACCGTTTATGACCAGTTGATCGCCGAAGGCTACCTTACCGGCACCACAGGCAGCGGCACAACGGTATCGTCCTCGCTGCCCATCGCAACGGCAACCGCATCGATCAAGCGCAATGTGCCGACAATCCATGCTCGACTTTCGCGCCAGGGACGATTGCTTGCCGACAGTCCTTTCTTGTCGCGCGAAGGGGCGGTACTGGCCCGTCCGTTCGGTCCCAACCAGCCTGATTTGCGCGCCTTTCCACACGCCACCTGGCATCGTCTGTCGAATCACCACAGCCGTTTGGCCCGCCTCGACGACATGGGCCATGGAGGTCCGGCCGGTTATCTTCCACTGCGCCAGGCCATTGCCGAGCATCTGCGCTACTCACAGCGTATTTTCTGCCAAGCCGAGCAGGTGATGATCCTTGCCAGCGCGCAGCAGGCGCTGGATTTATGTGGGCGCCTGTTACTCGACGCGGGCGACACCGTGCTTGTCGAGGACCCCGGCTATCCAGGGGCGGCGCGCATTTTCGAGCTGACCGGCGCGCAGGTGCTGGGCATACCGGTGGACAAAAACGGCTTGTGCACCGACGCGCTCCCGGCAACGCCCGATGTCCGGCTGGCTTACGTGACCGCCGCGCACCAGTCGCCGCTTGGCGGCACGCTGCCGCTGGAGCGCCGGCTGGCGTTACTGGCCTGGGCCGACGCCTGCAACGCAATGATCATCGAGGACGACTACGACGGCGAATACCGTTTTGAAGGGGCGCCGCTGCCGGCGATGAAAAGCCTGGACCGCAACGGCCGCGTGATCTACATGGGCACCTTCAGCAAGTTGCTCTTCCCATCGTTGCGCATTGCCTACGTGGTTGTACCGGACTCGTTCACCGACGCCTTCGCCTCGGCCATCTCGCTTACTTTTCGCCACACCCCTGTCTTCGAGCAGGCGGTCCTTGCCACTTTCATCGCCGAAGGCCATTTTGCCCGCCATCTGCGCCAGATGCGCCTGCTCTATGGCGAGCGTGCCGCGTGCTTTCAGCAGGAATGCAAGGCGGAACTCGACGGCTTGCTGACGGTACTGCCGATCACCACCGGGCTCGACGCCATCGCACTCCTGCCCGAACATGCTGATGACCGTGCCGTGGCAACGGCCTTGGTGCAATGGGGCATAGAAGCTCGCCCCATTTCCTTCTACCGCATGAACCAGCCGGCTCCAGCGGGACTGGTGATGGGGTTCTCGGCATTCAGCGAGGAATCAATCCGGAGGGGAGTCGCAGCGATGGTCCCGGTGCTGGATTCGGTAAGGGGATAAGGGATACTCGGACACACTTCAGCATGGCGGTGCTTCTGTATGGAAACGAGGCGGATTGCCTCATTCCCAAGCATAGAAAACCGTTTCTTTGTCTCAATTACCCACCGGCGCTCGCCCGGAGCTCCCCTACTGCGCGAGCGGGTTAGTCCCTTGACGGATAGCCGATTTATTAGTCTTACCAAAGACATGTCCGCGTTAACGCTGTGGGGAGCTCAGGTCGGCATTTACCATCCGCTCTTTAAGCTACGGCTGTCGTTCGCACACTTCTTTATCCGATACGGCAAGGTGCAGTGGGTTTAATTGAGTAGCTTGGGCAAGGACAGTAACGGCTAACCCATAAAAAGGCCCCCAAAGCCGGTCTCAGCTTATGGGGGCCACCGTCTCACCTTTTGAGGGCAAAATCTTGGCTTATGGGGTTACCGACAGCCTTGCCACTACGTGGCGCACCGCTATTAACCGCAACTCCCGATCGCACCGCATGCGGTGCAGAAGTCGCAGCCGTCCTTCTTGATAACTGTCGCATTGCCGCATTCGCGGCAGAGCTTGCCGGCCATGGTCGGCACTGACCGGGCCGGATGCGTCGGCTCGGCGGTCACCACGCCCATCGCCTTCACCGGCATGCCTTCTTCGGTCAGAATGCCGAGCATGGCATAACGGTGGATGACCAGTTGCGCGGTATAGGCAACGGTTGATGGATAGCTGACCTGCTTGTCCTTGCCCGGGATGCGCGCCAGGAAATCGCCGCGCGGCTCCGCGTAATTCAGCAGTTTGCGCAGCTTCATGCCTATCCATGCGGGATCGACTACGCGCATGTCGAGAGAGAGCAGTTTACACAAACCGTCCAGCGCGCGCGGATGGCCGCCAGTCAGCCACATGCTGTAAGGCCTGCGGGTGCCGTCAGGCATCTGCAATTCCTTCAGCATCAGCACGAAATCGTCTTCGGTGGCCGGGTTGCGTACATCTGCTACCCACGCCAGCGTGCCGTCGGTGCCGGTCTTCGGTTCATGTGGGGCGAACAGGGCGTTCAGCACCGGCGTCGATTCATTGTCCTGCTTATCGAGTGCACCGAGCTGGTTGTAACGCCATTCGAGCAGGCGCGCAAACGCAGCGGTCGCACTCGGCACCTGTACCATCTGACCGTGCGGCGGCATCGGCATCTCGAATGCGTCGCCATAGGCATTGGACAGAATCGACAGCTTCTTGCGCAGCCAGCCTCGGTCGTTGGCACGCATGTCGATCGATACGGTCTTGGCGATCGCATCCAGACCGCGTGGCGGCTGTCCGCCAAGTACCCATACTTCAAACGGTACGCCGGCCTGGTCCGAGACCGCGACCGCAAATTCGCCCTGCGGTGTATGTATCATTTCGCTGATCCAGGCCGATGCACCGGCCGGCAGGCCAGGGCGCGACGGCCAGCGTAGCGATGCCAGCGGCGGCGTCATGGCCAGTTCGGTCAGTACTAACCGCTTGTCCTGCTCGGACAGCGTCATTGGCTGCGGATTGGCAGATGTTGATACCGACAATACCGCGCCCAGCACATTATTCGGGCGGTAGGTAGTGATGCCTTTCAAACCCTTGCGCCAGGCTTCCATATACAAATTCTTGAAGTCATCGTACGGATAGTCCTCCGGCACGTTGACGGTTTTCGAGATTGCTGCGTCGATGTACGGCGCGACGTCGGCCACCATCAGCATGTGATCGGTCGCGGAAATTTCCAGCGCCGAGACGAAGGCATCCGGCAGTTTGGTCACGTCATGGCCCAGCGCACGATACACGCGATAGGCATGGTCTTCCACCGTGTAATCCTTCTTGCTGCCATCCGGCATGCGCTTGGCGCGGTTATAAAACCAGGAAAACGCCGGCTCGATACCGTTCGAGGCATTGTCGGCGAACGCCAGCGAAATCGTGCCGGTCGGTGCAATCGAGGTCAGGTGCGAATTGCGGATGCCATGCGTGCGGATTTCGCTTTTCAATTCGTCCGGCAGGCGCGAGGCAAAGCCGCCCTGCAGATATTTATCGGCATCGAACAGCGGGAAGGCGCCGCGCTCCTTGGCCAGATCGACCGACCCGGCATAGGCGGCATCACGCATGACGCGCGAAATGTCGCCGGCCAATGCGCGTCCCTTTTCAGAATCGTAACGCACGCCGAGCATGATCAGTGCATCGCCCAGGCCGGTGAAACCCAGTCCGAGGCGGCGTTTGGCATCGGCTTCGCGCGCTTGCTCCGGCAGCGGCCATTTGGTTGCGATCAGCACATTGTCGAGCATCCGCACCGCCAGCTTGGTCACGCGCGACAACAAGTCGAAGTCGAATGCTGCTTCCTCGGTGAAGGCACCGGTTACATATGCGGTCAGATTCAGGCTGCCGAGACAGCAGCAGCCGTAATCCGGCAATGGCTGCTCGCCGCACGGATTGGTTGCCTCGATCTTTTCGCAATAGGCCAGATTGTTTTCGGCATTGATACGGTCCAGATACAGTACGCCTGGCTCGGCCGCCGCATACGTGCTCTTCATGATCAGATCCCATACTTCGCGCGCCTGGATCTTGCGGTACACCCATTTGCCGTCGTCGCGCTGGTAGGCGCCGTTACGCTTGAATTCTGCATTCGGTTCGGTCGCGTGCGCCAGCTCGAACCCGCCATCCGTTTCCACCGCTCGCATGAAGGTGTCAGTGACACCGACCGATACGTTGAAATTATTGAGCTGGCCTTTCTCCTGCTTGACTGTGATGAAGTCGAAAATATCCGGATGATCGACATTCAGCACCGCCATCTGTGCGCCGCGCCGCGCACCGGCCGACTCGACGGTTTCGCACGAGCGGTCGAATACTTTCATATATGAGATCGGGCCGGAGGCGCTGCTGCCGGTGCCCTTGACCATCGCACCCTTCGGGCGGATCGCGGAGAAATTGTAGCCGACGCCGCCGCCGCGCCGCATGGTTTCGGCAGCCTGCGCCAGAGCGGTATAGATGCCGGGTTTACCACCGACGTCTTCGGTGATCGAATCGCCGACCGGCTGCACAAAGCAGTTGATGAGCGTGGTCTGCAAGCCGGTGCCTGCGGCGCTGGACACGCGGCCGGCCGGGATGAAGCCGTTCTCCATCGCCCACAGGAATTCATCTGCGTGCTTCTTGCGGCTTTTCGCCGGCTCGATTTCGGCGAGCGCCCTGGCGACGCGCGACAATACCTGGCCGATCGTATTTTCGTCGCCTTTGGCGTATTTTTCGATCAGCACTTCGGTTGAAATGTCTTGTGGTTCTGCCAACGCGATTACGGCGTTTTCCAGTTTATGCATTCATGGCTCCTTACGCTCGCCGCGAATGGCGGCGCAGTAAATTAAATGATGAGAAGACAGCGCGCGGACGCTGGCAAACGCGAATACGTCGCCACAGGCAGATACGGGAATACGGTCATTGGTCATGGCAGTGTTGATAACGCCAGCCGCTGGTATGGAAGATGCACCTGCCTGCGCGATCGGTAGAACAATGTGCGTATCGCGACGCACATCAGAACGGCAACAGGGATCGAAAGGCAAACCGTGTTCATGTGCAAGAGCTGTCTCGTTATTGTAAGAATTCTACGAATGATACGGCCATGTTGTTGCATTGCATGTCAGGTACGGGCGGCCATCCGTATTCCCTGTATATCCTACATATTGTGGTTCTTGTCTGCGTGCTACTCTATATATAGTAGTACGACCCTAATCATCATGCAAGGCCGGATGCCATTTTAGAGTAAATATATTCCAATTGACATGAGGCATATTTTTAGCCGAATGTGCAATGGAAAAATAATTTTCAGATCACAAAACATCCGTCCTGCTGTATCAATGCAGGGTTCCTGTTCTGCGCTGGCGGGACTACACTGCAGGAATTTCCTCTTTGCTGCTTATCTGTTTATCATGAAATTCCATCACTTGATTGAAATCAACGATCCACTCAATCCGCTGATCGATCCGCTTACTCGCGAGCAGTTGTGGCGCGGATTGGTGCTGCGTGCGCAAGCGCCGAAAATATTCGTGCCCTGGCTAGATTTCTGCGACGTACGGGAAAGCTCGGAGGGAGTGTTATTGCGTGAATTGCATTACGGCACATTAGTGGTACATGACAGCGTCACTTTTGCGCCTCGGCAGAGGGTTTATTATGATGTGCCGGCCCAGAAGGATATTCCGGCATCAAGTCTGACAATGACCATTGAAGAGCCGGAACCCGGTATTCTCTTCGTGCGTTTTGAATACGATGACGGCAATCATGAAACCGGGCAAACCGTCGAGGCGTTATATGACGACTTTCGGCGTTCTGCCTATCTGGAATCGGACATCGATACGATTCGCGTCATCCGCCAGCTGGCAGAACAGGGCCGGTTTGATGCGCCATTGGCGTAATGCGACCGGGTCCGTGCGACCCTCGGCTGCACGGACCCGATCCAGTAAAACGCCAAGTGTGTCAGGCCAACTTAATGGCTTACTTTTTCCCATCCGTATCGAACGGCATCCTTTACGCGCTCCCACGGATGGCCAGCATTATTCGATTCCCAGTCCTGCTGCACATTGGGCTCGACATCGTTCCAGCCGCGGGTGCGGTAACGTTCGTCATTCGCCAGCCTGGAGCCGTACTGATATGCGGGCGCATAGTCTTCATAGCGGCCGCCACTCGCAGCATAATTGGATTGCCAGTGCGTGCGGAAATCGCTATCGTCCAGGGTCATGCCCGTTGTGCCTTCGGTGCGGGCCCGTATCTCGTTGCCCAACTGTTCAATCTCGACATCGGAACGGCGCACCGAATCGCTAACGGTTTCGGTGCGCTCTTTGACATCCTTGCCGACCACCACTTCTTCCACCACTCGCGCGGTCTTGGCGATGACTGGCTCTTCCGCCATTTCGCGCACCTCAAACGAAGCATCCTTCATGTTTGCCAGCGAAGCGTCGGTAGCAGGCTGATCGACCGGGCGACGATTGACCGATACATGTTCTTCGCGTAACTGCACCTGCTCCTGCACGGGTTGCTCGGTGACATGCTGGTACACCCGTACACCGCCGCGCTGTACTACACGCTTTCCAACCTGCAATTCTTCCTGAATCACTGGAATTGCAGTCTTGCCTTCAGTGCTGCCGCCGGTACGAATATCGGTGTCACGCATCTGATCCGCTTTCATGCTGCTGGTTGCACCTTGTATCTGATCCGGCGTCATATCCGGCATCCTGGCTTGCGTGCCGCTTTCCATGCCGCTTGAGGCATAGCGGCTGCGCTCTTGCGCGATTTCGGCATCGGACATTACCGGTGCGGAAGCCTGATATTCTGACCAGCCCTGGCTTTGCCATTGCGATGCACGCTCATCGACATCGAACGGCTCATGGCGATTCATGATTTCGGTTGCGCGTTCGCTTTCGGCATCGGAATCGGCATGTACTGTCAGCAAATAACTGCCGCGGCGGATCGCTTCGGAATATTTATCTGCATGCTGTTCATGTTCCGGTGAGCCGAACAGCGACCGGAAAAATCCTGCAATGCTGCCGGTAATGCCTTCGTCTTCGCTGCGGTGGCTGCGCAGGGCTTCCTCTCGTGCTTCGCGGGTGTCCTGCACCGGGCTCAGATTCACATGTTCGATCGAAAATCCATTATTTGTCAGTTCATTCAGCGCCTCCTGCGCCTGCGAATAATTGTCGTATACGCCAACTACAGTATGTGCCATGACTTTCTCCTTTAACGTATTCGCCGGCGCGGTTGCCGGCCCGTGTTGCTAATTTAAGAGTCGGAATGTGGGGCCTGAGTTGCGTCATTCCCTCCCTCGTTGAAACGTTCCACTGAAACCTGTTCTTCCTTCAGTACGATGGCTTGCGGCGCACGCACTTCCCGTTGCCGCCGTGTAATGCGTACCTCTTCCTTCAGCCGCATTCGTTTTTCCACCACCAGCACTTCTTCCAGCACCGGCACCACCAGCGTATCGCCGTCGTAATGCGCGATGGGTAGCGCAGCAGCATCGACCATCTGTCCGCATGCCACGCGCTCAACTTCCAAGTCATCCTGCATCAGTACCGGATCAACGATCTGTTTACGCTCGATTACCGTCTTGTTGATGCGGACACCTTTGCCTGTATCGATCCGCTGCTTGCCGACCTCCAGTTTCCTGCATGACCGGTATCGTCTGCAGTCTGTCTTCCACTGGCTGCACGAATGCGAATGGCAGGCGATATGTGCCATCCGGCTGCAACGCCAATGCGCTGACCGGAAGAATCATTTCGTGGCCGTCATCAAGGCGGATCGCTGCGTTCAATTCATGCTTGCCGGCCTGGATCGCCACGACTTTTGCCTGGCGTCCGGTGGCATCACACAATTGCGTACCAGGGATCGGCATGTTGCTTTCCTCAATGCCCTTGCCTTGGTTAAATTGCTGCATGAAGGATTTTCCCGCTGAAGGATAATCCTGTCTTTGCATGCAAATAATGGGCCTGGCAGAAAAGCAGTTAAGGCTTGCCGAAGCGAGTACGACCCTGTATTTCTTGCGTCAACTGCGTAAAAATTGCATGCCGCATGCAGTACGAACTTAATGGGGTCGGCATACTCTCATCGATATTCGCAACTTTGCAGGAGACATTCATGGCAACCATCATCGCCGGTCGTTTCCAGCAGCAGACGCAGGTGCAGGAAGTGATTTCCGAACTGCTGCGAAACGGATTTCAGGAGCAGCATGTCAGCTCCTTTTATGTCAATCCCGCCGGCCAGCATGACCTGCATCCGATTGGCGGCGACCGGGATCAATCGCCGGGGACGCAGGAAAGCGGCAAGGGCATGGCCGCCGGTGAGGCAATTGGCGGCGCACTCGGGGCAGCGGCGGGCATGGCGGCCGCACCACTGGCGGGGCCGGCGAGCGTGATCGCCGGTGTGTTGGTCGGCGCGCATGCAGGATCACTGCCCGGCACGCTATCGCACATGGCCGATGCTGATGAGACACCGCTGGAACGCCACTCCGGCATGCTGGTTGCCGCCGAGGTCGGCAATGCGGCCGATGAGGCAGATGCAATCGCCACTTTAAGAGCGTTCGGCGCTTGCGATATTGAACGCGCGGATGGTGTCATCGAGAATGGCGACTGGAGTGATTTTGATCCGCTCAGCACGCCAGTACTGGTTGATCAACCGCCTGAGCAGCGGCCCTGAACACCGGCATCTTCACATTAGCCATGAGAATTCGATGCGTCATGCATTATGCGGATGGTTCCGGATGCTTCTCGCGAGAAAAACCATGGTGCTCCCTCTTGCGGCTTGTCGGGTTTGACGGAAGGTTCGAGCTGGCCGTGCCTGCCAAAGGTAGCCGGTACTGATGTGCTTGATCAACCCGAGATGCGGATGCGCTGCCATGGCGATGTGCAATGCGCTGCGTCAGCCGCTTTTCCCGATCCGGGAACGTGTTTTATCATGGTTGAATACCATATGGTGTATTTTTAAACAGCCGCATCTTTATTCCGCAACCAATATTGTTTCATGGCATACTCCCCTATCACACCGTGATTCCAGAGGGCCTGGGCTGGTTGAATTCTTGTTGTGTCATTTTCGCGGCGGTTAGCGGGAATCGATTGGCTTTTGCACTGCTGCAGCGAAGTGAAGCCATAACAGTGTGTAAGAACCATCCTGGAAATCCGGAAATCATGCGGTAAAAACCCGCTTCAGATATCCACCGGATCGACTTCCAGCGACCACTTCGCAGGCGTCTTGATCTGGCGCAGCGCCGCCAGCCAGGCTTTCAGAAATGTCTGCAAAGCGGGGCGCGAAGCCGATTCGACCAGCAGTTGCGCCCGATCCACGTTGGCAACGCGGGTCATGCTCATCGGAATCGGATCGTTGATCGTGATGCCCGGTTGCTCCAGGCATTGGCTGGCGGCTTGCAGGAATTCGAGCGCGATGTGCAGCTCTTTTGCTTCGGCCCGCAGCAACGCCTGGTAAATGAAAGGCGGCAAGCCGGCGTGGCGGCGCTCTTCCAGCATGGCAGCAGCGAACCGGTCGTAATCGTGCGTCAGCGCTGCACCATACAGCGGATGCTGCGGGTAGCGGGTCTGGATCAGCACTTCGCTCGGATTGCCGCGCTCTTTTTGTGCCACGCGCCCGGCACGCCCGGCAACCTGCATCAATTGTGCAAACAGCCGCTCGCCGGCGCGGTAATCCTGCGAAAACAGGGCGGTATCCGGGTTCAGGATGCCGACCAGCGTCAGGTTCTGGAAATCATGGCCCTTGGCAACCATTTGGGTGCCGACCAGGATATCCACTTCGCCCCGGTGGACAGTGGCGAAGGCGGCTTGCGCGCTACCTTTCAGGCGCGTCGAATCGGCATCGATGCGCAGGATGCGCGCCGCCGGGAACCGGCGCTGCAAGCCTTCCTCGATGCGCTGCGTGCCGCGCCCCAGCGGCTGGATATCGACATTGCCGCAGGTCGGGCAGGCACGCGGAATGCGCTGCTCCAGGCCGCAGTGATGGCAGCGCAGCCGGTGATCCGGCTTGTGCAATACCATGAAGGCGGTGCAGCGGATGCAATTACTGACCCAGCCGCAGGCATCGCAGGCGATCACCGGGGCATAGCCGCGCCGGTTCAGAAACAGCAGCGATTGTTCGCCGCAGTCCAGCCGCCGCTCGATCGCGGTGATCAGGGTGGACGTCAGGCCCTCGATCGGCTTGTCCTTTTCCAGATTGATCAGCCGGACCTTGGGCAGGACCGCATCGCGGACGGCGCGTTCGCGCAAGGCTAGCGTGCGATAGCGGCCCGACTGCGCATGCTGCCAGGTTTCCAGCGACGGCGTCGCCGATCCCAGCACGATCGGTATCTGCAACTGGTGCGCGCGCCAGACCGCCAGGTCGCGCGCCGAATAGCGCAAGCCTTCCTGCTGCTTGTACGAGGGATCGTGTTCTTCATCGATCACGATCAGCCGCAACTGCGGCAGCGATGCCAGGATGGCAAGCCGGGTGCCGAGCACGATACGGGCCTGGCCCAGATGCGCCGCCAGCCAGTGCGCCAGTCGTTCGCCTTCGGCCAGGCCGCTATGCAGCGTGGCGATGCCGATGCCAGGAAAGCGTGCCCGCACATTGGCTTCGAGCTGCGGTGTCAGGTTGATTTCGGGCACCAGGATCAGCACCTGCGCATCTGCCTGGCGGGCCAGCACGCTGGCCGCGCCTTGCAGATAGACTTCGGTCTTGCCGCTGCCGGTGACGCCATACAACAGGATCGGCGCAAAACCCTGGGCCTGCCCGATCGCCTCCACTGCTTGCCGCTGATCCGGATTGAGCAAGGCCGGATCGACTGGTATCGCATTGTCGTGGGATGACGCGCTCCGGCACTTTTTCAGCGCGCGATCGAGCGCAGTGGTCTTGGGCGCGCGCAAATTCTTCGGGATGCCGGGTAGCACGACTTCCCCAAGCGGGCGCTGGTAATAATCAGCCGCAAAACTGCATAACGCCCGCCAGCTGGCCGACAACGGCGCAAGCTGGAAGCGCACCGCGAGAACGTCTCTGAGCTTGTCGAGCGGTATGTCGCTGCGACAGTCCACCTCGATGATCATGCCGACTACCTCGCGCCGCCCGAACGGTATCAACGCCAGTTGGCCTGGCTGCGGCAATACCGAAGCCGACGCGGGGATAATCCAGCGATAGTCGAACAGCAAGTTGACCGGCGAATCAAGTGCGATTTTGAGTATGCAATATTCCACGGACTTAATGTAATACTTCAATAAATGCGCTAACTCCCGGTTTCATAAGCGCTTTTTTAACTATCCACAAATTCTGTGGATAACTTTGTGGAGAACCCTCACTTGATCGCCGTCAAGTCCGGGACGGATAAAGGGTGCGATCCTTTGAGAAAAGCCATAACAAAAAATTTCTTTATATAAATCAGAGACTTAAAATATTTTCGCAGAGACGAAAAAATAAATCGTCATAAATATTTTCACGATTTCATGTTTCTGCATTTTTGTGAATAAGTCGAGTGGAAACACTTGAAAAGTAAAGCGGTTTTGTGTTAATTGCATGCAAGCTTCTTGGTTTTTGCGCTTGTCGCCAGCGTGAGGTCCATGCACATGGGCATCTTGAAAAAATATGGCCACTTGGCGAAGGGCTATCCGAAAGAAATTGCTGCAAAATAACAAAAAGTTAATGTGAAACATGAAAAGACGCGCTAACTATTCGTTTCATAAGCATTTTTTCAACTATCCACAGAAACTGTGGATAACTTTGTGGACAAGCCCCACTTGACACGCCGCAGCGCTAGGCGCTATGCGGGTTTCAATAAAATGCCGAAATGGAAAGCAGTAATTTATTCTTTTAAAATCAACGACTTGCAAACTGCGAAAATAACTGGAAAAAAATTCTTGATGAAAATTTTTTTGCTATGCACCATCGCAAATTTGTGAATAAGATGTTAGTACCCACACCGGAAAGCGCGACATTTACCAGTTTGCGCGGAATGACGAGGTGGCGTATCGGCGCGCCGCAAGCATGGTTGAAGCCAGCAGGCCCGTTCATGGCGCTGGCGGCAGGCGATGCCGGTTTGTCATTCCTGCGGTTGCCAGCAGGAATGACGTAACGTCGGGTCAGCGATGCAATGCGCGGCTCAAGTCATGCACGGCATCAACCAGCGTCGAAACGGCCTCGGGCGGCGTGAATTGCGAAATGCCGTGGCCCAGATTGAAAACATGGCCGCTGCCTGGCCGGTGCTGTCCGAACGATGCCAGCACTTTTCCCACTTCGGCCCGGATCTGCTCCGGATTGGCAAACAGCGCTGCCGGATCGAGATTGCCCTGCAACGCCACTTTATGCCCCACGCGGGCGCGTGCCTGGGCCAGATTCACGGTCCAGTCGAGGCCCACCGCATCCGCGCCGCAATCAGCAATCTGTTCCAGCCACAGGCCGCCGCCTTTGGTAAAGACGATGCTGGGAATCCGTACGCCATCGTGCTCGCGTTTCAGCTGGCGCACTACTTCGCGCATCCACGCCAGGGAAAATTCCTGGTAAGCGCCATCGGCCAGTGCTCCGCCCCAAGTGTCGAAAATCATCACGGCCTGCGCGCCGGCGTCAATCTGTGCATTCAGATAGGCGGCCACGGCGGCGGTATTGGTCTTCAGGATATGCCGCATCAGGTCAGGGCGGTTGTACAGCATGGTCTTGACGGTGCGGAAGTCGTCCGACCCGCCACCTTCGACCATGTAGCAGGCCAGCGTCCACGGACTGCCGGAAAAGCCGATCAGCGGCACGCGGCCATCCAGTTCGGTGCGGATTTGCGTCACCGCGTCGAACACGTATTGCAACTTGCCGAGATCGGGTGCGCGCAATGCCATCACCGCCTGCTCGTCGCGCAGGGGATGCGCGAATTTCGGCCCTTCGCCTTCGGCAAAGGACAAACCCAGTCCCATCGCATCGGGCACGGTCAGGATGTCGGAAAACAGGATCGCTGCGTCCAGCGCGTAGCGGTCCAGTGGCTGCAGCGTGACTGCGGTGGCATAGTCCGGATTGGTCGCCAGGCCCATAAAGGAACCGGCGCGCTTGCGGGTATCCCGGTATTCCGGCAGATAGCGCCCGGCCTGACGCATCAGCCACAGCGGCGTATAGTCGGTTGGCTGGCGCAGCAGCGCGCGCAGGAAGGTATCGTTTTTGAGGGGAGCAAATTTGGATGGCATGGCGTCACTTTCAATAAGCCGCCATTATCGCCGATGCCGGGCACTTCCGGATATGCCTCGATGCAAGGCTGTCGCTGCGGTGCGCAGGGCTTGACAACACCGGTTCATCCACGAAAGAGGCGAAAACGCAACGATGCAAGGGCATGCCGGGCTGGCGGGCGCGGTGCGATGGAGCCCCGGAAACAGCGCGTTGGTCGAGCACCGGCGTTAACAGCCGAGGCGCAGCAGGTAGCGCAACAATCCACTTCCCGGGGCGCTCAGGCGATCGCTTCCCGATACAGGCGAACCGCCTGCTGCACGATCGCGCTCAATTGCGCGCCGCCCTGTTGATCGACGTATTGCAGTAGCGCCCGGCGCATGCGCGGATCCCAGAATTTTTTCAGATGTCCGGCAATATCGACGAGTGCCTGCTGTCGATCCGGCATGCTCTCGAAAAACGCGCCGATCTGGTTGGCCATCCGCACCAGGTGTTGCACATCCATTGCATGCTCCTTTGTCAATTCGGTTCTTCCGCCAGCAGTCGGTGCGCATGCGTATACACCACATGGCTGTGCGCGCGCGCGAAGCCCAGCAGGGTCACGCCAGTCTGTCCGGCCAGCCGTATCGCCAGATTCGTCGGTGCGGAAATCGCCACCATGAATCCGATGCCGACAGTGGCCGCCTTTTGCACCATTTCGACGCTCGCGCGGCTGGTGATCAGCAGCGCGCCGGACGAGAAATCCGTACGCGCGTGCGCCAGGGCACCGATCAGCTTGTCAAGCGCGTTGTGCCGGCCGACATCCTCTCGCACCAGGGCAATCGCGCCGTCCGCACGCATCCAGGCCGCCGCGTGAGTTGCGCCGCTGCGCTGCTGCAGATGTTGCCGGGTTTGCATTGCCATGATTCCGGCATGGATGGCGGCGGCAGAGAAGGTTGCCGTGCAGGCAACCGGCGGAGGTTGCCGGATCGCCTGCTGCAGGGTTTCGGTGCCGCACAGGCCGCAACCGGTGCGTCCGGTCAGGTTGCGGCGGTGCTCCTTCAAGGCCATGAAGCGCTGCGCGGCAATCTGCATCTGCACCCGGATGCCTTGCTCGACTATCGCCACGTCGCAGTCGAACAATTCGGACGGAGCGGCGAGGATGCCTTCGGAGAGGGAAAATCCAAGCGCGAAATCGTCCAGGTATTCGGGTGACGCCAGCATCACTGCATGCGAAATGCCATTGTATTCGAGCGCGACCGGCGTTTCCACGGCAACCATGTCTTCACACCGTTTGCGTGTGTTGCCTTGCCATTTTTCAACCGTCATCCTGGTCAATGCAGGATCGTCCGGCGCGGCGGATAGTGCGCTCATCGTTTCTCCAACGGCATGCAGGTGCCGGTTGCGGCGGGCGGCGGCAGGTCCAATGGTTCCCCGCTGTGGTGCGGATGGCCTTGCTGCCATGCCGATGCTGATGCGACCGGCATCACCTGTACGGCCGTGACCTTGTATTCCGGGCAATTGGTGGCCCAGTCGGAATTGTCGGTGGTGAGTACGTTCGCACCCGATTCCGGGAAATGAAACGTGGTGTACACCACGCCCGGTTGCACACTATCGGTCACGCTGGCGCGCATCACGGTGCGCCCGGAGCGCGATGCAATGCCGACCGGGTCGCCATGCCGGATGCCGCGCTCCTCGGCATCCTGCGGATGGATGTCCAGTCGATCCTCGCTGTGCCACTGGAGGTTGTCGGTGCGGCGGGTCTGGGTGCCGACGTTGTATTGTGTCAGGATGCGGCCGGTGGTCAGGAGCAGCGGATACGTTTCAGTGGCTTTTTCATCGGTCGCGATGTATTGGGTGTTGATGAACCGGCCCTTGCCGCGAATGAAATGGCCGACGTGCATGATCGGCGTGCCTTCCGGCGCATCCTCGTTGCATGGCCACTGGATGCTGCCGAGGCGGTCGAGCTTGTCGTAACTGACGCCGCGAAAGGTCGGCGTCAATGCGGCAATCTCGGCCATGATCTGCGACGGATGGTCGTACCGCATCGGATAGCCCAGCGCATTGGCCAGCGCTATCGTGACTTCCCAGTCGGCCTTGCCGGCTTTGGCCGGCATCACCTTGCGCACGCGCGAGATGCGGCGCTCGGCATTGGTAAACGTACCGTCTTTTTCGAGGAAGGAGGAGCCGGGCAGGAATACGTGCGCATACTTCGCGGTTTCATTCAGAAACAGATCCTGCACCACGATGCATTCCATGGATGACAATGCCGCAGCCACATGCCGTGTATCCGGATCGGATTGGGCAATGTCCTCGCCCTGGCAATACAGGCCCTTGAAGCCGCCGTCGAGCGCCGCGTCGAACATGTTCGGAATGCGCAGGCCTGGCTCCGGATTCAATGTCACGCCCCAGGCCCGCTCAAAACTGCCGCGCACCGTGTCGTCGGCAATGTGGCGATAACCTGGCAGTTCGTGCGGAAACGAGCCCATGTCGCAGGAACCCTGCACGTTGTTTTGCCCGCGCAAGGGATTGACGCCGACACCTTCGCGCCCGATATTGGCGGTGGCCATGGCCAGGTTGGCGATGCCGATCACCGCCGTCGAGCCTTGCGCATGTTCGGTCACGCCCAGGCCGTAATAAATCGCGCCGTTGCCGCCGCTGGCAAACAGCCGCGCGGCGCCGCGCATCGCTTCAGCCGGCACGCCGGTAATCGGCGCCATCGCTTCCGGCGAATTGTCCGGACGCGACACGAATGTCTTCCAGTCGGCAAACGATTGTTCTTCGCAGCGCTCGGCGATGAAGCGCTCGTCGCACAGGCCCTCGGTGACGATCACATGCGCCAGCGCGGTGATCAGCGCGACATTGGTGCCGGGCCGCAGCTTCAGGTGGTAATCTGCCCGGATATGCGGCGACTTCACCAGCTCGGTGTTGCGCGGATCGATCACGATCAGTTTCGCGCCCTGGCGCAGGCGACGCTTCATCTGCGACGCGAACACCGGATGCGCGGCGCTCGGATTGGCGCCGATGATCATGATGACATCGGCCTGCATCACCGAATCGAAGGTTTGCGTGCCGGCCGATTCGCCCAGCGTCTGCTTCAGGCCGTAGCCGGTGGGCGCGTGGCAGACGCGCGCGCAGGTGTCGACGTTGTTGTTGCCGAAGGCGGCGCGCACCAGCTTTTGCACCAGATAGGTTTCTTCATTGGTGCAGCGCGACGAAGTGATGCCACCGATTGCATCCTGGCCGTATTTGGCCTGGATGCGGCGGAATTCGCCGGCAGCATGCTGGATCGCCTCCTGCCACGATACTTCGCGCCACGGGTCGGTGGTGCGCTCACGGATCATCGGCCTGATGATGCGATCCCGGTGCGTGGCATAGCCCCAGGCGAAGCGGCCCTTCACGCACGAATGGCCGTGGTTGGCCTGGCCGTTCTTGTACGGCACCATGCGCACGACTTCAGCCCCTTTCATCTCGGCCTTGAAGGCGCAGCCGACGCCGCAATAGGCGCAGGTCGTGATCGTGCCGTGCTCGGCCTGGCCCATCGCAATCACGGATTTTTCGATCAGCGACCCGGTCGGGCAGGTCTGCACGCAGGCACCGCAGGATACGCATTCCGATTCCATGAAGCGCTGGTCCTGGCTGGCTACCATGCGCGACGCAAAGCCGCGACCGGCGATCGTCAGCGCGAATGTGCCCTGGATATCCTCGCAGGCACGCACGCAACGATTGCACACGATGCATTTGGCCGGATCGTAGATGAAATACGGATTCGATGCATCCTGCTCCATGGAAAGGTGGTTCGCACCGGCGTGGCCGTAGCGCACTTCGCGCAGGCCGACGGTGTCGGCCATGTCCTGCAATTCGCAGCCGCCTTTGGCCGGGCCGGCCAAGCCATCGGGCGGGTAATCGGAAAGGTACAGCTCCATCATGCCGCGCCGCAGCTCGGCCAGCTTCGGCGTCTGCGTCTGCACCTTCATGCCGGATTCGCAGGGCGTGGTGCAAGAGGCCGGATAACCCTTGCGGCCGTCGATCTCGACCAGG
>DATEZO010000217.1:0-4050 GCA_035255485.1 Burkholderiaceae bacterium
AGCATTCCCAAGAAGACTGAAAATCGCCAAAGAGCCCGCAAATAGCGGGCTCTTTGCTATCTGCCAAAACTCGTGCCACGCATTTGGGCTGATTTTGCGGGAGGCTGATAATTGCGCTTTCTATGCTTCTTCCGGCGTCACAAGACCCATCACATATGAACTGCGTGTTGGTACGTCCATCTGGGAAAGCGCGCTCCGGATCAACAGCAGAGCAATGGCCCAGCCCGGCATGAACGGGACGAGTACCAAGAGAATATTTGCCGGCAGGTGGGGGAACACCATTGTATTGACCAGGTCAATACGGTTTGCAACTCGCACCGCCACAAGGTACGAGACAGCCGATAAGACGCCGGACCAGAAGAAAATAGTGCCGGCGACCGTCGTGGACAGCGCGAACTTTTGGGAAAGCCACAAGGCAACCATGGATTGCACAAAAAAACCGCCGCCGAACGAGTCAAGGCTGAATAGAAGTGCAAGCGTATAAGCCATTTTCCTGGATCGGTGACTATGCCCCCGTAGAGAAACGGCACAATAGCCAAACTGGAGCCGAATACGAAGGCACCGGCCTTTGCGAAGAACAAACCGATTTGCATAGGCAGCGATACATCCAATGTTCCGAAGATGCTTCCGGCCATCGGCAGTTGCGTGAGTGCCGCGCCATTCAAGGTGCCTTTGCTCGGCCAGCGTGGCGGCGCGCGCAGTAGCCAAGTCGGTACGCCTGCCGCGATAAATAACCAGGCAATCTCGGATTCGGTTATGACGGTCACTACCGCCAATAACAGGTAGATAACCCACAACAATCTGACCTGGCCGACGCTCTTCTCAGTTAGCTTCTTGGCGCTCATCGTAATGATGCCAATCACGGCGGCACCCACGCCGTAGAACACCGCCTGCATCCAGGGTATGCCGCCGAAGCGCACATTGGCCCAGCCCAAGGCAACGACCATGATGAACGACGGAATGACAAACGCGAGTCCCGCTGTCCGACGGAGGCAGGGAAGCCAATTCCTTCCGTGCTTTCATCAGCATTTCAAGCAACGACGCATATTCCTCCGAGCGATCAAACAAGGCCTGAAATGCAGCATTGTCTTCGGCAGAGCGAGCAGCAACATCAACCTCCCACGCTTGTCCGCCTTCGGCATTGGTTTGGGCCGCAAGGTTGGTCAACGCTTCAATATGGATATTAATACCTGGCAAGAGATTTCATGTGGCTTGGTCTACATAATGTATGAAAATTTGCAGATAAGCTTTGAAAGTCGATTAAATGCCCACGTGACCGGCGGGCGCCTGGCGAGAACAACGGTCAAGCGAAGCGACTTTTAACGGCGGGTCCATGGCAATAATCGTTCGCATTGATGGGCGCGTCTCCCGCTCGATTAGGCATGATCCTCGCTTTCAAAAAACCTCGACGGCAGAGGATCCATGAGGGCTTCTGGCGCACAAGAGCTGTTCAGGAAAACTATTGAAGGCTTTACCCAATTCGTCAGATTCTGCATCAGGAAGGAGAATTAAAAGCAATGGCTTTTTCAATGCCGCCGGTCCATACACCGGGCGCTCAATCCTGGCCGGATTTGCCCTTTGATGCATGGAGGGATACTCTTGCAACGCTGCATATGTGGACGCAGATCGTCGGCAAGATCCGCCTCGTTCAGACACCTTTTCTCAATCACTCCTGGCATGTGACTTTGTATGTAACGGCACGCGGCCTGACGACGTCGCCCATTCCATATGGAACGCGTATTTTTGAAATCGATTTTGATTTTATCGACCACCGCCTTCGCATCCGCACGAGCGATGCACTGACCAGGGATTTCGCATTACGGCCTTGCTCGGTGGCCGACTTTTATCGTGAGTTGTTTCGCTGCCTGGCGGAAGTCGGCCTGGACATCAAAATCCACGCAATACCAAATGAGGTCCTCGATGCGATTCCGTTCGAGCAGAATTACCTCGATGCCTCCTATGATCCAGAGTACACCAACCGGTTCTGGCGAATCCTGACCCAGGTGGACCGCGTGTTTAAGCAATTTCGTACCGGCTTCATTGGCAAGTGCAGTCCAGTGCATTTTTTCTGGGGAAGCTTCGACCTTGCGCTGACGCGGTTTTCCGGACGTACGGCTCCGCCGCATCCTGGTGGCGTGCCCAATTGTCCGGACTGGGTTATTCAGGAAGCGTATTCACATGAGCTTAGCAGCTGCGGGTTCTGGCCTGGAAGCGACGCGATGCCAGCTCCAGTTTTTTATGCTTACGCGTATCCGGAGCCGGCCGGTTTCAAGACCGTGCAAATCCGGCCGGACACGGCAAGCTACGATACGACGCTCGGAGAATTCATCTTGCCTTATGCTGAGCTTAGGCAATCGCATGCGCCGGATGCAGTGCTGCTTGAATTCCTGCAGAGCGCCTACGAGGCAGCGGCAAATCTGGGGCAGTGGGACCGCGCGAGTGTTGAACGGTCGGCTTACCGCAAATAGATCGCAAGGGCTGGTTTGCGGCGGGAAATAATGATCTGTTTAGTGCGTCGCAATGGGATTGCAGCGCAGGAGGTGTGTGCTGTTGCGAACAATCAGGGCCGTTGCCATCTTCGCGGCACTTAAGGGGGTTGCGGTCTTGCTCGCCGCCACCAATATTCTGTCGCTCATCCATCGAAACGTCTGCGCGTTCGCAGCAAAGTTTATCGAACACGTCCGCTTGAACCCGGCGTCAAGGTGTCTGCGTATCGTTCTCGACGCCGCCAGTCATATGCCCGACACAAGACTTCTCCCGCTTGCTCTCGGGGCGGCCACATATGCAATAGCCTCTACTACGAGCGCAAGTGGGCCGAGGTGCTTGCCGCGTGCGGCGGGGCGATGTATTTCCCGTTTGAGTTGGTCAGCATTTTCCGAACACCCGCTCGGCACGGATTCGCGCTCCTTGTGCTCAACGTTGCTTTCGTAGTGATTATGGTCCGCGCCCTCGTTTTGCGACGCAAGCTTGCTGCGAGGGCTGATGCTGCCTAGACTTTCGCTTGCACCTCACCAGTGATTTGGCACGAGAGATTCTCCCGGTATCGGCTAGCTGGTGCCCGGGCAAACGGCGCAACGACCGTGCTGAAATGCGAGATCAGAGATTGCCTACTGCACTGGCGGCGTCCAAATGCCGAAAATCTGTTCGCGCAGCCAGCGGTTCCCTGGGTCGTTTTCCGCATTGGTGTGCCAGTATAGAAAAATGTCGTGTGCTGGCAGTTCCGCGGGAAATGGAACGATCTGATTGCCAAGGCCCTCGTTCACCGCACGCGCGAAACGTTCCGGTATCGTGAGCAGCATGTCGGAGACCTGCACCGCGTGGCTCGCCGTCAAGTAGTGCTGGCATCGCAGTTTGATTCGACGCTGGTAACCGCGCCGGGACAGTTCGTAGTCTTCGAGCGCGGGCCCGAGTCGACGCGAACTGGCGACGATGTGGTCTTGTTCAAGATAGGTCTCCATCGAAATGGATCCATGAACGGCTGGATGACCTTGGCGCGCAACGACAACCATCTTTCCTCCGCCGAGATGCTTGTGATTGATCATCTGAGTGATCGGTTGCATGATGTCGATGACTGCCGCGAGTGCCCCGCTTGCAAGCTGCGTCTGGAAGTCGGACCGGTCATAGTGGACGGCCGATATCCGGACGTTCGGCGCCACCGTTTCCATGGATTCGATCAGAGCGGGTATCAAGGATGATTCGACGATGGGGCGCATGCCGATCTTGAATTCCCGCTGGGATTCGGCCGGGTTGAATTCCGACAGCTGATTAAGCGATCCTTCGATTTCGCCCAGTGCGCGCCGGACCGGTCCAATCAATTCATGGGCCATCGCAGACGGCACCATCGCATTGCCCTTCCGAATGAACAGAGGATCACCGAGCAGGTCGCGCAAGCGGTTCAACGCGTGGCTAATCGCAGGCTGCGAAAGTTTAAGGCTATCGCTGGCGCGCGTGATGCCGCCCTCGGTATAGATGGCGTTGAACACGACAAAGAGGTTCAGGTCGATCCGGCTCAAGTTCATGAATGCCCTCATGTCAGTAGTGATCGTCCAT
>DATEZO010000218.1:0-20468 GCA_035255485.1 Burkholderiaceae bacterium
GAAGATGACGATGAACATGGCCCCGGCCAGCATGCCGCGGATATAGGAAGCCAGTGTTCTTTCATCACGGATCAGCAATAAGGATGCCCACACGAATATCAGGTACATGCCCCAATAGGCTGACTCCGATACCGCAACCATTATCCCGCTCTTTACTAAGGATAATGGCTGGATCAGGATGAATAGGGCCAACCAGACGAAGGCCGGATGAGCCAGCGCATTTCTGGCCGGATATGCCGACTTCCTGGCAAAACCAACGATCAGTGCCAGTAACGTGAATGCGAGCATCGGCTTGTAATCCGCAAGTTGGGGCCAAAAGACTCCAGGCTGGAAAAAATTCATGAAGGGGAAAATGAAGGTCATCGATTTGGCGCCTGCTATCGAAGAGCTATCTTTCGGGGGACTGTCGTGATTGCGTGAAGACGGCGCGCGCGCGCAAGTCTGCCGCTATCAGTTGCAAGAGAGGATAGACGGGATGCGCCGTTGTTTCCATCCATGTGCTACTCCACTCCCATTGCGTCGAACAAGGCCTGCACATACAGGCCCTCGTAGCGCCGGATCATGGCATCGATCGAAAATTCATGCATCACCCGCTCGCGGGCAGCAGCTCCCATCGACCTGCGCAATTGCGCGTCGCCGCACAGGCGACCCAGGCAAGCCACTAGCGCATCCTGGTCGCCACAGCCGAACACAAGGCCTTCCTTGGCGTGTGAAACAATATCCGGGTTTCCGCCAACATCACTGACGACGCTAGCTATGCCGCTTGCCATCGCTTCGAGAAGCGTATTGGAGTGCCCCTCACTGATGGATGGCAGCACAAAGACATCCATCGCCGGCAACAACGTCATAACGTCATCGCGATGCCCCAGAAACCGGACCATGGATTCGATGTCGAGCGCGCGGGAAAGCTGTTCGAGCGCCGGCCTTTCCGGGCCATCTCCCACCAGTACGACGACGATGTCACGCCGGCCGAGGGCAGCAATGGCATTGAGGAGCAGCGCATAATTCTTGACGGCTACCAGCCTTCCCACACTGCCGATCACCAAGTCGCCATCGCGCAGCCCAAGCGATTGCCGAGCCCGATTCCTGTTCCCTGAGTTGAAGCGCGCGAGGTCGACGCCGTTGTGCAGCACCTGTATGCTGTTTTCCGGTATTCCGGTATGGAATGCGAGGTCGCGTTTCAATTGTCTGGATACTGCGCAGACCGCCTGGGTCCTTGCTGAAAACCACCGCTGCACGTGAAAGCGAATGGGACGATCATCAAAGGTTCTGCCATGTTCGCTGTGGATGACGCAATTGACTCCGGCGAGCTTCGCACCCAGGAAGCCGTAAAAGAATGCTTCAACGTTGCGCGTGTGGACGATGTCCGGCCGCGTCTTCCTGAATAGCCGCGCAAGCCGCAGCGGTAGCGAAAGGCTGTTCCCACCCCGCCAGCCCATTTCATGAACCGGGATGCCGGCATTGAGCCGTGCGCCAAACTCACCGCTGCGCTTGAGGCAGCAGATATGTGACTGAAACCGATCAGGCGAAAGGTGATTGACGATGTTGACCACACCATTTTCCAGCCCGCCAGGCTGCAGGCTCAATACCACGTGCTGAATCCTTATCTTATTGTCCATCGTGGTTCAGGCTAGTTTGAAAGGAATGAGCTTTCCGGCCCAACGCCGGAGCAAATTAATGTCATCGTCCGAAAACACGCGCAGCAAGGCGGCGACCATGAAAAAGACGATGCTAAATGCCACACCCGAAAAGGCAAGGTGGATCAAGCCTGCGCTCATGAATTGACCGATGAAATACGATGCGGCCAGGCTGATCAGAGCTGCGGCTGTGACACGCAACATATGTTGAATCGAAAGGAGCTGGTGCAGCGATGCCTTTGTCAGCCTTCGTACAATGAAGAAAAATACGGCGGACTGGATGTACTGCGTGATCACTGCGGCAAGTGCTGGCCCATAGAAGCCTACAAATTTGAGCAGGATATAGCCGAGCACCAGCAGCAAGACATTCATTGTCACGACAATGTACAGATTAAATTTCGGCTTTCCGAATGCCTGAGGGATCGGACTGAGCACCAGCATGTGCAATGGGATCAACCAGAGATAGATGCGGAAAACATGAACGCTTTCTTCGTAGTGCGAGGTGAATAACAGGGTAATGAATTCGTGCGAATGGCCGAGCAAGAAAACAAAGCTCGGAATCACGATCATCGACAACTTGCGGACGGCTTCGCGCATGATGCGCGCGATTTCTTCCAGATTTCCTTCCTGCACCAGTGAAGGCAGGCGGGCGCGCAACACATTGGCAACCGATGCCTGAAAGATGACATCGAGCGGGATCTCAAGCGCACCAACCGCGTAGATCGCATAATGCGCCGGCGTGAAAGTGGCTGCGAGCATGCCTCGATTAAGCGTGCTGCCGATCAGGCTCGAGAGGGTGACCAAGGCGACCGGAATGCTGTAAGCCATCTGCTCGGATACAAAGCTCTGCTTCTTCCAGCCTGCGAATCCCACATCGCTGCGATTGAGGAGATATACGTTTCGAACGAAAAATCGCAGTGCGGAGTACACCACGATCCCGATGATTAATCCGCTAATGCCATATCCCCAATACAGCGGTGCGAGCAGCGTGAGAACGCGCACAACGGTTTCGCCGATTTCAAGTCCGACCGCGAGCCCGTATCGATTTTGCGCGATCATCACATGCAGGCAATGCTCGCTTGCAATCGTAAAAAATAACGACAGCGCATAAATTTGTAACAGCCCGGACGCGGTAGGATTGTTTAGTCGTGTCGACAGCTCGTCTGCGCTAAACCATGTGGCCAAGGTCGCGGCCGCGCCTGCCACCACCAGTAGCAGCGTGGTCTGCATAATTAACGCCGGCCGTTTGCGTGGTCCGACATGGTGATAGAAGTAGTAAATTGATGTTGGAAGTCCGAGCGTCAATACACCGGTGACAGCGGTTCCGATCAATATCAGCTGTTGATAGCTGCCATAGTCGCTTTGACTCAACAGGCGAACTAGGACCATTGGCATGATGAAGCCGACCGCATACTTGACGAGGTTGGCCACAATCAAGAAACCCGCTTGATCGGAGAGAGATTTTGCCATCGAGATTCCAGATCGCGAAACGCGCCAAGCTCATCGCGCACCAGCGCGGAGCACACAATTAATTCGCTGCAGCGGTGGGCAAGATGGCGTGACTATCGTGTTGGCGTACGATCCGCTAGGCACGTCATGAAAGCCATCCTGAAACTGCGCAACGACAAAATATAAGCCGGAATAATACGACGCCACTTGCCTAAAAAAACATCTCAACTATTGATGTATGTCCATATATCTGCGCGGAACGATTTTATGATTGCGTTGCAATTGGTTACTGATCGAGCATCGCAGGGCTGAATTTATTCGCTGTGGACAGTCAGGATTCAGCATGTCGAATGGAGATGGCAATGTGGTTTCTGGACATGCCTAGCCGGCGCAATAGCGGCATGAGAGCGTTACATGAGAAAAATGGATACGTCGATTAAAACCGCACTCAATGCCGGGGCTTTCACAATTTTTCTTTTATCAGGAAGTGTGGATTCGCGAGCACAAGCCGCCGGCAAGGAATTGCCCCGTCCGGTGCTTGTATACACAGATATAGTGTCCGGCCCGAACAGCGGCGGAGAAAATGATAAGGGTATCTACCTTTCCCTATTTGGTAAGAATTTCGGCAGCGAAGGCTTGGGAAGCCAGATCAAGGTTTATATCGGTGGTGTCGAAGTCGACAATTACCGTGGCCTTCATCCTTCCCGAGGGCGGCCCGATATACAGCAAATCACAGTGCAAATCGGTGCGCTCGGCAAGCCTGCGCCTGGCGCCGCTTTGCCTATCAAGGTCGTGGTTAACGGCGTTGCCTCCAACGAGGACCTCACTTTCACCGTCAATCCGGGGCGAATTCTATTCGTCGACAATGTGAAGGGTGATGACAGCACCGCCGTCGTCGGCGAAATACGCCACCCTTTCCGTCATGTGCAGACCGCCAGGTTGCATGAAGGGGCGTGGGGCAAGGTAAGGCCGGGCGACTTTATCGTCATGAGAGGGACCGGCACGCCCTGGACCGATAGGGGCTACCAGAATTATTTCGCTCGAACGCGTGACAAATCCGGCTCTGCACCGGCAGGCCGGCCGGGCACGGGCCCTATCAGCTTGATGGGATATCCGGGTGAGGACGTCGTCATCCTGGCACCTTACGATCGCGAGGTGGAAAAGTCCGGATCGACCGGGGCGATTTCTGCCGTTAACGGGCTTTCTTTTCCAGGCATGGGGCAATGGTTCACCGTTTCCAATTTGCGCATTGAAGGTGGCGGTCACGACGGTGCGGTAAATCTGCAAATCAAAGGAAATTACTGGCGTATCGTCAACAATGAACTGACGGCTGCGACGGCAATCGATAATGCCGATGCAAAGGCAGGAGGTATTGCCGGCAATGGGCGAGGGCAGGCCTGGCTCGGCAATCATATACACGATATCTTTTGTGGCCCTGTACAGACTGGCCCGTTGCAGAACCACGGCATCTATGTTGACGGCGAAGGCGATTACGAGATCGCGTATAACGTCATCGAAAACATCCCCGGAGGAAGTGGCTTTCAGACCTATGTTAATGGCTACAACGGTTCGGATATCGCAGGAAATATCCGCTTCCACCACAACCTGATTGATCGCGTCGGCAAGCATGGAATCAATCTTGCCGAAGGTAGCAGCGCCGGTATCATCGTATTCAACAACATCGTCAAGAACACATTCTATGCAGGGCTGCGACTCAACAGTGTGCATCTGAGCGGGGCGAAGATCTACAACAATACGTTCTACAACACCAACATGTCGCGCAAGCTGCGATACGGCGCCCTCATGAACGACTGGGCACTCTTGCCCGATGCAGTGGATTTGGAAAACAACATTTTCATGCCATATCCAGGCACCGACTATACCGGCGGAAGCACCGGCTTCTTCAAGACAGTCGGAAGGAGCCGAAGAAACTTCTGGTATGGCGGTCGCGGCGAGCCCGGGCCGGATGCGGCTCCGCGCACCGGGCAATTGCGGTTCGTGGCCGAGGGGAAGGACTTCCGTTTGCTGCCGGGAAGCTGGGCGATCGATGCCGGCTCCCCGGATGTCGCGTCTGTCGTCACGAACGACTACAGCATCACCACGCGCCGCCCGCAAGGATCAGCATTCGACATCGGCGCCTTCGAACATTCGCACTGACACCGCGAGCGATCCAAGGCGCCATCCACTCATCAGATCGGAAACCTCTATCGTGCGTATTCTCTACCATCACCGTACACAGGGCGAAGAGCCGGAGTCGATCCATATATCGGCCATCGTCGATGCGTTGACGGCGCTTGGCCACGAAGTGCGGGTGGTCGGCCCGGTTCCCGTTCAGCATCGGGCGACCCGATCGAGTGGGCCATCTCTTCTGGGGAAGATAAAAAGAGCCGCGCCGCGCCTGGCATTCGAAATGATGCAGATTGCGTACAACCTTGTGGCGTACCGTCGACTCGCTCGGGCGCTGCAGGATTTTCAACCCGATGTCGTCTACGAGCGCTATGCGCTGTTCAGCTTTGCCGGTGCCTGCCTTGCGCGGCGCCGTCAAATTCCGCTCATCCTGGAAGTGAACACGCCGTATGCACAGGCATGGGCGCAGTACTACGGGCTATATTTGAAAAGCCTTGCGCGCTGGCTGGAGAGGAAAACGCTGCTGATGGCGAACCATGTCGTTACGGTGACTAACGTGCAACGGGAGATGCTTTTGCAGGAGGGCATTCCGCGAAACCATGTCAGCGTTTGTCACAATGCGATTGATCCCGAGTGGTTCGCGCCGGCGCGGCACCAGGGTTATGTTACGCGGGCCGCGTTGGGGCTATCTCCAATCGTCGTTGGATTCGTCGGCACGATGAACCGATGGCAGGGTATGGATCACTTCCCCGAGGTATTGCGCATCGTGCTGAACCGTTGCGCCGACGTCGGCTTCCTTTTCGTTGGCGATGGTGAATTCCGTCAGCACCTTGAGGATTTCTGTCGTGCCGAGGGCTACGCGGACAGAGTCGTTTTCACCGGTCGCAAGCCGCACGCAGAAATACCGCCGCTGGTGGCCATCATGGACATCGCGGTCCTCTTGAATTCAAATGCCTACGGCTCGCCGATGAAAATCTTCGAATACATGGGCATGCAAAAGGCGGTGATTGCGCCTGCGGTCGGCCCGGTAAAGGAAATCATGAAGGATGGAGAAAATGGCCTGTTGATCGCGCCGGGGAATGCGAAGCAAATGGCAGAGTGCATTATCCGTCTTGCGCAAGACAGGGAATTGCGTGAGCGCCTCGGAGCGGCGGGGCGAGAATATGTCGCCACTCAACATACCTGGCACCAGAACGCGCTCAAGATTCTGGAAATTTACCAGGGGATGGCGTTTTCCTGCAATTTCAAAGGTAAAACTCATCCATGCTGAAACGTCGATTTGACCTCTGGCTGCCGAGTTATGTCGCGGCGGCGCCCTACCGCCTTTACCGGCGAGTTCATCGTTCATCCCGGCACACGCATATTCTCTTCCTGGTCTGCGATCATTTTGAGCCTCGCCATGGAATTCGCTGCGTCGCGCAATCAGCCGAAAGAATGAACGCCTGGCATGAAGGATATCGCGATTTCCAATCTCGATGCCGCGAGGAATTCGGCTCGGCGCCGCTACATACCTGGTTTTACCCGCCTCACCATGGCAATGAGCATCTCGCCGCGCTTGCTGCCATGGCGCATGATGGCTTGGGCGAGGTGGAGCTGCATTACCACCATGACGGCGACACGGAGGCGGAACTGGAAAACGATTTGCGCGCCACGCTCGCCGAATATAACCGTTGGGGGCTATTGCTCGAATCCGGCCGGCAGCCCAGGGCTTCCTTTGGCTTCATTCACGGTGATTGGGCGTTGGGAAATTCCGGCCACGGGAAGTATTGCGGGGTCAACAATGAATTGTCGGTATTGAAGCGCTTGGGATGCTGGGCCGACCTGACCATGCCATCGGCCCAGCAGAGCCAGACCCGGAAAATCAATGCGATCTACTATGCGCAAGGATGCCCTGACCGTCCGAAATCCCATGACTGGGGAACGAATGCGCGGGTCGGCCGGACCGATACCGATGGAATGATGCTGATCCAGGGGCCGCTGGGAATCAACTGGAGTGGCGCGTCCTACCCCCGAATCGAGAATGCCAGCTTGACTGATGAAAACTGGGGGCGTCCGGACCGGATCCGGAAATGGATCGACTGCCATGTGCATGTGCGAGGGCGCCCCGAGTGGCTGTTTGTCAAGCTGCACACACACGGCGCCATCGAGCGGGATTTCGACGCGTTGTTCGGCGAGAAGGCCATGCGGATGCATCGTGTACTCAACAGCGAATATAACGACGGGAAGCGTTATACGCTGCACTACGTTACCGCGCGCCAGGCATTTAATATTGCCAGGGCGGCAGAACACGGGCACAGCGGCAACCCTGCCGACTTTCTCGACTATCTGATTCCTCCGCCGGCCACTTCGCATTACGTGCTCAATGCGCGGCACACGCTTGTTCACTGCACGGTCGAGCATCTGAAGATCGATGGCATCGCTGGGCCGAGCCCAGCACAACTTCGATCCCGGATTGGCCCGATCACGCATGCGAGCGGCAAGCTCAGGAGCTATGAAGTCGACACGCGGCGTAAGCTGATTGCTATCGAGGCGGATGGGATGATTTCCGTGGGGTTGCAAGAGGGCGTACGCATAGGCGTCATCAGCGGCGGCCGGTGCGTTTCCGGCGAAAGCCGTTCGCTGCAGGTCGCCACTGAGGGGCGCTGCACGCTAAGTTACCTGTAAAGTCTTTTAAGGAGCTGGTGGCATGGTAGCCATTTTCTGGATCTCGGTTCTTCTTATCGTCTATCCCTACGTGATTTATCCATTAGCGGTGTTCCTGCTCGGTGCCGCGCGCCCGCGCAGAGTCCGGCGCCGGGCGCAGCTTCCGAGCGTGACCATTCTGATCCCCGCTTACAACGAAGTTGCATACATCGGCGCCACCATTCGGAACAAACTGGACCAGGGCTATCCAAGCGAGAAACTACAGATAATCGTCATTTCCGATGGCTCGGATGACGGGACCGATGACGTGGTTGGGCGCTTCGAGGAGGCGGGAGTGACGCTGCTGCGGCGCACCGGGCGTGAAGGAAAAGCCGCGGCACTCAATGACGCGGTCAAACATGCAACCGGCGATATCATCATTTTTAGCGACGCCAATACGCTGTTCGGACCAGGAGCCTTGCGGCGGATAGTTGAGAACTTCGCCGATCCGGAAGTCGGCTATGTCACAGGATCACTTGGCTTCGCCAGCTCTGATTTCACCGTGAGCGGCGCCGGCGTGGATGCCTACATGCGTTACGAAGACATGGTGCGAAAAATGGAAACGAAAGTAGGCTCGATTATCGGCGTCAACGGAGGCGTCGACGCCATTCGCAGAACGCTCTATGTGGATATTCCTGCGCATTTGATCACGGATTTCGTCTTGCCGCTTAGTGTCATCGCCGGCGGTCACAGGGTGGTATTCGATGCCGCGGTGACTGCCAGCGAAGTGCCGAACGACCAGGTCTCTTCGGAATTCCGCATGCGGGTGCGGGTCGCGTTGCGCGCGCTGCAAGGGCTGGCCCACATGCGCTGCCTGCTCAATCCATTTCGCTATCCGCTGACCGCGTTCTGCCTCGTATCGCACAAGGTGCTGCGCTACTTCGGGTTCGTTTTCATGCTCGCAGCCCTGATCAGCAACATGGCACTGGCCGGCACCGGCGCATTCTATCAAGCCCTGTTGGCATTCCAGCTCTTGGCCTACGGGCTCGCGTTGGCGGTGCTGTGGAATGGACTGCCACGGCGGCTCAGGAAGATCGGCCTTGTGCCGAGCTACCTTTTATTGTCCAATGCCGCCTTTGCGCTTGCCGTATATCGCTTCCTGCGAGGGGACTCCATGGCAACCTGGCGGCCTCGCGCTGGCTAAGAGGGCAGCTACTCTGCGGGCGCTCCTGCAGTGATGTGCTCAAGCTCTTTAGTGATCCTTCCGAGTAAGGCCAGTGCGCTGGAATTATTGCGCAGCAGGCCATCGAGTGCGGCTTCGATGCGGGCCATGCGATTTTCCAGTTGAGAAAGACGCAGCGAAAAATCCTCGCACGTCAGTGCCTCCAGTACGTCGTGCGAGCTGGCGGAACAGGAGGCTTGCCCGGAGCCGTTCGGCGTCGCGTCACCGCCGGCCATGGCCGGCGCCGATGCGGGCAGAGACGTTTCGCCGTCGATTTCGCTTGCAGTTTCAATGGCGTCGCTCCCGGAGAAACTGCATTTCCCGGACAGAAATCCCGACAATAGCAAGCGGTCGCAGATGGCATTGATACGCCGGGGGATGCCGGTGCTGGCACGATGGATTTCACGAAATACCTCGGGGGCGAACCGCGGCGATTCCTTCCATCCCGCACAGCGGAGCCGATGCATGATATAAGCCTCCGTTTCTGCCACGTCCAATGGGCCTATATGGCAAGCGGCAATCACGCGCTGGCGAAGCTGCGTCATTTGCGGGCTTTGCAGGGTTTGCCGGAATTCCGGCTGACCGATCAGGAAGCTTTGCAACAGCGCCCGCGAGTTAATCTGAAAGTTCGACAGCATGCGCAGTTCTTCGACTGCTTGCATGCTCAAATTTTGCGCTTCATCAACGACAAGCAGGCAGCGCTTTCCCGCGTGATGTGCGTCACTCAGGAATTTTTGCAGAGCGTTAAGCTGCGCCGCCTTGCTGGTGTCACTCGATGTCACGCCAAAGGCGGAACACACCATTTGCAGCGCGTCCTCGGCGCCCAGTTGGGTGCTGACGAGGTGGGCTGAAATGATCTTGTCGTGATTGAGCCTATTGAGCAAGTTCCTCGCCACCATAGTTTTTCCGGCGCCCACTTCGCCGGTAATAACGATGAATCCTTCATTACAGTGCAAACCATAGTCCAGGTAGGACATGGCCCGTTGATGCTGGCGGCTGGCGAAATAGAATAAAGGATTAGGGTTGGCCTGGAACGGCTTGTCGTGCAAGCCATAGAACGCTTCGTACATGTTTTCTCGTATCTCAGAAACGTTGGGTAAAGGAGAGGGCGGCGGCATTCTCGCGAAAGCTGCCGTCGAGCGTGCTCTCGAATCGCGTGGTGCGCAGGCCGAACGAGATGAAAGCACTGGCCGCAGGATGAAACGTGAGCGACACCGTCTGCGACCATTGATCGCTGCGCAGGTCGGGGACGTCTTTGCCCTCGCTGCGCAACCGGGCTGTCGAGAGGCGCAGCGTCGCCAATGGGGTGAGCCGATGGATCCAGGCCAGCCGGCCGCTTCGCTCGCGAATGTCGTTACTCAGCGAAAAGCTGTCGGCCACCCCCGGCGCCAAGCCGATTGCTTGCTGATCCCGCTGTGCGATGCTGAAAGTGAGCGAATCCCGCGGGCCGATCAAGGCAGCCGATGCCTCACGGGCATGATTGATGAAAAGGCGCGATGTCTGCACGTCATTCTCCACCGACAGCATCGGCCTGGCATCGTCCTGGTCCAGGCGGGAACGCACTGCTGCGGTGCGGGCAACCGGGTCCGGAATGCTGGCTGCGAGCAGATCCGACATCAGCTCTGCCACTACACTTTGCGCCGATGCGCCGAGCAGGCCGGCTAGAAATGCGACGTCACGCGTATCGGTATAGCGCCAGTTGGTCAATGCGGTCCGGTAGTTGAACAGTGCGCTATGCGCCGTGCCAAAGAAGCGCTTTTCCCTTAATACCGCAAGCTGTGTATGTGGTGTCGGCGTCCAATCCAGCCCCCATCCTGGCGTGGCGGTGCGCTGCATTCCAGCGGACGTATAGTCGGATCGCTCCTGGCCGGCCGACGCCGATAGGTGCAGCGTTGGAAGCGCTTCCAGGTTCAACCCCGCGCGGACACGATCATCGCTTTTGTCGCCGATCACATCGTTGCGTACACCAGTCGTGCTGAAGCCGAGCGACCAGCCTACAGTGGTGGCGGAAGGATTTCTCAAGGTGCCAGTCCATTGATTGACACGCGTATGCGCAAAGGCTGCATCGTCGGAGCGGGCGTCGATCAAGGTGTAGCGCAAGTGGTAGAGGGCAAGTTCCGGGAAAACGCCCTTGATGTAGGGGGAAAGCTGTGCCGCTGACGTCTCGGTGAGATTCTGCGTTCCGCTTGTCGCCGCGATTGGCGCAGCCTGAAACGGCGACCTGTTGCGTTGGGAAATGCTGGCGCCCGCGTCCAGGTACAGACACTTGTCGATTGCCTCGATGTTGACGTCAGACGTCAGAAAATTCAAATTCTGCGAAAGCTCCGGGCTGCCCGCATAGCGCAATATATGATTGGCGTAGTCCAGGCGGGCTTTCATGCGCGCCCCGTTGCCTTCGATTTGGATGCCCGGGGCAATGTCCGTAATCCAGCCCTTCAATGCCGGGCCGGAAGTGAGCGTCATATTGGTGCTATAGGTCTCCGACAAGCCAATGCGCGGCACTATGCTCCACGAATCGGCGTGCGCAACCCCGGCAGGAAGCAAAGCCGCCGATAGCGCGAGCCAGTGGGCATTTGCCGCGCGCCGAGGCCATCTAGCGCCCGCTGCCATAGTGGTATTCGTAACCATAAACAAGCGGATTTGTGCTGCGAGCCTGGTTGAGTACCGCGTACTTCATGGGGCAGCCATCGATGGTCGCCAGGGCTTCCTTGACTGCGCTTTGCAGGGTCTGCTCCGCGTGGACGACGAAAACGATTTGTCCCATATGCCTGGCAAGCGCTCTTGCTTGAGTGGTCAACAACAGCGGCGGCGAGTCAAATATGATGATGCGGTCGGGATAACGGTTTGCTATCTCATCCAGCAAGCGGGCCATCGTTTCACTGGCAAGCATTTCGGTCGCGCGGGGATGCGGGGTTCCTGCCATAACCAGGTTCAGGTTCGCGACGTTGGTACGCAGCATCACCTCGCCGATATGCCTTGTTCTATCCTGCAGCACGTCCAGTAAACCGGCCTGGGGATGTAATCCAAGCAGGCCTGGCAATGAGGGGCGCGCGACATCGGCATCGATCAGCAACGCCGTGCGTTCGAGCTCCATTGCAATGCTCATGGCGAGGTTGGCAGCAACAAAGCTTTTCCCTTCCTGTGGCAGCGCGCTCGTCACCATGATCAAATTCGCGTTGCGGATCGGCCTGTTTGTATTGCGCGCGGCATTTGCCAGCAATGGCCGCTTCAAGACCCGGAATTCTTCCGCAATGAGCGAACCGGGCGTGTCCGGCACGATCATCCCGGATGCTGCAAGGCGCTCCAGGTCAATCTGGACGGGGCGGGAAGCTGCCGGCTGTGGCGTGACGGTGGTCAGAAAAGTTTGGCTGGATGCCGCACGACTAACCCTTGGTTCACCTGTTTCTGCCGTGTCGTGCTGCTGATTCATGCGCTCGAGGTGTTTTACAGCTTTTTCAATGAGGCTCATGGGCTACCTCTCAGGCAATCGATTTGGTCAGCAGGAACGCCGTCACGACGACAATGAAATAGGTGGTCAGCATTATCGCCGCCGTCCGCAGCAGGCGCCTCGAATGCGCGCGACTCGCAGCACTCATATTGTCATTAGCAACCATCGAGACCATGCCGAGTACGGGAAGCGACGTCACTTCCTGCAATTGAATACTGTCGTAGAAGCGCCCTCGAATTTCCTTTGCCAGAAACATCACTCCTCCGCCAATGGCCAGTGCGAGCACAATCGTCGCCAATAACATCAGTGACTTTGGTACGGAAACGGCGTTAGGCGAAACCCTGGGAGGATCGATCAGCCTGAAGTCCGCCACACCGGATACCGACAGCATATCGTCGGCGATATTGGCCGACTCTCTGCGTGCCGCCAGATTTTCGTAGTTCTTTTTATTCATCTCATAGTCTCGAGTCAGCTGAGCCAGCTGCGCCTCGTATTCCGGCATGCGGCGGACCGCTTCACGCAGATTCGCATAGCGCCCGCCGTATTCGGTAACGCGCACGCGAAGAGAGGCGATGTTCGCTTCCGCTTGCGCCAGTGAGACTTTCAATTGCTCCGATGCGCGGCCTCCTGCTGCGGCGACCTCGGTAAGCATGACGGCGCCCTTGCCATATTGCGCTGCCGCTTTCCTCCGCTGCTCTTTCAATTCCTGCAGCAACCGCCGTGCGCCGATTACGTCCGGGTGATTTTCTGTATACCTCTGCAACAGGCTGTCCAGGTCGCGCTGGACGGTGGCGATGCGTGTATCCAGCTCCTCCACTGGTTGTGCAAGCGTGATAGCGCCCGTCTGGGAAGCAGCTGCTGGAGCGATGGCTCCGGTAGCCTCGCTGCTTTCGCCGTGCAAGCTGCGGCGCAAGGCGTCGCGTGAATTTTCCGCTTCACGCAATTGCAATCTAACTTCCTCGAGTTGCGCTCCCACCGCTGCCAGCTGTGTGACCTGGTCCTTGCTTTCTCCGGAAGCGAGTCCCACCATGTTTTGCAACTTGAACTCTTTCAGCCTGTTTTCGGCTTCCTGCAGCCTCTTTTCATATGTCGTGGCTTGCTCGTCAAGGAATTGCTTTGCGGCGTCCGTATCCGTGCGCTGGCCGGTCGATATGAATTTAGTGAGCAGCAGCTCAATCATGCGCCTTGCGCGTTCCGGGCTGGTGTCCCGAAATTTCAATGTATAGATGTTGTCGTGTGCGCCGGAGCCCTGAATGCTGAGCACTTTCATGACGTCATCGACGAGCCTTTCATGCTGCTCTGCCGTTTTCGCCTTGATATCCATGCCGGTCTCGTGTATCAGGCGCTCGACGTTGGGGCGGCTGATAATCACTTTGCTTAGCAAAGCCACGCGCTGATTGGTATCCGGCTGCACCGCCATTCCGACCATTAACGGCTTGAGGATGGACTCGGTGTTGACAAAAATGCGGGCAGATGCTTCGTATTTCTTCGGGATGAGGAAGACGACAATGGCACCGACCACGGCGATGGCCCAGGCGGTGAACAGCCCCAGCCACAAATAGTGCGCCATGGCGCGGGCATGGCGCATCGCCTCAAAAATCACTTTATTCATTGTTCGGATTCCGTTAAAAGGTTATCGACGTGCCGTGCACGCTCTTGGCGAGCGCCACCATACGCATCGACGGAATTCAGAACCAGCTCTGCGGAATTACAAGAATGTCGCCAGGCCGCATTTCGACATTTGCCGTGAAGTCGCCGCGCTTTACCAGGTCATTGAGCCGTACGCTGTATTGCTTGTTACCTTCGGCGGTACGTAAAATCGTTGCCCTGTTCCCGCTTGCAAAATCGGTCATCCCGCCAACTGCAATCATGACGTCCAGCAACGTCATCTTCTGACGATAGGGAAGAACCTGCGGTTTGGCCGCTTCGCCTATGACGCGGATTTGTTCGCTATACGGCCCGACGAAATTGGTCACTATCACGGTAACGATCGGATCGCGCACAAATTGCGCTAAGGCTTTTTCGATGTCACGCGCTAAGGTCGTTGCACTCTTTCCGCTTGCGGGCATGTCTTCCACCAACGGCGCGTTGATTTTTCCATCAGGACGCACGGGGACTGTCATGGAAAGTTCGGGGCTGCGCCAAACCACAATGTTTAACGTGTCACCCGCGCCGATCAGATATTCGCTTGCGTGCTGTGACGTTGCCGGTGCGGGCGGATAGTTGGATGCGCATCCGGCGACGAGGATAACGGCACTGATCAGTAGTGCGAAAACACGCGTGAAAGTAGTTAGCAGCATTCTTTCGCTCTTCAAGATGTGAAAACAGGACGAAGGAGCAGCATCTGTTGGCATGCTTTCCGCACGCAACAATAGGCACCAAGCCGTTGCGATTTCTTCGCAATACGATCAAGCACTATTTATCCAGATCGGGCTGCTCGCCTGTAGCTTCTTTGTCGACCGTAATCCATCAACTCGTTTCCGCTAGGACGTATGAAGCCCATTGTGGCTCCCGAGGCAATTCTCCTGCAGACGATGGGAAGCCCATGGATAGAGCGCTCAATATCGCGGTCCTACTTTAAAGAAGATGCCGTTTCGCAAGTTGATATTGGTCAATCATCACATTCGAAGATCTGACATGAAGGAACGGTCGGGGCCATGCTATGCAATCGCATGCCGGTGTGGCCCGCAAGCAGCGGAACAGCGTTATCGCATTCGTTGTCGCTAGGGCTTCGGCGTGCCTCGATATGAGTGATTCCTGTCGCATGTGCGCGGCACGAATAAATAGGGAGAGGCGCTGATGTCCACAAACCATTTCGATACAGGCCCAATTGTCAATGCGCTTACCGTTGACGTTGAGGATTATTTTCAGGTGTCCGCGTTAGCACCGTATATAGACAGGGCCAGCTGGGATGCCATGCCATGTCGTGTTGAACGCAACATGGATATTTTGCTTTCAATATTTGCCGAACACGGTGTGCACGCCACGTTTTTTGTTCTTGGCTGGATTGGTGAGCGTTATCCGTCCCTGGTCAAGCGGATCGTCGCCCACGGGCACGAACTGGCCAGTCACGGACATGCGCATCGCCGTGCCACCGAACAGAGCCCGGATGAATTTTTCCAGGATATTCGCCTGGCTAAAACTGTGCTCGAACAGATTTCCGGAACCGAGGTCCGCGGCTATCGCGCTCCGAGCTTTTCGATCGGATATGAAAACCATTGGGCCTTCGAGAGCATTTGGCGAGCCGGCTACCGCTACAGTTCGAGCGTGTATCCGGTCGCACATGATCATTACGGGATGCCGGATGCGCCACGCTTTCCTTATCTCGTCCATCGCGACCTGGTTGAAATTCCGATCACCACGGTACGGTTATTCGGCCGCAATCTTCCTGGCGGCGGTGGCGGTTATTTCCGGCTGCTCCCCTATGCGCTCTCAAGATGGGCGATTGACACGGTCAATGCGAGAGAGCGCCGCCCAGCCATTTTCTATTTCCACCCCTGGGAAATCGATCCGGGCCAACCCCGTATTGCCGGCACGTCGCTAAAAACGCGATTCAGGCATTACGTAAATCTGGCGCGAACCGAGCCAAGGCTCCGACGTCTGGCATGCGAATGCCGATGGGGGCGTGTCGATCAAGTGTTCCAACAATTTTTGACCCCGATCGATGCTGCGCCGTTGAGCCTGGAATGCGCTTAATGCGGGGCAAATGGCCGTTGCCATGACAGAGCTGTAAGCGAGCGCTGTTTGTCCAAAAACAGTGGCCGCCAATACCCGGGGCGGCAGAGGATGAACGCGCTAACCCGCCGCCTTGCACCAGGTTGCGTTAGCTAAGCTAAGGAGCTGCTTGTGATAATGGATTGACATGGCGGGAAGTTTCACCTGCCTCTTGAGAAAAGTCATCGCAGCTCCGGAACTTGGCGTTTAGCGAAAACGTCGAAAAGACATTCCATCGCCGGAAGGGATGTCATGTCTAATTTCAGTCGTTCGAATTTCTTTCATGCGGCATGGAGGAATATCGAATGGCGCCGCCTTATTCTTGGGCGGGTTGCGGCGTGTGCCGGCATTGGCGCCTTCATCACCACTTACCTGTTCATGTTGCCGGCATTCGGCGTTTTGCTAACGCTATCCTTCGGTTGGATCGTTGCAAGTTTGCTTGCCTGCGCAACGTTTTTTATTGCATTCAGTTTTCTGAACATCATTTGGTGCCGCGTATGAACCGCGCATCGGTTCTGTTGCACAAGGCGGTAGGCGGCGCAATACACTCATGATTTTTCCCCTGTGCAACGATGTGCTTCCTGCACATTTCGGCACTTGCTTCTTGCCATTGAATAGTGCTCAGGGCTCAGCGTCGGGCGCCGGAACCTGGCGCATGCAACGCGCCTCAATTTTTGTCTGGAAAGTAACGTCCAATTAATAAAAATCAACTCTCGCCGTTTCCTTAGAGCGATCCTATCTGCATCGTAATCCGGTGCCTGATTGAACTATTCATCGGCGCTTGGTGCCAAGAGGAAATTCGGCCATGCAGCCTACGCATTCATCATCGACCAGCCATTACCCCGTATTCACAGATCTCTTCCAAGGACGGGATGTAAAGCCATTGTTTCGTCTTCACCGGCTGCTTGAACGTTTGCCGGAGGCCACGCCTTTTCGCCCCTTGCTGGAAAGAAGATATGAAAAGGAATTCGCAGAGAATCGCTCGGCAAACCTGTTTCGCGGAATTTTCAGCTCGTTTGCGGAAGCGCAAGCGAGCATCCCGGTAAAGAGGAGCGCTGGATACAACAACAGCACCGCCGCATCGCTCTATCTCGATCGGGCCCAGAGAGTATTTCCGTCGGATTATCCAGTGATGTTTTGGCTAGACAAGCTCATTGCGCCAAGCCGATGCCGCATTCTTGACTTGGGCGGCCATGTCGGAGTCAGTTATTACGCATACCGGAACTACCTGGATTATCCGGAACAGCTTCGCTGGATCGTGCATGACGTCCCCGCAGTGATGGAGCGGGGGAAAAAAATTGCCAAAGAAAAAGATAATGCCAAGCAGCTGGGCTTTTGTGACCGGTTCGAAGACTGCGGCTCTCCCGATATCTTGTTCTCAATCGGCACGTTGCAGTATCTCCCTGATACTCTTCCTGAGCGCCTCGCGACACTGGAAAGATTACCGCAGCATTTACTGCTCAGTCTTTTACCAATTCACATGAGCGAGTCGTTTTATACCCTTCAAAGCATTGGTCCGAGTTATTGCCCGTATCGGATTTTCGCGCGAGACGGATTTATTCAGGGCTTTGAATCCCTGGGCTATTCTCTAGTCGACTGGTGGGAATGCCCTGAAAAAAATTGCATTATTCCATTCCATCCAAGGCGATCACTGGACCGCTATTTCGGTTTTCTGTTCAGTCTCGTGCCGTAGCCGGAAGCGCAGCACTGTTCATCGCTGTCGCTCGACATCCATTGCACCATTGCAGAATGCGGCATGCCGATTGCTGCATAGCAAAGCAATCGTTGCCGGTACTGATAAATTTTACGGGGGAGTTCCAGCAATAGAGCGCCTTCGTAGGCAGAGAATCTCCCTTTTTAACGCGTCACATATAAAAAAATCATGGCAAAGCGTTGCCTTTTCAAAGGGGAGAGATGAAGAATATAAAGCGGACGGTGCTCGATGTCTGTTCCCGGGTTGGCGTTTTTGATATTGCGCTGAAAAAGCGCCGGTGGCCACCGCTCATCCTCATGTATCACGGCGTAACAAGGGAGCGTAACTTTGAGGGGCTCTGCAATTACGAGGGAAAGCACTTGCCGGTGGGCAGGTTCATTGCGCACCTGAGCGCGCTGAGGCGATCCCGAACCGTGATCTCTCTCGGCCAGCTTATCGAGGGGCTGTACAACGGTGATGACCTCAGCAATACCGCCGCGATTACCTTCGACGATGGCTATGAAAATAATGCATCCGTTGCCGCTCCGGTATTGGCTGAGTTTGGGATGCGTGCCACCTTCTTTCTAGTGTCTGGCCTGATAGGCTCGAAGTGTTTTTTGTGGACGGATCTACTTGAATTGGCCCTGGACCGCACGAATGGCGAGTCTGTTGCAGTGCCGGGAACAGACCGGGTGTTACCGTTGCGGACCTTAAAGGAACGGCAAATGGCCCTCGTCACCATTAAGGCGGACCTGAAGGCGCGTCCTGACAATGCAGCTCGCGACGCGGTGGAAAAGATCGCTCTTCAGCTCGGGGTAAATGAACGCAGCGCTTTTGGAGATTATCGTTTTATGACGTGGGAGCAGGCACGATACCTCGTCAGTGCGGGTTTTGAAGTCGGTGCGCACACCGTGACGCACCCGATCTTGTCGAGAGTTCCCTTGCCCTTGGCGGCGCGCGAAATCCTGGATAGCAAGGAAGCGGTCTTGCGCGAAACGGGGCAGTGCAGCGAAGTATTTTGTTTCCCAAACGGAAAATTCGCTGATTACAATGCATCGATCCGGAATTTTTGTCGGCAGCATTTCAAGGCGGCGCTATCCACGAACAGGGGCGCGGCGGCCTTGAATGATATTTATGATTTGAAGCGGCTCAGCCCGGCAGGCAGGGGAAACGACGCAAATCTTGAATGGGCGCTCCTGCGTACGCATGCATGAGCGCCCTATTAGCTTTCTTGTTTTTCTGCGACGCCAATACTCCAGATGAGGAAGTATGAGTATGCAGGCCCATTTCATTTCTCATGCAACATAGCACCGCAGGCAAAGCACCCGGGAGTGATGGAAAAGTCAGGCTGGAGTAGCTCGAAGAAGGGGGCGACAGCAATCTTGGCGATTGAGCAAGCTATAGCCTACTGAAGATTTGGGATGCTCGGCCAATGCCATGGTATTCCAATCCCAGCTCCGCCATCACCCGCGGATCGAACAGGTTGCGTCCGTCAAATATGACCGCTTCCTTGAGAAGGTATTTCACTTGTTCAAAGTTGGGGCTACGGAATGCCTTCCATTCCGTAACGATGGCCAGGGCATCCGCGCCATGCAGCGCGTCCATGGGAGCATCACAAAATCGAATATGTTGTAGTGCCTGTGGGCTGGCCGCAAAATCGATCGCGAGAGCCCGCCTGGCTTCTTCCATGGCAACCGGGTCGTAGACCGCCAGGGTCGCGCCGTGGCCGATGAGCTGGTGCAGCAGCACGCGTGATGGCGCTTCGCGCATATCATCCGTATTGGGCTTGAACGCCAATCCCCATATCGCAAAATGCCTGCCTCTCAAGTCGCCGCCAAATCGCCTGACAATCTTCTTTCCGAGTAGCTGCTTCTGGCGGATGTTGACCTTTTGTACCGCATTCAGGATAAGCAACTCGCGATCATGTTCCCGCGCCGTGCGTGTCAAGGCTTGCACATCTTTGGGAAAACACGATCCGCCATAACCGATCCCTGCATACAAGAAGCTGTAGCCAATACGAGGATCGGAGCCAATTCCCTGGCGTACCGCCTCAATGTCGACACCTACCGTATCGGCCAGATCGGCCATTTCATTCATGAATGAAATTCGTGTTGCCAGCATGGCATTGGCAGCATATTTGGTGAACTCGGCCGAGCGCACATCCATCCATATGGTCCTTTCATGATTGCGATTGAATGGCGCATATAGCATTTTCATCATGGCACGGGCGCGCCGGCCTTGAGATGTGTCGTCGCATCCAATCACGATACGATCGGGGCGCATGAAGTCTTCGACGGCGGCACCCTCTTTCAGAAACTCCGGATTCGATACGACCGCGAAATCCGCAGAATGGCCGCGCTTACGCAACGCGTCCTGCACCGCCGCACGGACCTTGTCGGCTGTGCCGACCGGCACAGTGGATTTGTTGACGATTACCTTGAAATCATCCAAGTATTTTCCGATGTCGTGAGCAGCCGTCAAAACATATTGCAAATCCGCAGAGCCGTCTTCATCGGGCGGAGTCCCTACAGCAATAAACAAGATCTCGCCATGTTC
>DATEZO010000219.1:0-3501 GCA_035255485.1 Burkholderiaceae bacterium
GCCAAGTTATCCCGCCCGCATGCCAGCCGTTATTGGCGGACTGTGTATTGCCCTTGCTGTTTGCCTGCCGGGATGCGCATCGAAAAATCCGCTCATGGAAGAACCTGCCGCAGCCGCGAGCGCACATCCGGCAGAGCCGGCGCCTGCCGCGATGGCAGGTGGCAATAGCGGCGTGCAGACTATTCAGCAGCGGCGCTTTTTTGGAATATTTTCACCGTATCGGGTAGACGTACAGCAAGGGAATTTCGTTTCGCGTGAAATGGTGGCGCAATTGAAAGAGAGCATGAAAGACAAGGCCGGCATGACCCCGGCCCAAGTGCGCTTCATCATGGGAACGCCGCTCCTGAGCGATATTTTCCACAAGGATCGCTGGGATTATGTGTTCCGCCTGCAAAAGAACAATGGCGAAATCATCAGCAGCCATGTTGCGTTATTCTTCAAGGATAATCGCCTTGTACGACTGGAAGGCGGCGATCTGCCGACCGAAAGCGCCTACATTTCCCTAATTGCCGGCAATACACCGTCATTGCCGGCGGCGACAGCTCCCGCTCCGGCCGTGAAATAAGAACCCTTTGCCATCCACATCATCGTATGAATCCATTGAAAATTGCTGTAGCAGGCGCATCCGGTCGCATGGGCCGCATGCTGATTGAAGCAATCCGGAATGCCCCGGACGCGCAACTCGCCGGCGCGCTGGATATGCCGGATGCGCCGGGCATCGGACTTGACGCCGCTGCTTTTCTGGGGAAGCCGGCCGGCATCGCAATCGAATCCGATCTGGCAAAGGGCTTGGCGAATACCGATTTCCTGATCGACTTCACTCGCCCGGAAGGCACACTCAAACACCTGGAATACTGCATCGCACACGGTATCAAGATGATCATTGGCACTACCGGTTTCGATGATGCCGGCAAGGGGGCGATTGCAGCCGCCGCGCAGAAGGTCGCGATCGTATTCGCGCCGAACATGAGTGTGGGCGTCAATGTGACGATGAAGCTGCTCGAAATGGCAGCGAAGAGTTTTTCCGAAGGTTACGATATCGAAATCATCGAAGCGCACCACCGCCACAAGGTCGATGCACCATCCGGCACCGCACTGAAGATGGGCGAAGTAATTGCCGACGCGCTTGGTCGCAAGCTGGATGATGTTGCCGTTTATGCACGCGAGGGCGTGACCGGCGAACGCGATCCGTCGACCATCGGTTTTTCCGCGATTCGCGGCGGTGACATTGTCGGCGACCACACGGTGCTGTTTGCCGGCATCGGCGAGCGTATCGAGATCACGCACAAATCCGCCAGTCGCGTCACCTATGCGCATGGCAGCCTGCGTGCAGCACGCTTCCTGGCTGACAAGGCGACCGGCCTGTATGACATGCAGGACGTGCTGGGCTTGACCTGACCGTCGTTCAGCCCGATACGGGTCTTTCGCCGGCTGCGTCAGTGTGGCGCGGTACAGGCGTTGCGTTTAGACTGCCAGTCTGTTTCCTTCGCTCCGGAAAATCATGAACCAAATCTCAGGACTCGCACATTACTGGTCGCAAGGCGATGCCGTCTCGCATGCGGTGGCGTTTGCGCTATTGTTGATGTCCATGGTGAGCTGGTATTACATTCTTTCCAAGGCATGGAGCGCATGGCGCACCCGGAAAAGCGCCGCCGCACTGGAAAGCTTCTGGAAAGCATCGACGCTGCCGGACGCCATCGCAATGCTGCGGCATGCCGACAGCGAAAATGTCTACACGCCATTGGCGGCGCAAAGCGCAGAGGCCGCAGGCATCAAGGCGCAGGCCGGATCGCTCAATGCAGCCAGCGATCCGGGTGAACTGATCACCCGCACCCTGCGCCAGGAAATCAACCGCGTATCGTCCCGCATCGAAAGCGGCCTGACCCTGCTGGCATCGGTCGGCTCCACCGCACCCTTTGTCGGTTTGCTTGGTACCGTATGGGGCATCTATCATGCGCTGACGGCGGTTTCCAATGCCGGTACGGTACAGATCGACAAGGTCGCCGGCCCGGTCGGCGAAGCCCTGATCATGACTGCGCTGGGGCTGACCGTCGCAATTCCGGCAGTGCTGGCATACAATGCATTTACCCGGATCAATCGCATCACGCTGGCGGAGCTGGATGCATTTGCGCATGATTTGCACGCCTATCTGACCACCGGTGCACGCGTCGGCAAATAAGAGCAGGCGCAAGAGAGGAAGCATGGCATTCGGCGGATTCAACGACAGCAGGCAACCCGCTCCGATGGCGGAAATCAATGTCACGCCGATGGTCGACGTGATGCTGGTACTACTGGTGATTTTCATCATCACCGCACCGCTGTTTACGCATGCGGTCAAGCTGGATTTGCCGGACGCGCAATCAGCGCCGGCACCGGAAAAGCCGGAAACCGTTTCGGTATCGATCGACGCCAAGGGCACGATTTACTGGAACAACGATCCGGTCGCCCAAACGGTTCTGGATGCCAGGCTGGCCGAAGCGGCAAAAAAAAACCCGCAGCCCGAACTGCAATTGCGTGCCGACAAGTCGACCCGCTATGAAGTGATTGCACAGGTAATGGCCGCCGCGCAGGCCAACGGCTTGAGCAAGATGGGGTTCGTAACCGACGCAACAGACCTCCAGGCGAAGAAATAATGGCAACCATCAGCCTGAACGGCGAAACCATCGCCGACTGGAGCGCCTTCCACACCGAATGCCAGCACGCATTCGGCTTTCCCGATTTCTACGGCCACACCATGGATGCATGGGTCGATTGCCTGAGCTATCTGCGCGATGATGACGGCATGACCCGGTTCCGGCTTGGTCCCGACGAGGTCCTGCATATCGAAATACGCAATGCCGAAGCACTGCGCCGGCAGGCGCCGGACATCCTGGAAGAAATCACGTTCTGCATAGCCGCCATCAACGACCGCTATGCCGATTACGGCGAAAAACCGGCTCTCAACCTGATTTTGCACTGATTGTGCAGTGAAAATGCCGTTCCTGCCGGGCGCAATAGCAACGATTGAACCAGTATAATGTCCGGTTCGTATCCACTTTTGGCACCATCCGTCATGCAAGAAAAATACCTCCCCGCCGATGTCGAAAAATCGGCGCAAGATCACTGGCGCGCCATCGACGCCTACAAAAGCACCGAGCACGCGAAAGATCAAAACGGCCGCGACAAGAAAAAATTCTATGCGTGCTCGATGCTGCCCTACCCGTCCGGCAAGCTGCACATGGGCCATGTACGCAATTACACGATCAACGACATGCTGGCGCGCCATCTGCGCATGAGCGGCTACAACGTGCTGATGCCGATGGGCTGGGATGCGTTCGGCCTGCCGGCCGAAAACGCGGCATTGAAGAACAACGTGCCGCCCGCGAAATGGACTTACGACAATATCGCTTACATGAAGCAGCAGATGCAGGCGATGGGGCTGGCGGTTGACTGGTCGCGCGAAGTCGCCACCTGCGATCCGAGCTACTACAAGTGGAACCAGTGGCTGTTTTTGAAGATGCT
>DATEZO010000220.1:0-59306 GCA_035255485.1 Burkholderiaceae bacterium
TTACGTTAAAAATAGGTGGCTAGCCTTGACGAAGCGTGTGCGTCCGCGTCGGCAGGGTTAAAACCAATTGACAGCACTAAGTATGTAGAACTGTCTGTAGAGTGCTTCTGGACGCGGGTTCGATTCCCGCCGTCTCCACCAATTCATGGTCCAATAGGATCCAAAATTAGCCATAAATCTTTATAAATCAAAGATTTATGGCTTTTTTGTTGCCCGACAGGCTCCAGTAAACTCCATTGCAATCCGGCTGTTTTTACAGTAAGTTATCCAGTAATCCCCTCCATGACCGCTTTCCGGCTCGGGAGTTACTGTATTTCTTCCTGGTACGACTGCCATGGCCCGACACCTCATCAAGTCCGACGTCATCCTCCGCACCACCAAGCCCACAGACAAGACCTTACGCGTCAATGATGGGGATGAGCTTTATCTCTTGATCAGGCCCTCGACCTGGGGTGCGGCCGTGACGGACTTGCTTGTTGATATCTGCAAGCTCAACTCTTCGTAGTCCTCGATGTCGATCTGACGGTAGAGGATGCGGCCGCAAAGTTTGAGAAATTTTGGGCCGATCCCCTCGCTGCGCCAGCGTTCGAGACTGGTCTCGCTGACTCGCCAGCGGGCGGCCAGTTGCTTTTGATCCAGGTGCGCGACTTCCATCTTGGTCTCCTTGCGAATGAGTTGGCAGGAGCCCATGAACGCGTTGTTTCGCCCACGAGTCAAGTCATGTCTGTGAGAGCGATTTACTCAGGCATGTCGTTCAATTCGTAGCTGGTGCTACGCCCGCCCGCATCCAATTTCCGCAGCACGCCTCGCGCAAGCAGGTCGTTGATGTCACGAAGCGCCGTGTCCGGTGAACATTTGGCGATTGCGGCCCACTTGCTACTGGTGAGCTTTCCCTCAAAACCATCGAGCAGCCGGTTGATCAGTTTCACCTGTCGCTCGTTCAGCGGCGTCGTGGCCCATTGCTGCCAGAACCGTGTCTTCGCCAGCACTGCATTGAGTGTGAGTTGTGCTTGATTGACAGCCCTATTCAAGGTGCCAAGGAACCAGGACAACCACTCGGTAACATCCATCGACCGCTTCTGGGTCCGTTCCAGGATATCGTAGTAGGCCTTGCACTCCCGCTGGATTTGCGCCGACAAACTGTAAAAGCGCTGCGGGCTGCCATCAGCGCGAGCCAGCAGCAGGTCGCCAACGGCGCGGGCGATACGACCGTTGCCATCGTCGAACGGGTGCAGCGTGACGAACCACAGATGGCCAAGTCCCGCTTTGATCAGTGGCGGCTCATTTGACGCACCATTGAGCCAGCCAAGGAAGCGGCTGGTTTCCGTATCCAGACGCTCAGAGGGTGGCGCCTCGAAATGGACCCTCTGGCGGCCGACAGGACCCAACACAACCTGCATCGGGCCAGTAGCATCGTCGCGCCAGCCGCCAACCTTGATCTTGGAGAGACCGGAGTAGCCGGTGGGAAACAAGGCGGCATGCCAGCCAAACAACCGCTCCCGCGACACCGGCGCATGACAGTTAGCGGTGGCATCAAGCACCATCTCGACCACGCCCTCGACGTGGCGATCGACCGGAGCGAGCGCGCCGATGTCTACGCCCAACCTGCGGGCGATGGACGAGCGCACGGATTCGACGTTGAGCTGCTCACCCTCGATCTCGCTGGTCTTGAGCACGTCCTCGGTCAGTGCTGCCAGGCTCGCCTGATCGCGCAGGGCCATGCCCACGTCGGCCAGACGGCCCATCAACAATCCCTGGGCGCGACTGACCTCGGCCATGGGGCCAGCCAAAGCCGCCAAGTCGAAGCGCCAGTTCGGCCAGTCGCTGGCCTGCCAGATGTATTTGTAATCGCCGCTATTCATGCGGAGATTATGGGCCGCAATCTCCGCACGCGCAAGTCATTCGCCGCATCCAATGCGGTGAATATGGCGGCCTTTCGCCGCACGGCGGGTCGCCTCACGCCAGAATGGGTGTGAATGGGTGTGTTTTTGGTCGGGCGATGGACGCGGGTTCGATGCCGCAAACGAAGTGAACTGGCCCTGGAAAACAGACGAGGTTGAGGGCCATTTCCGGCGACCAATCAAGGCGAAAAACCTGCTTGAATGTCCGCAGATTCGTCTGTCAACTCCCGCTTTTCGCACTAGTACGCAGTGCTTCGTAACTTGCCAGAACGCCGGTATCGCGTACTTTCAATAGTCGTTTGGTGCGGGGTACCACCCCACCACCATAACAAACCCCCAACCGATGCGTATGACTGCTTTGAAACCGAAAATTGACGTGTGTCGGACCAGTAGTGGGCCCCGGACAGCATGCTGCAACAAGCAAAATGGATATTCCTCGACGAGTAATGCAAAGATGGGGCTTGTGTGATGATGTGTTTTTTATGGATTTTCAATTCTCAGTAAAGTCCATGCAATATTACCTTTACATTAGAAATGAGAATCGTTATTATCGAAATTATTGATAACGATTCTCATTTGTGTCCATGAACCCTTCACGCTTCCTTCTCGCACTTCTCGCTATATTTCCCCTTCTTGCGGCTGCAGCTGACCCCGAGGTCAGACTGGTCATCAAGGATCATCGCTTTATCCCCGCAGAAATTAAGATTCCGGCAGGCCAGAAGGTGAAACTTATCGTCGACAATCAAGATACGACCCCCGAAGAGTTCGAAAGCCATGACCTGAACCGGGAAAAAGTGATTGCCGGTCATGCAAAGGCAAGCATTTATATTGGCCCGCTCAAGGCAGGTCAATATTCTTTCATCGGTGAATTCAATGAAGCCACGGCCAAAGGCGTGGTCATTGCGGAGTAATACCTCATGTTTGGTGCCGCCCTTATTGTTTTTCGCGAATCGCTCGAAGCCGCGCTGCTGATTGGCATCATTGCCGCTGCGACCTCCGGCTTGCCGCACCGTAATCGCTGGCTGGGCCTGGGCATGGCGGGCGGATTTCTCGGTTCGCTGGTCGTGGCCTGGCTGACCGAATCGATTGCCACCCTGTTTGGCGGCAATGGCCAGGAAATCTTCAAGGCTACCGTGCTTGGCGTGGCCGTCGTCATGATTGGTTGGCACAACCTCTGGATGGCGCAGCACGGCAAGGAAACGGCCATGCGGGCCAAAGGGGTGGGCAATGCCATTCGCAGCGGCCAGCAAGAGTTATCCGCCATTGCGATTGCCATTGCCTTGACCGTGCTGCGCGAAGGTTCGGAAGCCGCGCTGTTCTTGCAAGGCATGCTGGCCAGCACGCCAGGCAGCGCCGACGCCGTGCTGCTGGGCGGCTTGCTGGGGTTGTCGGCCGGATCGGCGCTGGGACTGGTGACATACATGGGCTTGTTGCGGATTCCCCTGCGCCGCTTTTTTTCCGTTACCGGCACGCTGCTGTTGCTGCTGGCCGCCGGCCTGGCCGGCCAGATGGCGAAATTCCTGATCCAGGCAGACTTGCTGCCGGCGCTGGCGAGCCCGCTGTGGGATAGCTCCTGGCTGCTGTCGGTCCAGTCCTGGCCGGGCGCGGCCCTGTCCATGCTATTTGGCTATGAAGACAAGCCCACCGGCATGCAAGTCCTGTTTTATGGCATCACGCTGGCCGTGCTCACGGCAAGCGCCTCGTGGGTGCATCGCCATGCGCCCGCGCCTTCTCCCACTTTGAAGTCAGCATGAAAATAATGATGAAACCCTTCGGCGCTGCGGGCGCCGTGATGATGGCCGCCTTGTCGATGTCCCATGCCACAGCAGGTCCGGCCGATTACGTCTACACACCCACCGTCGAATACGGAGAGCGGGAAATCGACTTTAAGGCCGGCACTATCACGCCGTCTGGAGACCCAAGGGAAAGTGCTGCTTCACTCGGCTTTGGCTATGGCGCCACGGAATACTGGTTCACCGAGCTGTATGTGAAGTACAAACGGGAAAACAGCAATGGCAATGGCACGGCATTCGATGCCTTTGAATGGGAAAACAAGCTCCAACTTACCGAGCCGGGGCAGTACCTGGTGGATATCGGCTTCATCACCGAAATCGAGCGTCCGCAGGACCGTACCGAAGGGTATGAAGTCAAATTCGGACCGCTGTTCCAGAAGGAGTTTGGCAAGACGCAGTTAAACCTGAACCTGCTCTTCGAGCGCAATTATCGGGCGGCAGAATCGAATCCAATGCGTCTAGGCTATCAATGGCAAGCCAAGTATCGCTGGAAGCAGGAACTTGAATTTGGCGCCCAAGGTTTTGGAGACGTCGGCAAGTGGAACCACTTTGCGCCACGGGCGGAGCAGTCCCATCTCCTGGGCCCTGCCGTGTTTGGCAAAATTGCGGTTGGCGAGCACCACGCCATCAGGTACAACGCCGCCTATCTTGTCGATTCGGGTGACGCGAAGCATAGCAAGACGTTGCGCACTCAGGTTGAGTACGAATTCTAAACGCGTGCCACTGCACCGAGCATGGCGGCAAGCTGCAAACGTCATCTTCGGATAGGTGGAGGAGTCCGGCTTGTGCGATGCCCATGACCATTCGCTGGTCATGGGTGCCGCATTCGAAGACGAATCCATCCAAAAAATCAAGCAGCCGAGCGGCAGCGCTGTTTGATGCGGCAGATCAGATACGACATTCCAATTACGCGCAGCATTGCATATTCAAGTCAAAAACCGGGAGTATAGGCAAATATATAGAGTCATGCGCAATAACTTTGCGGGGCTTTAAAAATACACTAACCAGTATGTAGGCCATCTGCAGCATGCCCTGATGCCGCAGAATTGCATGATTCTTGCCTAAATCCCCATGTTCGCAAGCATATCAGCGACTTCCCGCAGCGCCGGTTCGACATGCGGATGCTGAATTGCCAGTTTCGCAGAGATGGCCTGGGCACGCTCCACCAGGCCCGCTTTCCTTTCCGCATCATGTCCGTTCTGTTCCAGCAATTGCTGGATATCACGATCCAGCGTCTGCAACAGATCCTTCAATTCCGGATCAACGCTATTTGTCGATAACAAATTTTCATGCACCGCTTTCAGCGTGTTCTTCAGACTGTTCGTATCCATAAGTGTGACCATCCCTATATCAATATCCTAATTGGATAATTGTTGCACATTTGCTGACCTGGACATCCAGGCCTCGGTAATTTTTGCGTCGGTTACATGAGCTTACGCCAAAATGAAAAATGGAAACGCACAAATTACCACGCAAAGCACAAAAGCTTGCGCAGGCGCTAATACCAGAAAACCACGAATGAGAAAATCAACCGGGTTCATACCAGTTTTTCAATGAAGACTGGTATTGGATGCAATTGGATCAAGGCGTGTGATATCGATGCAATTTCACACCGGAAATAGCAATTATCTGTTGGCACAAGTTTTGCAACTATCACAATGTCTTCTTTAAGAAAAGGAATACATATGCTTCAGTATGCCGCCATATTTTTTGTGATTGCAATCATTGCCGCAGTATTTGGCTTTACCGGCATTGCCGCCGGCGCAGCTTCGATTGCAAAAATTCTGTTCCTTGTCTTTATCGTCATTGCCGTAATCAGCCTGATCATGGGTTTGATAAAACGCTAAATGGCATAGAAGAGAATTTTTTGTTGCTTAATACGATGTTGTAAAGGAGATCTACATGAGTGCAAATTTTCCATCCGGGACAACAGAAAATGGCGCAGATAAATCTGGCCTCACCGGCACTGCAAACCGTTCGAGTTACGAGGAAGCGAAAGGCACCGTCAAACAGGGGGCTGCCACGATAAGAAAGGATCTGGGCGACCTGAAGGATGGGCTGGAAACATTGCTGTCGCGTGCATCGGACCTGTCGGACACGGCATTGAAGGAAGAATACGGAAAGATAATAGCGAAGTACGGCTCATTGCGGTATGCGGCGAAAGGCATGGCAGCGGAGGCAGGACGCCAGCTCAATCAGGGTGTTGACCTGACAAGTGATTACGTGAAAGACCGGCCATTGCAATCCGTTGCGATTGCCGCCGGCGTTGGACTGATACTCGGTGTGTTGATGGGGCGGCACTGATTAATGAAGATTGGCAGATCCATGCAGGCTGTTTGCAAGATGCTCGATGATGGCAATTCGCGCAGACATTTTCGGTTCCTCCGGGCTGGCCCGGCACACATTTTTTCGGAATCAGTGGCCATGTGGGAAAAATCCATGTCGCACCAAGGCATGGCCATTGCAATAAAAAACAAAAGCTCTATCCGTGTTTTACGTCAACCTGAACTGAAAGGAAAAATCATGCAAAAAATCATTGCCATATTGAGCGTGCTGATGGTCACATTGGGAGCAAGTGCTTGCAATACGATGAAAGGCGTCGGCAAGGACGTGGAACGCGGCGGCGAAAAAATGCAAGGCGCAGCGCAAAACGCCCAGGATAAAGATACCTCCCAAGGAAGCTCAAAATAGAGCCGAACGGGGCCGAACTGGTACGCGTGAATCAACGCACTACCAGCTTCGCCTTTTTTGCTTGCTTCCGACGCTTGGGCTTTTTTTATTAGTGCGAGCCGCTTTCCGTGTCCCTGGGCAGGTCGCCCTTTGAATGCGTGTCGGCATCATTGGGCGTGCCGCTGCTGCCGCTTGAGGTCGGTTGCGGCTCGGCCGAATCGGCGACCTGTTGCGGCCAAAGCATTACAAGTGCTGCATGCGCATGCCGTTTCGCTTGCACACGCGCTGTCTTGTTCAGTGTATAGCCAGCAGCTTCTGCACTAATCCGATAAACGCCACTCTTCGGAAAATTGATCAGCATGATCGGCGCATCGCAGGTTGTCTGCAGCAGTGCGTTTCCTTTTGCATCCTTGATATTAACGTCCACATCCGCCAGATAATTGCCGCGTCGCGTTGCAAAAGTCAGCATCATGTCGTAATTCCGCGCAGTCTGCTTTATTTGCGTCGACTCACTCTCGCCCACGCCTCCGCACAGGTAAGTGAAACCATTTTCGGTTTTGGCTTCCATCCCGGCTGTCGGCATGGAGCTCTGGTCTTCTGTTGCCTGATATTGATCTTGCCCGGATTGCGTTGCAGCATCAATTTGTTTGCGCATTGGACTGTTGTCCTGCGCGAGGGTAGGTAGTAATTGCGCCATCATCAGCGATGAGCCAAAACCAATGATGGCCAGTAATCGGTATTGAGCTTTCATTTCTGCATCTCCTCAAGAAGAAAAATTCTATTTTTCACGCAACGGCTCGCTCCCAAATTCTGAGCTTGTAAAAGATGCAGATTTTGTGCCTGCATAAAGAAGGAATCTTTATTCCATGCGATGGTCTATATCGGCAACTCTTCAGTTGCCGCGTGCCATTGCCTGCCCACCGACAATCATCTTCCTTCAAGGGCTTGCGGCAAGGGTGAAGAGCTGGCATCAATCCTGCAGTCAATCGGGCATGTCCATTTCGAGTGAGCGTCTTTTGACTCCAGCCATTTTTTTATCGCCCCTCGCAGCAGCGTTTTCCAGGAGAAATGAATTACCGTGATTCCTCCTCTGATACGTTTGCCTGTCAAGATTTTGCCGCAACCGGATGAAACCACATGCGGCCCCACATGCCTGCAAGCGGTATACCGCTACTGGGGCGAAGAAGACGACGCGCTATCCGATATCGTTGCACGCACTGGGCGCCTTGAACATGGCGGGACGTTTGCAGTTTTTCTCGCTTGTGATGCGCTGCGCAAGGGTTATCGCGCAACCATCTATACCTACAACCTGAATGTGTTTGATCCAAGCTGGTTCGGCAATACGAAAGTCGACATTGCCGACCGTCTGCGACGGCAGAGCACACTCAAGACCGATTACCGTTTGCAACATGCGACTTCCGGCTATCTGGAATTTCTGGAGTTGGGTGGGCGTTTGCGCCTGATGGACATGTCGCACGGCCTGATCCATGGCTTATTGCGCCGCAGGCATCCGATTCTTACCGGGTTGAGTTCCACCTATCTGTATCGCACGCCGCGCGAATACGGGCCGGAAGACAAGCCCGACGATATTCGCGGCGTGCCGGCCGGGCATTTTGTGGTGATCGCAGGTTATGACATCGGACGCCGCAAGGTATTGATCGTCGATCCGTACAAGATGAATCCTTATGGCCGGCTGCACGAATACTGGATCAGCATCGAACGCGTCATCGGCGCGGTACTGCTTGGCATCGTGACGCACGATGCCAATCTGCTGATCATTCACCCTCGCCACCTGCCGCAGCACGAAATAACATGAACATAATTTTTGTTGTCAGCCATCTGCGCGACTGTCGGATCCGCATGCCCGGGGTGGATATCGTGCCGATGCGCACTTACCTGATGGATGCCGCGTATTGCGGCAATAAAGACATCAAGGTATTCAATCTGTGCAGATCATATCGTTATCAAAAACACGGATATTATGTTTCACTTCTGGCGGAAGCACGCGGACACAATCCATTACCTGACGTCAAAGCCATCGAGGACCTGCATTCCGACCGACTGACCCAGTTGCTGGTCGCAAGCCTGGACCAGACGATCCAGTCCGGCCTGGCGCAGATTCATACCGATGTGCATGCACTTGATTTTTATTTTGGCCGCGATGCCGAACGGTGCCATGAACAGCTTGGTGAGCAATTGTTCAATCTGCTGCGCATACCATTGCTGCACGTGCAATTCAAACGCTGCCATGGGCGCTGGCGTGTGCAGGAGGCGCGCGCGCTCGACATCACCGATATCGCTCCGTGCGATCTACAGAAAATGGCCGATGCGGCGACCGACTGTGTGAAAGGCCATCAGGCGCGAGCACGCGAACCGGCAGCGAAAAAGCCGGCGCTTGCCATTCTATATACACGGGAAGAGTGCGAGAAACCATCCAATGCCGGCGCGCTACGCAAATTCCGGGAAGCCGCCGAGATGCTCGACATCCGCACTGAAATCATTACCAGAAACGACAGTAATCGCTTGACGCAGTTTGACGCGCTGTTCATCCGCGACACCACCAGCGTCAATCATTACACCTATCAGTTCGCGCGCCAGGCTGCGCTGGCCGGCCTGGTTGTGCTGGATGATCCGGACTCCATCCTGAAATGCAGCAACAAGATCTATCTTGCAGAACTGCTGAACCGCCACGGCATTCCGACGCCGAAGACAATGATGGTGCACTACGATAACCTGGATGACATCGTTCCCGCGCTTGGCTTGCCCTGCATTCTGAAGCAGCCGGACAGCGCCTTCTCGATCGGCGTGGAGAAAATTGACTCGCAAAGCGAACTGGAGCAGAAAGCACACAAATTGTTCGAAAAGTCGGAGCTGATTCTGGCTCAGGAATATGTGCCGACCGGTTTTGACTGGCGCATCGGCATCCTTGATCGGCAACCGCTGTTTGCCTGTAAATACTTCATGGTGCCCGGACACTGGCAGATCATTCAACATGACGGGAAACACGCCATTCGCGAAGGAATAACCGAGGCGGTCAACCTTTGCAATGTGCCGGGGCAGGTGATCCGGATGGCGCTGGAAGCCGCCAATCTGGTCGGTGATGGATTTTACGGCGTCGACCTGAAACAGCGCGGCCAGCATTGTTGCGTCATCGAAATCAATGACAATCCGAACGTCGATGAAGGCAATGAGGACGTGCTATTGCAAGATGCGCTATATCGCGATGTGATGCACGTGTTTCGCAAGCGCATCGAAGCGCGCAAAGGAAATACCGTATCGTGAATATCCCGCAGATCCGCGCTTTCATGGGATCCGGCATCGAGCTTGAATATGCCATCGTCGATGCAGCAACGCTGTCGTGCATGCCGATTGCAGATCGTCTGCTATCCGGAATTTCCAATGACCATCCAAATGAAGTCAGGCGCGGCCAGCTGGGATGGTCGAATGAGTTGGCATTGCATGTGATCGAGATTAAAAACCTGCAGCCGACAGCGGAATTCGAGCGTCTGCCGGCGGCATTCCAGAATGAAGTGCGTTACATGAATCGGATGCTGCGTGCATTTGGCGCGCGGTTGATGCCGACCGCAATGCATCCGTGGATGAATCCGCGCACCGATATGCGCCTCTGGCCGCATGACAATGCAGGCATTTATCAGGCATATGCGCGCATTTTCGATGTGCAAACCCACGGCTGGGCCAATCTGCAGAGCATGCATATCAACCTGCCGTTTATCGGCGACGATGAATTTGCCCGGCTGCATGCTGCGATCAGGCTGATCTTGCCGATCATACCGGCGCTTGCGGCAAGTTCGCCTATTGCCGAAGAAAAGGATACCGGCTTTGCCGACTTTCGCATGGAAACCTATCGTAGCAATGCAAGGGAATTTCCATCGATCACCGGAAAGGTCATTCCCGAAACAATCTCTTCGCGTAGCGAGTACGAGGAGCAGATTCTGGCGCCGATGTACCGCGAGATCCGGCCGTTTGACCCGCAGGGCGTGCTGCAGCAGGAATGGCTTAATTCGCGCGGCGCCATCGCGCGCTTTGACCGCAACACGATTGAAATCCGCGTAACCGACACGCAGGAATGCCCGGAAGCCGATTTCACCATCGCGGCTGCCGTCATATCCGCCGTGCATATGCTGTACCGGGCCAGGAGCACCCCGCTTTCCGCACAGCAGTCGCATGATACGGATGCGCTGGCATCCATCTTCCTGGCATGCGTGCATGAAGCCGACGAAGCTATCATTGACGACCGCGAATATTTGCGGCTGCTCGGTTATTCGGGAAAGCGCTGCACTGCAGGGGATCTGTGGCGCCATCTGGCAAGGCACATGACGATGGATCGCCTGTCACAGCCGCAAGCGTGGCACGATCGCTTGCTACAGGTGCTTGAATACGGTCCACTGGCACGCCGCATCCGGCGCGCGCTTGGCAATGATGATTCCAAGCCGCGACTGGAAGCGGTATATCGGCAATTATGCGATTGCCTGAATGAAGGCAGAATGTTCCACGATTTCACCGCGTCCGAATAGACGCACAACACAGGACGACAGCATTGCAGCACGAACTCATGGCCGCCACGACACAGTCGCATCAGGCGCACGCCAGCCGCACCGGCCCGGCATCTCGCACTATCATGGTGGTAATAACTTGCGAGCATGGCGGCAATCGCATTCCAGGCCCATACCGGCATTTGTTCCAGAATGCGCAGCAGGTGCTGAACACGCATCGTGGCTACGATATCGGCGCCGCGGCGCTGGCGCGGGATCTGGCAGCTGCATTCGCAGCACCTTTATTTCTATCGACGGTAAGCCGGTTGCTGATCGACCTCAATCGCTCGGTCGGACATCCGCGCCTGTATTCCGAATTCACCCGCAATACCGGCGCCGATTTGCGCCGTAAAATTCTGCAGCATTATTACGCGCCGTATCGCACCAATGCGGAAACGTGCATCAGGCAGGCAATCGAGCGCGGCCAGCACGTCATTCATGTATCCAGCCACAGTTTTACGCCCGAGCTCGATGGCGAAGTGCGCAATGCCGACATTGGCTTGCTGTACGATCCCAAGCGCTCGACGGAAGTAAATCTTGGCCGCCGCTACCGGGCGGCGTTACAAGTGCAGGCACCGGCTTGCAAAACGCGAATGAACTATCCGTATACAGGGATTTCTGACGGCTTTATCTCCTATTTGCGGCGACACTTTTCCGGCGATGTATATACCGGCATCGAAATCGAAATGAATCAGAAACATGTGACGGCTGGCAGCCGTCATTGGCGTCAGTTGCGCAAAGTGGTAATCGAAGCGCTGCAGGAATCTTTCCGGTCCATTCCGGCAATGCCACCGGAAAGCCGCCTGGAATGAGAAAGAGAGCACTGAAAGGCATGTCTCTCATGGGGCGAACATGCATTTGGCTATACGCCGACCGGCCAGGTTTCCGGCGCTTCACCGCTGTGCCAGGAAGCAGTCCGTTCCAGCGGCTCGACTGCGTGGGTCTCATCAAAATGCAGCACGGCATCAAATTGTTGCGCCAGGCTGGCGTGGAAATAATGGCTATGCCGTTCCGAATGCGGCAGGTAAATAACGCCGATTGCCCGTTCCAGCCGCTGCGCCAACGCCGGCTGCTGCATCACGGAGTTTCCTCTTGTCAGTAGCAAAAATTCGGGCAGGCCAGTATCGTGAAACACCCGCTCGTAGCTTTCCGGAAGCGCGACGCGCACGCGCTTGCGTTCTGCCGGACCATCCCAGTCCGACGCTGCGGTGACCGTACCGTGATGCGTGGTGAAGCCGATCAGCACTGCCTCGTTTCCATATTGCCTGCGCGCAAGCTGGCCAAGATTCCATTGTCCATGCTGGCCAAGTTCAGTGGCGCTGGCATCACCCAGATGCGAATTATGCGCCCAGACGACAATCTTAGCCGCCGCTCCGGTCATTTTTGACAAATGTCGAGCAAGCGCATCCAGCGTATCTGCCATATGACGGTCACGGATATTCCATGAAGAAACATTGCCTTGGAACATGGTCCGATAATATTGTTCTGCATCCTTTACCAGTTGCGCGTTCTGCTCCGCATGAAAAAATTCATCCGCCGCACACCGGCCATCGCGCTTCAGCAGATCTGATGCATGCATTTGCAGATCACGCAATTGCGCAATGACTGCCTCTTCGCAGGACGCTGACATGCGAATGCCGGTCGCATAGCCATAGCGCTGACTATCCTCGCCAAAATGATCAAAGCAGGCGTAGCGAGTACGCGCATGCCGTGCCGCTTCCGGATCCTTGTCATCGAGGTAGCGCAGCACTTCCTCCATCGAAGTGAACAGGCTATATAGATCCAGCCCGTAAAATCCGGCCCGATTTGACTCTGGCGGCAATCCATCGTTGTGGCGCCGCAGCCACTCGATAAACGCCACAACATCCGTATTGCGCCACATCCAGGTTGGAAAACGCTTGAAGCCGGAAAGCGCCTGCTTGGCATTGGCGTCGTCCGCACCGCCACGCACGTAGCGATTCACGCGATAAGCATCGGGCCAATCGGCCTCGACCGCAACGGCAGTAAAGTTCTTTTCGGTAATCAGGCGCCGCGTGATGTTGGCACGCTCACGGTAAAACTCATGCGTGCCATGGCTGGCTTCACCCAGCAACACGAATCGCGCATCGCCTATCAGTTCAAGCAAAGGGTCGTAATCATTCGCTGCGCCCTTCAACAGATGCGCCGAGGATGCAATGGCAATGCTGGCCGGGGAATGCGCAGCAGAAGGCGTAATCGTTCTCATGATACGAATTTGACCAGCCGCAGCGCCATGAATTCAATTGACGGCATTGCCATTCATGGCGTGCATGGAGAGGTGTGGCTGATGTTTCCTACGCCGGCGGATTTAATGAAGTATCGATTTTCGATATCGCATCATGGCGTTGCAATGGCATCAGCGCCGGCCCTTCGATGACGGTTCCATCAAAATTGAACCGGCTGCCGTGGCACGGACAGTCCCAGCTGTTTTCCGCACGGTTCCAGTGGACAATACATTTCAGGTGCGTGCATACCGGCGACAGGACATGCAATTGATCGGTACGATCGCGATACACCGCCAGTTTGTCGCCATCAATATCCACTAGCGCTCCTTCGCCGGGTGCGACATTCGCAATGCTTTTCAGGGCCGGGCTTTGCGTATAGTCCTTGATGTAATGGCCGGCAACATTCAGGTTTTCCCTGAAAAAATTCTTTGCCGATTTCATGGGCGTAAAGCGGCGCGGCGAATACAGTTCGGCAAACCGGTTTTCCCGGCCGCAGATTTCATCCGTGATGATCATGCCGGCCAGCGTGCCGTACGTGAGCCCATCCGCACCAAAACCGGACGCCAGATAGAGCCGCGACGGCCCGGCGCTGCTGCCAATGTACGGCAACCCGTCTGCGGACCGGTATTGCTGCGCCGACCACTGGAGCACCGGCGCATCCGCATTGAAGCGAGTGTGCAGCAATTCCTGCAAGAGCCGATAGGCGCCATCCGGATCGTGCCTCTGCCCGGTCTTGTGCTTTTCGCCGATCATCAAAACGTAGGGTTTGCCACCAATCTGCAGCATGCGCGTCGAGGTCGGATTTTCTCCAATGCTCCAGAAAATGCCGCCTGGAAGCTGGCGATCCTTCATCAAGGCCGCCACAGCATATTCGCGGTAGGCGCCAAGCTCCGTTTGCACCATATTAAAACCCTTTGGCGTATGCGTCGCCATCACGATGTGATCGGCCCGCACCGTATGCGCCGCGGTGTTGACGAAGCCCTCATCGGTATCCAGGTCAAATACCGGCGTATCCTCGAATATCTGGCATTGTTGCGATCGAATCGCCGTCGCCAGTTGCCGCACATAGGCAAGCGGGTTGAATTGCGCCTGATTGTGCACTACCAGTGCTTTCGTGATCATGTACGGCAAGGGAAGATCCTTGACCAGGCGGGTATCCAGCCCTGCACCACGCGCCGCGTTATATTCATTCTCGATGCGATCCTGATCGGCGGGCGAGCCATGAATGGTATACAGCACCCATGGCTGGCGCGCAAAGTCGCATTCGATGTGGAAATCCGTAATATTTCGCTCGATCAGGTCGATTGCGCTGCTGCGCGACCGCACCACCATTTCAACAATATCGTCTCCCCATTTCTTGCCTAGCTTGAACAGGCTTTCGTCCAGCATGGCATACAGGTTGCCGGTCGCGCGACCGGTCGTGCCGGCACCGATCCTGGCGGCCTCCAGGACTGCCACCGTACGCCCGGCGCGCATCAGTTCGGCAGCTGCGGTAATACCTGTAATGCCGCCGCCGATCACCGCGACGTCGACGCTCAGATCCGAGCTCAGCATAGGAAAAGCATTCGTCTCCCGCGCCACATCCCATATCGACAGCCGCGGCAAATCGGCGGCCGGGGCGTTTAGCCGCTCGCTCATCTCGCTTGCCAGCCGCTTCATCATGTCGTCATGCAAAATCATTCCTTTCCAGAGAGTCGCCACGGCGGCATTGCATTATTCCCGCGCACTCGTTCAGGTGGTGACTGCAGGATGGCACGCCACCAACGGCGGTTCAATCCGATGGAATGCATCCGGGCGGGTCGAATACGAAAATAATGCCCTGCGCATGCCGGATATCACCAGATTATGTATCTGTGTTTCAGGCCTGGAAGGCGAGTGCGGCGGCGATGGAAGATCCGGCGGCCGATTACATGCGGACAACGACGATGCGGCGATGGCAAGCAGCAATGTCCTTAAGCAGGCCCCTGCATGGATCCGTACCCTGCCGCAAGGCTTTTCCATGATTGCTCTCCTTGTCATCATGTGCCTTTCTAATGGTTTCACGAAGGCGCCGTATGGAATACCAGACTATCAGTCGGGCTGCTGTACGCGTCTTGATCTGCCCCAAGAATTGACGGTGACTGCTTGAAATAGGCAATGGCTTTTTGCAGCCCTTCTTCCAGTCCGGTTTTCGGTTGCCAGCCAAACAGGCTTTTTGCCAGCGTGATCTCGGGGCAACGCCGCACCGGGTCATCGTCTGGCAGCGGGCGGAAAACGATGGCGGAATGCGATCCGGTCAGCGCAATGATTTTTTCCGCCAGTTCCAGCATCGTGCATTCGGTTGGATTGCCCAGGTTGACCGGCCCGCAAATGCCATCCGGGCTACGCATCAGGCGATCGAGTCCATCAATCATGTCATCCACATAACAGAATGAACGGGTCTGCATGCCGTTGCCGTAGATCGTGATCGGCTGCTCGCGCAACGCCTGCATGATGAAGTTGGACACCACGCGGCCGTCGTTCGGATGCATGCGTGGGCCGTAGGTGTTGAAAATGCGCGCCACCTTCACCCGCAGGTGGTGCTGGCGGCGGTAATCCATGCACAGCGTCTCCGCGCAGCGCTTGCCTTCGTCGTAGCAGGAACGGATGCCGACGGGATTGACATGCCCCCAGTATTCCTCCACCTGCGGATGGGATTGCGGATCGCCATACACTTCGGAGGTCGATGCCTGCAGGATTTTCGCCTTGAGCCGCTTGGCCAGGCCCAGCATGTTGATTGCGCCATGCACGCTGGTCTTGGTGGTCTGCACCGGATCGTTCTGGTAATGCACCGGCGACGCCGGACAAGCCAGGTTATAGATCTCGTCCACTTCGACATACAGCGGAAAGGTCACGTCGTGGCGCAGCAGCTCGAAACGGGGATAGCCCAGCAGATGCGCGATATTGCGCTTGCTGCCGGTATAGAAATTATCGACGCACAAGACGTCATGGCCTTGCGCCAGCAAAAATTCGCATAGGTGCGAACCGAGAAAACCCGCGCCGCCGGTGACGAGAACGCGCTTGCAATGACTTTCTTTCATGGCTGCAATCTCCTTTCCGCGCTTGCGGCGATCGGGAGCATGGCCTCCAATCCGGACGCCGGCCAATCGAGGCCTTCGAGAATATCCCTTGCCTCCCGCATGACAGCATCGACCTCGATGCCAAGCGCGCAGGGATGCCCGATCGGGCACGCTGCATGCATGCAAGGCCGGCAGGCAACAGGATGCGCCAATGTTCGGTGCCGATGACGGTCGAGCGGCGCCCAGCGCTGCGGATCGGCGCCGCTGCAAATCACGACGCTGGGTGTTCCCACCGCGACGGCCACATGGGAAATGCCGGTGTCATTGCAGATTGCCAGGCGGGCTTGCGACAATAGCGCCGCCAGCGCGCCAATGGAAGTCTTGCCGGCCAGATCAAGCGCCGGCGCCCGCATGGCGTGCACTACTGCCTGCGTCAGCCCGGCCTCATCCGCAGATCCGGTCAGCACGATACGCAGCCCGAGGCGCGCAAGACGATCGGCAGTTTCGGCAAACCGCTGCGGCGGCCAGCGTCGGCTTGCCATGCGCGCTCCGGGGTGCAGGCAGGCATAGGTTCCGGGCGTAGGCAGCGTTGCATCGCAGTCCTGCAAGGCGCGGTAATCCGTTTCGTGCAAGGGAAATTCGAGCGCATTGCCTTGCGGCGTTACGCCGAGCAACTCCATCAGGCGCAGCGCGCGCAGCACTTCCTGTTCGCGCTCCGACCATGGCAGGAAGCGGCTGCGATCCGGACAGGCATGGCCTGGCATGTAAAAACCCGCATTGCGTTTTGCTCCCAGGCGCATCAGGAGCGGATTGGTGCGCAGGCCACTGCCGTGCAGCTGGATCGCCAGATCGAATTCGCGCTGCCGCGCCGCCGCGACGAATGCCGGCATCAGCTCGATTTGCACCGGCTGTTCCGGCAGGCCGGGGACGCCGGGCAGCGCCATGAAATCGTCCAGATAAGCGCGATAGCGTTCGACAAAGCCGCGCGCCCACGGCAGGCCGATCAGGGTAATCCGTGCCTGCGGCGCGGCAGCGCGCAGCGCGCGCAAGGCGGGAACCGCGCACAGCAGATCGCCCAGTTGCAGGGCACGCAGCACCGCGATCCGGCGCGGCGGGTCTTCACCCATCTCTGCTTGTGCGCCGCTCATGAGGGCTGTTTTTCCAGCAGGAAGGAGCCGATCGCCAGCGCATCCAGCGGCGTGCTGCAATACGATTCCAGCGCATCGCGCGGCGTGCATACCACCGGCTCACCGCGCGTATTGAACGAGGTATTGATCAGCACCGGCACATCGGTGCGCACCTTGAAGGCCCGCAACAGATCGTAGTGCGCCGCATTCTGGGCGCGATTGATGGTCTGCACCCGCGCAGTGCCGTCGATATGGCGCACTGCCGGTATCCGGTCCGCCTTGTCCGGCGCGACATCGTAGACGAACACCATGAACGGCGACACGCCACCGTTGACGAACCATTTGCCGGCCTCCTCTTCCAGCACCACCGGCGCCACCGGGCGGAAGTCTTCGCGGTCCTTGATCTGGTTCAGATGCTGCTGCATCGAAGCATCGAGCGGCGACGCCAGGATGGAACGCGCGCTCAAGGCGCGCGGGCCGAATTCCATGCGCCCCTGGAACCATCCGAGCACCTTGTTTTGCGCCAGCAAATCCGCGCTGGCTTCGGCAATATTGGCGACCCGGCGATACGGTAACTTTGTCTGCTTCAGGAATTCCTCGATGCCGGCATCGTCAAAGGCGGGCCCCAGGAAGGCATGATCCATGGTCCAGCGGTGCTTGCGCGCCCCACCCTGCCGTGCATCAACCCAGAGCGCCGCGCCGAGCGCGGTGCCAGCATCGCCCGCTGCCGGTTGCACCCATACATTGGCAAACGGCCCTGCGTCGCGCACGCGCGCGTTCATCACGCAATTCAGCGCAACCCCGCCGGCCATACAAAGGTTTTGCACGCCGGTTTCACGATGCAGCCAATCCACCATCTGCAGCACCGTTTCCTCCAGCACCAGCTGCAGCGAGCGTGCAATATCCCTATGCTGCTGCGTCAATTGCGCGCCGCGTTGGCGTGGCGGCCCGAGAACTGCGCTCCAATTGGTCCGCGCAACCCGATATTCGCCTTCGCCCCGATACTGGAGAATGTCGCGAAACAGCGACGCATGCACCGGTGCACCGAACGATGCCAGCGCCATTACCTTGTATTCATCGGAAGAATGCAGAAAGCCGAGATGGGTCGTGACTTCCTCATACAGCAGGCCGAGCGAATGCGGCAGGTTGATCTGCCGGATGCGACGATATTCGCCGTTTTCATACAGGCCGTAGCTGGTGGTGGCGGACTCGCCGCGGCCATCCATCGTCAGCACCGCCGCAGTGTCGAAAGGTGCGGCCAGAAAAGCACTGGCTTCATGCGCCAGATGGTGGTCGACATAATGCCACTGGAACGGACCGTCATGCGTCACACCGCGAAAGCGTTCCTGGAGATGATGCGGCGCGCCGCTGGCAAGCTGGCGCGCCGCATTGACGACATAGGAAAGAAACAGCGGATCCCACGGCGAGAGCCAGGCGCTGGCATGGCGTGACGGTTCCAGCGGCAGGCTGATGGTCGCGCCATGCCCGCTTGCGCCGGGAAACAGTTCGGGCTGCCAGGAATAGGCAACATGCTGCACGTCGGCAAGGGCAATGCCGGCCTCTTTCAGGCAATAGTCGATTGCATGGAACGGCAATTCCCAGGTCGTAAAAGGCAAGGGACGCTTGCCATGCTTGATACGGGTAAAACGCTCCTCTTCGGCTGCCGCCACCACATTGCCATCGCACACCAGGCAAGCCGCGCAATCATGATAAACAGCATTGACACCCAATGTGTACATAATGGCCTTTCGACTGTCGTTTTTTTCATCAATACATGCAGCAAAACACTGTTCGTGCCCTGTATTGGCAATCCGGATTGAGCCATGACAGTCCCAGAATTACTTATTGACCCGGCACGATGCCGTCCTGATGTCATCGTGCCCTGTTCTTGCCGTCTTACAGCCATCTCCCTCCGGAAGATGGCTGGTAAGAGGAGATTCGGTTCCAATCCTGTTCGTTCCGGATCTATAGCAAACGCCATACCCACATCTGATGCAGCTCACAATGATTTCGCGGCATGCATGTATATTCGTTTCGGTCTGACTCGAGGAGTTGCAATCCGGTTTCTCTGGATTGCCATTTGCCGAACCGGGATCATTCCTGTCGGCATCTGAAAGCATTGCATGCGCCCTGTGTAAGAAGTACATGGAATGCTGTAAAAAATGCGGCAGGATATGTCTTTCGCGCATCATGCCGGCATGTTCCTGTTCCAGTTCATTTCCGGGCCATGCATGCAATCTGATATCTGGCTGCACGTCGAGCATTGGGCCAGAGCGCTCCAACCGTTCTGGCATATCCTGCTGATTATTTTGCTGGCAGCGATGCTGCTGCGTTTTACGCATCGGCTGGTGCGTGTGCTGAAAGTCTATATTGTCGCCAGAAGCCTGATGCGCGATGCCAGGCGCATCGACACGCTCAGTAATGTTTTCCAGCATGCTGCCACCGTTATCATCATTGCCATCGCTGGCATGCTAGCGCTGGCCGAGATCGGGATTGCCATCACGCCAATTCTTGCAACTGCCGGGGTTGCCGGCATTGCAATCGGCTTCGGCGCGCAAAGCCTGGTGAAGGATTTCTTCACCGGCCTGTTTCTGCTGATCGAAAACCAGGTCAGTGAAGGCGATGTCATCGAAGTTGCCGGCAAGACCGGGTTGGTGGAAGAAATCACGCTGCGTCACATCCGGATGCGCGATGACGATGGCAGCGTGCATTTCATCCCGAACAGCAGCATCACCATTCTGACCAACCGAAGCCGCGGATTTGCCTATGCGATCATCGACTTCGTGGCCACCCGGAATGCCACTCCCGATATGATCTTCGGCATGATCCAGGATGTGGCGCATGCGCTGCGTAATGATCCGGCATTTGCCCCGCAGATACTCGGCGATATGGAAATCGAAGGCATCGACAGACTGGATGATGCGTTAATGACGATTCACTGCCGCATGAAAGTAAAGCCCTTGCAGCAGCAAAGGATTCGCCGGGAATTTCTTGCTCGCATGAAAACCGCGCTTGATGGGATCATGGCAAATCCGGCCAAATAGCCTTTGACTTTGGAAATAACCATGGGAAACGGCTTGCAAACGTATTGGCCATCCGGAGAGTTGCAAGCGGCATTCTTTGGTGTACGCCACGTTGTCTCCGGGCACAAAAAGCACACGCAGGCTTGATTGCAATGACTGCGGCTGCGCGTGTCGAATTCCACTCCATCGTTCCGCGAATAATGAAGCCGCAAGTGCGCACGGCATGTCATGCGTCTTGCTCGACCTTTTGCGGAATCGGCGAACGTGTTCAGTAGTGGTCAATATGTCTTCCCCATTGACTGCAAATAACCCATCCTCCTGACCGATCCTCCCGTTCCTTCCGAAATTTATTGGCTGGCAGTATTTTTCACGGGCACGGATGTTGCGTTCATCATGAATTAATCCAACCGGTTCGGACGGTTTTTTATTCAATGTATTTTTCTCTGTAAGGAGTAATTAAATGGCGACTATCGAACTCGGACATGGCGGAAATTATGTCGCATCCCCTGGCGTTCAAGGCGATTTTCTGCGACGGCCTCTTTTCCCTGCCATTCGCTGGGGGGCGGTATTGGCGGGTGTTGCTGTCGGCATATCGGTGCAGCTTGCCCTGGCTTTGCTCGGCATCGCAACAGGGCTTTCCACAATGGATGTTGCGCAGGGCGACCGCCCCGGCGCAACCGGCCCGTTGCTGTGGGCCGGGCTCAGCATGCTGATTGCCGCCTTCATTGGCGGTTATGTGACGGCGCGCATGTCCGGCCTGAAACGCAAGGCCGATGGCGTACTGCATGGCGCTGTCTCGTGGGCAGTCACCACGTTGCTGTTCGCAGTATTGGCAACGTCTGTTACCGGCTCCATGCTCAGCAGCGTATTCAGCAGCGTAACCCCGGCAGTTGTCCGTAGTAGTGTCGGAGGCGGCAATTCGCCAATGATGTCCATGCTGAAAAACCAGCTCGGCGCGAATGTCGATGCCGCCACGCTGCAACGTCTGCAACGCGACATTCAGGCCGGACGCCGGAATGACGCCGTTTCGCTGATGACAGGCTCAATGGGTGTGGACCAAGCGCGGGCATCCACTATCGTCGATCAGGCGTTGATCCTGTCCGGCTCTCCCGAGCAGGCATCACCGCAAGGCAGGGCTGCAGCGGATCAGGCAGTCGGCACGGCCGGCACGGCTGCATGGGTGGTATTCCTGGCAGTAGCCCTGTCGCTGGCATTGGGTATTGGCGGCGGCGTGCTGGGAGCGATCGGCGCACGCCGTACTACCTGGACAACAACTGCAGACGTAGTACCTCCAGTAGAGCGCGAGCGCACGTGATCTCAATCTCAATGGATTATCCGTCAGTGAAGGGCCGCAAGTGTGAGACAGGCAAAGTATCCGGACATGGGCCCGACCCGATTCCGCCGGATCTTTGCTCGCGATTCGGTAGCGACCGAATTATTGCAAGGCTGCCCCGTAGTCACTGCGGATGGCCGGAAAATAGGCGACGTGGAAGCGCTCTTGATTGACCGTAGAACGCATCAATTGCGCTATGTCCTGCTGTCGCGACAGGAATCGTTCATCGGCAAAAGCGCGGATATCGCCATTCCATGGCATACGCTCTATTTCGATTCAGCCATGGCGCGCCTGGTTTTTTATACTTATACGAGCAGGGGAGTATAGTGAAAAACATCGTATTTTCTTAATAAGTGCGTAACATTATAAAAATACACTAGTGAGTATTAAAAAAAGAAAGAAGCAATTGCAAGGAATAATCAATGATTGGGGTCAGCAACAGTAATTGGGGTCAGAGTCAATTAAACTATAATTGACTCTGACCCCAATTATTTTTTGGCTCTGATCTTTTTGTTGGCTGATTATTGATTGTCTTGATCATGCGACTATTCGGGGAGCAGAAACAAGTTCTTTCCGCGCTGTTCATGAATGTTTGCCTTGGCGATGGCGCGCAGGCACATTGCAACGGTTCCGGCAAATGCTTCGTCATACCATGGATGGGCCCCGCTGGCGCTTACCACGATCCCATCCAGGGCGATACTGCCCCATAGGACCGTATCGCTTGCAATCAGCATGTAGGGACGCAATTCCTGCACCATATGTCCGTCCATGCCGGTGCGCCACGCCACGCGCGCCTTGGCCCGCGCGAAACCGGCATAATCGGCATCCCATCGGGTACGGTCGCCGATCGAGTGTTCATGCAGAATCGCGTCATGAAATGCCGAATTGGCCGGATTGCGCGCCGGGTCCATGATGACGATATGCAGGTAACCGCTGCCGCAGACAGCCTGATCCTGGATGGCGGCTTCGATCATCGGCAAGCTCATGCTGACCGCCTTTGCGGCAGTGGCGCGATTGATGAAGAAACTTCCGGACGGTTCCATGCCTCCTCCTTGCTTTCAGTGTTGAATCTGACGGTACATCAAGGCCACATCCAGCGGTATCACATGCCGGTTTTTCAATGCCCATGGCAAGCCGCGTAATGCATCAATGGCAGTCGCCAGCAAGAGATTGCGTCGGTGCGCCACACCCAGGCTTTTCAGTGTCTGTCTCAACGCAGCACGCCAGGGCAGCCGCATCCACGCAACCCAGATGGCATTGCGCGCCAGTAACTTCCTGCGCGATTGCGGGTCGCGTTGCGACGACGGGTAATGATGGACGGTCAGTTGCGGCGCGTATACCAGCGACCAGCCGCGCGCCGCCAGGTCGAGTGCCAGCAGCGATTCCTCGCCGCCGATGAAAAGATTGGGCTCATAGCCTCCCGCTTCCAGAAACGCATCACGGCGGAAAGCCGATGCGCCGGCCAGGAATCCCAGCACCGCCCTCCCCGGCAATTGCGATGATTGCAGCGGACTGCGCGCCATCCGCTTGCAGGTCGCATCCTCGCGCTGCGCATTGCCGATCAGTATCCGGGCGGAGAGCACCGCCACCTTCGGATAGGCATCCAGCAGGTCCGCCGCGCGCGCCAGGGAGCCAGGTTCCCACCAGGTGTCGTCGTCGCAGAACGCGACATAAGGCGTGTCTACATGCTGGACGCCGACATTGCGCGCTGCCGCGCCCATGTTGGCATGCAGGCGCACCAGCCTGACGTCGGGATAATTTTTGGCGACCAGTGCAACGGTATTGTCGATCGAGGCATTGTCGACCACCACCAGCACCGGCTGTTCCGGCAGCGCATGCATGTGCTCCAGCGTGCGCAGCAATTCATAGGCGCGGTTGTGGGTCAGGATCACGACCGACATGCGGTCGGACAAAGGTCTCATGACGCATCCTCTCTCATCAATCGGCTTCTGCCGGCGCAAGTCGCCAGTAACTTTCCGACGCCTCCATATCCGCGCAACCAGGCCGCCCGGCGCTGCGCAAGGCCCGCAACTGGCTGGCATAGGCGCGAACCGCGCCTTGCTTCGCTTGCCGCCGTCCGGCGGTATCGAATGCGACCGGCGTCGCATGCACGCCTTCGTCCAGCAGCGCGGCCAGGCGCCGCTGCAGCAGTCCCGCGATGCGCCGGTACAGCGCGTCTTCATACATCAGCCATTGACGTTGTCGCTCGCCGCGCCACACCAGCAGGGCGGCGCGGTGCGTCAGCCCATGGTCGGAATGGAACAGGCCGGCCGGCAACAGCACCGTATCCGCATCCGACTTGCGCACCGCCTCGGACAGCGCGGCCGCCAGCGCGCCGGCAGCGGGCGTCGCGCCGTACTGGCTGTCGCAGAAATCCAGCCAGCACGGAATCGCATTCAGGCCAGCCAATGCCTGCCGGTCCTCTTCCCGCCGCGCCGCGATGGCCTGTTGCGCGCTGCCGAAGCCGGAAGCGGCATCCCATTCGGTGCAGCGCCCCGGCTCGGGCGGCATGCCGGCAAATGCCGTGATCACCACCGGGTGCCACGCCGCAGCGATCAGCGCGCCGCACGAGAACACCGCATCGTCCAGATGCGGCGAAATCAGCGCCAGCCGGCCAAGCCCGGATACGGAAAGGAGCGCGCCTGACATGTCAGCCGGTGACGAATTTGAATGCCGCATTCCAGTCGCCGATGAAACGATCCATGCCGAAGCGGTCGAGCGCCAGTCGGCGCGCGCCCTGCCCCAGGCGGCGCGCATGCGCCGGATCGGCCAGCAGTTCGCGCATGTACGCGATCAGCGCCACCACATTGGTATCGACATAGCCGGACACGTCGTTTTCCACCGCAGTCGCCATTTCGGTCGTGGCCAGCCCGACGATCGGCAGGCCGATCATCATCGCCTCGATCACGGCCAGGCCCATGCTGGTATAGCGGATCGGATTGAAGAAAAAGCGGTAGCGTGCCATGAACGCCGGCAGTTGCGCATGCCGCACTTCGCCGATGCCGCCCATTTCCTCCGCGCCCATGCCGACCAGATCCAGCGGCACCTTTTTCTGCACCATCCGGTAAACATCCGCTCCCAGGCGGCGGCCACGCCGTGCCAGATGATTGACCGCCACGATGCCGCGCTCAAGGTCGCCACTGTAGGAAACCTCTCTGGGCTCAGGCACGCCATGCTCGATGACCCGCACCGTCAACTCGCCGTTATCCCACATCAATGCATTGAACGGCGTTACGTGGACCAGCAGCACATTCGCGTCGGCCACCGGATGCCGCGTATCGGTCGGATGCTCGCGCGGCGGATCATGTTCCAGATAAATGCGCGGCAGGCGACGCTGCGCTTCCGTCAGGTATAGATACTGATCCTCGAAATACTGCGGATCATCCTGAAACAGGATGCAATCGAACTGGCCTTTGGCAGCTTCCTCGACCGGCAGGTCAATGACATTGTCGCCCCACGGCAAATGGCCGCAGCGTCCGCCATAGCCGGGCGGCCGATCCGGTTTCGACAGCACATAGAAATCATGCGGCGCCTGTGTCAGGTAATACAGATAGCTGCCATGCGTATGCCAGGTAAGTATCTTTAATCGCACCATTGCAGCTGCTCCGTCGATATGGTCATCCGGTCAGAAAGTGCCTGAATAGACTGCACAGCCGCGGCAGATTTCCGGCGGCTCGTCGGAAATCAGCCTGGCGCGAAAATTACTGTACTCGTTGCCGTTCCAGATTGTCGCAGCGTCATCGCGCACCATGTCACCGAAGTTGGCGCGGTCCGGTGTCGCCACCATGCAGCACGGCATGGCCTTGCCGTCGTAGCTGACGTACGCGCCGCGCCAGGGCCAGTCGCAGCGCGAGCGCCCGCTTGCATCGTGCGGATGCAGGTGCGGCCGGACATTGGGCAGCCGCAGCGACACGCCCAATTCCTGCGCGGTCGAACGCGCCGCGCCGAAGAATTGCGCCACGCGCTCCGGGTCATCGTTCAGCAACGTCTGTTCGTCGATGAATGCGCGCATCGGCCTGTAATGCGCCGGCAGGCTCGATTCACTGAAGTCATGACACAGATGCTGCACCGACAGCGTATCGACGCCTTCATCATGCGCCAGCCGTACCAGGCTCGGCAGATCATGCAGGTTGCTGCGCATGACGACACAAACCAGCCGAACCTGCGGCAATGCGCTGTGCAAGCTGTCCCTGGCGCGCATGACGCGGCGCAGATTGCGCAGCACCTTGTCGAAACGGGCGCGCTCGCGGATCGCTTCGTAGACCACTGGGCTGGCACCGTCCATCGAGACGTGCATCACTTGCAAGCCGCTGCGCACGCATTCCTCGGCGCGGCTTTCGCTCAATATCGTCAGATTGGTATTGGTCGAAACCCGGATGCCACGCTCTGCCGCATAGCGCACCATGTTGAAAAAATACAGATGCAGCAACGGTTCGCCCAGACCTTGCAGATGCAGCTCCGTCAGGCTGGGAAACTGGTCGATGACGCTGCAAAAATCGGCATAGCTCATGAACGCCGGCGGTTCGCCCCTCCTGCCATCGGTGCGGAACTGGATAGGGCACATGCGGCAGCGCAGATTGCACTGGCCTACCGGCTCGATCTGGATGAAATCAGGCAGCTCCATACCGTTTTCAGATAAATGGCGTGCGAAATTTCAGCGCGCCAGCCACGCGCCAGAATACGGCCAGAGGCGGAATCAGTACGGATGTCACGATCATCTCGCCAATGTGCGACGGCGTCTTGGCGGTGGCGTGCAAGCGCATGATGCAAAAGCGCATGGTCAGCACCAGCCACAGGGCGCCCGCCGCAGCGGCAAGCGCAAACATGCCGGCCGCAAGACCGAGCGCGCACGCCAATAAAGCCAGCACAATGAGGTAATAATCCCAGCGCGGCCTGGCGCGGATTTTTTGGCGATACAGTTCCGGATGCTTCTTGAACAGCAGCGCATCGAACAGCACTTTTTTTTGCTGCGACAGGCTGATCCCCCATCTGGCGGGCCGGATCGGATGCACAATGACTGCCGCCGGCACGTGTTCAATTTCCGCATTGGCGCGCAACAGCCGGAAATAGAGATCCGCATCCTCGCGCCATGCAAAGCGGAACTGCTCATCAAATCCACCCAGATATTCCAGCGTCGCCTTGCGGCAAAAGCAGTTGGCCGTCACGAATACCGCAGTTTCCAGCCCCTTTGCATCCAGTTCGTAATCGGTTGGCACATGATGCAGCGGCATGACGATGCGCCCCCACGCTGCCTGGGTGGAATCATCCTCGAATGCCGCCATCCCCTTTTTCAGCCAGTCGGCTCTGGCGACCGTATCATCATCCGTGAAGGCGACAATGCTGCCGCGCGCCGCGCGCCACCCGCGATTGCGCGCGGCAGCCGGGCCATGCGGCCCTGCGGAAGCAATATAGGTAATGGCCGGCCCGGAACGCCCGGCATGCTCTGCCCAATTGCCGGCCACTTCACGGGTTGCATGGCTGGGGCCGTCGTCGACAACAATGATTTCAAAACATGCGGCATTGAATTCCTGCAGAACCAGTGCGGCAAGACAACGATTTAACAGATCCGGCCGACCGCGTGTGGGAACCACAATGGAAATCAGAATGGCATCGGTCCGGTAGTTTTCCTGGCCAGAACCACTCTCTTCCCTGCTGTGCCGGGCCATGCCCTTGTCTGCTGCAAGATGAGCTTCGGCGCTACGGAAATTATTACGCTCTTTTGTAAATGCGATTACCTTTGACATAAGCAATATCCCGTCCTTCTTTTCACCGCGGATGCCGGCGATGCATGCGCAATCGCCTGCTATCGCCGGGAAAGCACACTCATGCAAATCCTGTTCCACCTTCAGTTGTCTTTCCGGCTTGCTTCTTCCTGATTTTTCTCCCGCTGCTGCAATCGCCACAATTGCGCATAGACACCGTCTTGCAGCAGCAGCATGTCATGCGTGCCGCGTTCCGCAATACGGCCGCGTTCCAGCACAATGATTTCGCTGGCGCCGACCACGGTTGACAGGCGATGCGCGATCACCAGCGTCGTGCGGTTCTGCGACAACCGGTCCAGCTCGGCCTGGATGGCGCGTTCCGACTGCAAATCGAGCGCCGAGGTGGCCTCATCGAAAATCAGGATGGGAGGGTGCTTGAGGATGGCGCGTGCCAGCGCGATGCGCTGCTTCTCGCCGCCGGACAACTTGACGCCCCGTTCCCCAACCGGCGTTTCATATTTCTGCGGCAAGGATTCGATGAAGCGGTCGATATGCGCGGCGCGCGCCGCCGCCGCCATCTCTTCAAAACCAGCATTGATATCGCCGTATCCGATGTTGTAAGCGATGGTATCGTTGAACAACACCGTATCCTGCGGCACCACGCCGATCACCCCGCGCAAGCTTTTGGTGCTGACCGTGCGTATATCCTGGCCGTCGATCAGGATGCGGTCGGCATTCGCATCGTAATAGCGCAGCAGCAGGCGTGCCAGCGTCGATTTTCCGGAACCGCTGCCACCCACCACGGCAACCGTTTTGCCGGCTGGAATGCGAAAGCTGATGTCGTGCAAAATCGGCCGCGCTTCCTCGTAGCAAAAGCCGACATGCTCGAAGACGATATCGGCATGCCATATCTCCAGTGCGGGCAGATCGGGAGATTCATCGATTTCCGGCTTTTCGCTCAACAACTGAAACAGCTTTTCGGTATTGACCATTGCATCCCTGGCCTCGCGATACACAAACCCGAGGGCATTGAGCGGCAGGCATATCTGCAGCATGTAGGCATTGATCAGCACCAGGTCGCCTACCGTCATCTGATTCTGGGCCACGCCATATCCCGCCAGCAGCATGACCGAAGCAACGCCGCACGCAATGATGCCGCTTTGCCCCACATGCAGGATGAGTTCGATATCGGGCAGCAACCCGCCGATGCGTCGCTGCGAATGGAATCGCGCGCCCAATGCATGCAGGTGGCCGAATATGTCGAGTGCATAGGATGCAACGGTATTCTGGGTGACGCGCGAAAACAGCAAATCGCGCAATTCATTGAACAGCGTGCTTGAAAACCGCAGCACCGCATATCCGACCAGCAGATACACCGGCAATGCATGCACCTGCTCCGGGCGCGACAACGCATCTATCACGCGCTGCAATACCAGTGGAACGGCAACGATGACGATTTTCGCCATTACCAGGAACAGCAGCGCGCCAGCGATAGGCTGCCACTACCCGCCAGACGGTTGAGAGCGCCTGGTTTTGATCTGAATTACGGACTTGAAACCGGAACATGTCGATCAATGCAGGTAGGGAACGGGTTATTCAAGAAAGCAGCAGGCGCAATGCGATGTGAATTCAGAAAATGCGCCTGTTTGGACCGCTGTTGAAGAAGGGAAGTTGCTTTTCGCATTGCCTGCGGCCTCTTGCCATTCACTGCGGAAAATGGCATGCAAATTGCACTCTTTCTCTCATGCTGCCGTATTTGCGGCACGTTTTGTATTTGTTCAGAAAGGGGTTTCGTGATGGCAAGAATAGAGAAATCGGTGGAAGTGAATGTCCCGGTTGCTGTTGCATATCACCAGATGGCGCAATTCAGCCAGTTTCCGCGTTTCATGGAAGGCGTGCAGGAAGTGAAGCAAATTGATGACACGCATCTTCATTGGCATTCCAGCTCTCATGGTGAAAATCGCGAATGGGATTCTGAAATCACGGAGCAGGTTGCTGACCGTTGCATTGCCTGGCGCAATATAACCGGCCCGAAAAACAGCGGGCGTGTGGTGTTCGAGTCAGCGGCGCAAGAGCAGACCAGGATCACGCTGACCATGGATTGCCAGCCGGATGGCGATTCGCAGCAGGCGCATTTGGTTGAGAGCAGGATTGCGGAACGGACTGAACGGGACCTGATGCGGTTCAAGAAAATGGTCGAGCATCCGGGCGCCGAAAGCGACGCATGGCGCGGCGAAGCACACGCAGGACAAGCGGCACAACCGGATGCGGCGGCCCGGCATGACGCGCGTCATGAAGCGTCATATGCTTCGGGCGCATCAGCGCGTTCCGCCGGATCGGAACCTTGGCGTCCGAAAATGCCTGGAACATGGGATGAACCCTTGGTTGTCATGCGCAAGGTGACCCGGGAAGTGGATCATCTTTTCGAGAAATTCATCGGGCGCCCGCTGGGGATTCCCTCATGGCCGCTCGGGGCCGGCAGGAACTGGTCGCCTTCGGTGGAAGTCACGCACCGGGGAGACCAGTTAACCGTCTGCGCCGAGCTTCCCGGCATCAAGCGCGAGGATATCCATATCGAAATCAAGCGCGACAAGCTGACCATCGAGGGCGACCGGCATGCCGAAATCAACCAGCAGGAAAATGAATACCGGCACACAGAACGCGCTTATGGGCATTTTTATCGCGAGATCCCGCTGCCGGAGGGAGCGGAAACCGACGAGGCAGCTGCTTCCATGCATGATGGCGTGCTGGAAATCACGGTTCCGGTAACGCCATCGAAACGACATGGCCGCCGCATCGATATCCAGTCCACGCAGTGACGCCGGAAGTATGGAATGGCGGAAGGGGCCTCAATCGACATAGCGACACTCTGGTATCTGATTGTCGGAACATTGCTGGTATCGATGGCCGTGCTGGAGTCGCTGCTGCAGCGACTCCCCTTGAGCCCCGCAATGTTCTATCTGCTTGTCGGCTTCCTGCTCGGCCCGTCGGGTTTTGCGTTAATCGAGATCGACCCCGGGAAGCATGCCGGGCTATTGACGATCATTGCCGAAATCGCATTGCTGATTTCATTGTTCACCGTAGGATTGAAGCTGCGCGTTCCTTTATCGGACAGGATCTGGCGCCTGCCGGTCCGGCTTGGTCTCGCCACGATGGCGGTGACGATGATCCTGCTTGTTGCCATTGGCGTATTCCTGCTGCATTTTCCGCTTGGCGCAGCTATTGTGCTGGCAGCGATTCTGGCGCCAACCGATCCGGTCCTGGCGTCGGATGTCCAGATCGAGGATGTCGGCGACCGGGACCGGATACGTTTCAGCCTGAGCGGGGAAGGCGGGCTGAATGATGGCATTGCCTTCCCGTTCCTGATGGTCGGACTCGGCTTGCTTGCCGTGCCAAAGGCATTTGACTATACGCAGCCAGGCGTACTGTTCCGGGTAGCCTGGGAATTCTTCGCAGGGCTTGGCGGCGGCTGGCTGATCGGACTGGCGATTGGCCGGCTGATTCTGTATTTACGCCGCCGCTATCGGATTGCATTGGGCATGGAAGAATTCCTGACGCTCGGCATGATCGCCATTTCCTATGGCATGACGCATGCGATTCACGGTAATGGCGTGATTGCCGTATTCATGACCGGGCTGGCATTGCGGCGTATCGAACACGCTACAAGTGGTATTGAAGCACCTTCCAGCGTGATTGGAGCGGTAAGCGCCGGCAGCAAGGTCGATGTGGCGACCGATCCGCGCAAGGCCCCCGCCTACATGACTGAAACAGTGCTCGATTTCAATCGCCAGCTTGAACACATCATCGAATTCGCCATGGTGCTGCTGCTGGGTGCCATGCTGTCAGGCAGCGGCATTTCCAGCGAAGGAATAGCAGTCGCCGCGTTGCTGTTTTTCGTGGTGCGACCCGCGGCCATCGTCATGACACTGAAGGGATTGACTGTTACACCGCTACAGCGCGCCATGATGGCGTGGTTTGGCATCCGCGGCATCGGATCACTCTACTATCTGACATTCGCGCTTCAATATCATTGGTTGCCGCAACTTGTCGATCGCTTTACGGCACTGGTGCTCACCATTGTCGCGGCTTCCATAGTGCTGCATGGATTTTCGGCGAGACCGCTGATGAAATTTTACTATCGACAACGCAGCAAGGAAGACTTGCAATAGACGAAGCCGGGGTCGCATGGAAAACGCCTATGCCGACCGGATGAAGGAAGCCAGCCTCATGTACACAGAAGCAGTCGGATGGATCAGTGCTGCCATATTGGCGCTGACGATTTCACGCCAGGTCTATACTCAATGGCGCACCCGAAGCATTGGCGGAATTTCCCGCTGGTTATTCATCGGCCAGTTGGCCGCATCCGCCGGATTTGTCATTTACAGCGCACTGGTTGAAAACTGGATCTTTGTGTTTACCAACTTTTACATTTTCCTGACGGCGGTCTTGGGCCAATGCATCTATTCGCGCAACAAGCGTCTTGCCGCAACACGCAAGAACATGACCGCAAACAACGCTGTCCCATGAAAATGGGCATTCGTTTTCGTTTGATCTTCCGAGGCCAGCATGATGGCCGGCATGCCGCCCGCATCTTTTCCTGATCGATGCAGGCAGTTTTTACACGGCAGGCATTCATTTTCTGCAATCCTCCCTGACAGGCTCCGGCTTTCGTCTTGGCGCCGCTCTTTTCTCAGACGGATGACATGTCACGGCGCATTCCGGAATGCATCGGGTACATCCCTTGCTAGGGAATACGGAGCCGCCTGCCCGCCAGGCAAATTCATTTTTGCATGTAGCCCACACTACCAGGACAGCCTATGCGCAAAGTTGCCTTGATCAGTGAACACGCATCGCCGCTCGCGCTCGTAGGAAGTGTCGATAGCGGCGGGCAGAACGTTTATGTCGCACATCTGGCAAGACAACTTGCCCAACTGGGATGGCAGGTCGATGTGTTTACCCGACGCGATGCGATTGATCAGGAAATCGTTGTCGACTGGTTGCCCGGCGTGCGCGTCATCAATGTACCAGCCGGTCCGGCGCACTTCGTCCCGAAGGAAATGATGCTGCCGTACATGGAAGAATTTGCCCGCTTCATGCTCCGTTTCGCACGCCGCGAGAAAATTCGCTACGACCTTGTCCATGCCAATTTTTTCATGTCCGGCATGGTTGCGCAACGCATCAAGCAGGCGCTCGGCACGCCGTTTGTCATCACCTTCCATGCGCTTGGCCGCGTGCGCCGCCTGTCCCAGGGGCAAGCCGACGGATTCCCCGACATTCGCTTCGTCATCGAGGAGCGCCTGATGGAAGATGCGGACCGGATTATCGCTGAATGCGAGCAGGACCAAATCGATATGGAGCATTTATATAACGCGGACGGCAATCGTATCGATATCGTCCCATGCGGCTTTGATCCCGCGGAATTCCCGCCTGTTGCCGGCAGCGCACGCGACCTTCTCGGCCTGCAGCAAAATGCATTCATCCTGCTGCAGCTTGGCCGCATGGTGCCGCTCAAGGGCATCGATAACGTGATCCGGGCCACCGCCCTCCTCGGGGAAACGCATTCAATCCCGGCAAGGCTGCTGGTAGTGGGCGGCAATACGCCCGAGCCGGATCCGGATGCAACTCCGGAACTGGGGCGCCTGATGGCATTGGCGCAGCAGCTCGACATCGCTGACGAGGTGACATTCGTCGGGCAGCGCTCACGCTCCGCATTGCGTCATTACTACAGCGCTGCAAATGTGTTCATTACGACTCCCTGGTATGAACCATTCGGCATTACACCGGTGGAGGCCATGGCGTGCGGCACGCCAGTTGTCGGCGCGGCTGTAGGCGGCATCAAGCACACCGTGGTCGATGGATTGACAGGATATCTGGTGCCGCCGAACGACCCCGGCGCATTAGCGGAGCGTCTTGCATGGCTTTATCACCATCCGCAGATGGCGCGAAATCTGGGTTGGGCCGGCATGCACCGCGCCTATCGCCAGTTTACCTGGCGCAAGGTAGCGGACCGGATTGCCAACGTATATGAAATGGCCATCGACCCTCCCCAACCCTACCGGCTCCCTCTTGTCAGCACGCCTGAGAATCGGGCGCGACTGGCGACCGGCGCATGAAACCCGCATCAAGGAGAAAGATCTTGAACCATACACGCATTGCCGACAACATCGATAAAGATATCCCGCATGCGCTGCTGGCGGGGAAAAGCATTCTGGTGACGGGCGGTGGAAGCGGTCTGGGCGCCGCATTATGCCGCACGCTGGCGGCGGCTGGCGCCAGCATCATGGTTGGCGACCGCAACCGGCAGGCTGCGGAATCGGTCGCGGAATCGCTTTACTCCGGTCCGGCCGTTGTCCATGCCATGCATTTCGATGTCGGAGATCCGGTGGCGGCGGAGCGTGCCATCCTGCAGACGGTGGAGACGCTTGGCAGCCTGGATGTCCTGATCAACAATGCCGGTACCGACGTGACATGCCCGCTGGATGAACTGTCGCATGCGGAATAGGATCGCGTGATCCGCACCAATTTATACGGCCCTTTCCTTCTGTCCAGGCATGCCGCGCATCACATGAGGCAACAGGGAAGCGGACATATCATCAATATCGCGTCAACCGCGGCCAAGCGCGCATGGCCGAACGCTTCGGCCTATCATGCCAGCAAATGGGGATTGCTCGGATTCTCGCATGCGCTGCATGCGGAACTTCGCCCGCACAACATCAAGGTAACCGCAGTGATTGCGGGTGGCATGCGCACACCGTTCCTGCTTGACCGGTTCCCGGATATCGACCTGTCCACGCTGCAGGACCCGATCAATGTAGCGCGGACAGTACAGGCGGTGCTGCTGCTGCCGGATGAAACGGTGGTTCCGGAAATCACGGTATTGCCGATGTGCGAAACATCCTGGCCATGATGCCGCATTCGCGCGACATGGCCGCCTGACGGGGGTCGCATGCGCGCAATCTTCCTGGACAAGGACGGCACCCTGGTCGAAGACGTGCCGTACAACGTCAATCCCGAGCGTGTGGTTCTGTGCCCGCATGCGGTGGACGGGTTGCGGCTGCTGCAGCAGCAGGGTTATGCATTGATCGTGATATCCAACCAGGCCGGCGTGGCAAAAGGCTATTTCAGCGAAACCGACCTGCTGCAACTGCAGCGCCATCTGACGCTGCTTCTGCAGGAGCATGACATTGCGCTAAGCGGATTGTATTACTGCCCGCACAGCCCGGACGGCAGCATCGCGCCTTATGCAAGGCATTGCCGGTGCCGCAAGCCGATGCCGGGGATGATCATCAAGGCTGCGCGCGAGCATGACATCGAAACCGCGCGCTCATGGATGATCGGCGACATACTGGACGACGTCGAGGCGGGCCACCGGGCTGGCTGCAAGGCGGTATTGATCGATAACGGCAATGAAACGGAATGGAAACACGGCCAATTCCGCACACCCGATCTGGTCGTCCGTGATTTGCATGCGGCTGCCGCGGCCATCGTGGCGGCCGATGCCGCAGGTACCGTGATGGCGCAAGAAGCGATTCGGCAATGAGCGAAAAAAATTGGGATCAGGCGCATCGGATTCTGTGCATCCGGCCCGACAATCTGGGGGATGTCCTGATGTGCACGCCCGCCATGCGAGCGTTGCAACAATCGGCTCCCGGACGCAGGCTGGTGCTGCTTGCTTCCGCAAGCGGCGCTGCAGCCGCTCGCTTCATCCCGGAGCTGCATGACGTGATCGTCCACCCGGTGCCGTGGGTCAAATGCAGCGACGCGCGCCATGCCGGTGCCGACATGGCCCTGATTCGCACGCTGAGTTCGTACGAATTCGACGCCGCAGTCATTTTTACATCGTATAGCCAGAGCCCCCTGCCCGCGGCACTGCTTTGCCATCTTGCCGATATTCCGCTGCGCCTTGCGCATTGCCATGAAAATCCTTACCACCTGCTGAGCCACTGGATAGCCGACCCGGAACCCGGAACAGCGGTACGTCATGAAGTGCGCCGGCAACTCGATCTGGTCGCCTCTGTCGGCAGCGTGACGGATAACGAGCGCCTGTCGTTTTCCCTCCGCCATGCCGATACCGGCTGGGCGCAACGCCGCCTGCAGTCGCTTGGCATCGATCTTTCCCGAAACTGGCTGCTGCTGCATCCGGGAGCCAGTGCGCCATCACGCCGTTATCCTGCGCATCTATGGATTGAAACCGCAAACCGGCTGGCCACCCAGCTTGGTTGCCCGATGATATTCACCGGCAGCGCAGGCGAAACGCCATTGGTGGAACAGATCAGAAGCAGAATAGCATCACCCACGCATTCGATGGCAGGCGCTCTCGATCTCGGGCAATTTGCCGCATTGCTGTCACTGGCGCCGGTCCTCATTTCCAACAACACCGGGCCAGTGCACCTGGCTGCGGCTGTCGGCACGCCGGTGATCGACCTGTATGCGCTGACGAACCCGCAGCACACGCCGTGGCAGGTGCCAAACCGGGTTCTGTACCATGATGTTCCCTGCCGCAACTGTTACAAGAGCATCTGCCCGGAAGGACATCATGATTGCCTGGCGAAAGTCGCGCCGGAGCGCGTTGCGCATGCCACCATCGAACTGCTGCGCGATACGCATGATGCGATTTCCGGGCGGCGCAGCGCGCAGCAAGGCAAGCTGGAACAGTCCGCGCTTACAGCCAGTATTCCCACAGACGCGCAATTCCTTCCTTGAACCTGTCAAGCGGGCTCCTGTTTTCCCAGGCCGGCAGATCGATTTCGACCGACGCGTCCAGGTCGCCCTGGAACATGCCGCGCATCTGGCGGGCGAAATCGCTGCCGAGCACGATGACATTCATTTCATCGTTATGCAGGAAACTGCGAAAATCCATATTGCTTGATCCGACGGTTGACCACACGTCATCGATCATCGCGGTCTTCGCATGCAACAGCGCATTGCGACGCTCGTAGATCCTGACGCCGGCGCGCAACAGTTCTTCATAGTGCGAACGCCCGGCATTGAAGGTAATCCAGTAATCGCTGAACCCCGGCAGCAATAGCTTGACATCCACACCCCGCTGCACTGCTTCCTTGAGCGCATCGATCATTTGCCGGTCCGGAACAAAATAGGCCATGGTGATGTAAATATTCCGTTCCGCATGCGAGATGGCGGACAACATGCCCAGATAAATCATGTTGAGGGACGTATCCGGGCTGCTGCCGAGGGTTTTCACCACCAGGTCGCCTTGCTTCACCACGTGCGGAAAATATGCCTTGTCCGCCATGGCGCGACAGTTCTGCTTCTTCCAGCTTGCGATAAACAGCTTCTGGAAATCGGCCACCGCCGGGCCGCGTACTTCGATATGGGTATCGCGCCAGCTTTCAGTCGTTTTTCCGCTGCCGCGCTTGCCGAAAATTCCGCTCGAATATACCTTGCTGATATTGATGCCGCCGGTGAAGCCGGCGACGCCGTCGATAATCAATAGCTTGCGGTGATCGCGATTGTTCATGGAAAAAAATCTGCCCTTCAATGGATTGACCGGATTGAACTCGCATACATTGATGCCGGCGGCGCGCAGCTTTTCAAAGAATGTTTTTGAAGTGCCCAGCGCGCCGACGCTGTCATACATCAGGTTGACCTGGATTCCCTGCGCCTGCTTTGCGAGCAGCAGATCGGCGAATTTTTTCCCGATTTCATCTTCCTCCAGAATATAGGTCTCAAGATTGATATGATCGCGCGCGGCTTCGATTTCCTTGAACATGGCCTGATAGGTGCGCGGCCCATCGATCAGCAATTGCGCAGTATTGCCGGTCACCAGCGGATCGCCATCGAGCGCCTGCATGAATGCCAGATGGCGGTCCAGCAGGCTGCCCTTGCCCTGCTGTTCCAAATCGCGCAGGATGGCAGCGGTCCTGGCCTTCGATAGCAAACCACCCTGCCCCTTGATCTGCACGGGTGCCCGCGGCGTTTCCGCAAGGCGCAGTTCGCCATAATCCGGCAGGGTGGCGCACCCGTTCAACGCAACCAATGCAAGAAACGCGACAACCCGGAGCCAGCACGTTGCAGCGCCGGATCTGGCTGCGAAGATCCATTTCCGAGCGGAGATCCCGCCTGCCTGCACACCGGTCATGTCAAGCCTTCCTTCAAAGATTACCCCCCGATAAGATGCAATTTCCATACCGTAGCAAATCACCGGAGCATCACGCTGATATTCATCATTCTGCAATTCCATTGGCATGGAGATTGCGTTCTTCCCGCTGATTTTTACTCAAGGAGAAAACCATGCCGCACAAGACCGCTGGCCATTCATCCTCGCTGGACGCAATCGAACTTCTGACTGCGGACCATCGCAAGGTGATGCAAATGTTCGATGATTTTTCGGAGATGGAAGACAATGGAAAGGCAGGCGACGACAAAAAGCAGATTCTGGTGGAAAGGATCTGCACTGAACTGACCATGCATTCACAAGTAGAGGAAGAGCTGTTCTATCCTGCATTGCGCGATGCGCTGGAAGACCACGCGCAGCTGGATGAGGCGGAAGTGGAGCATGCCATGGCAAACGAACTTGTCTCCGAACTGGAATCGATGCAACCGGGCGACGATTTATACGATGCGAAAGTCACGGTTCTCGGTGAATATACCAGGCACCATATTGAAGAAGAACAGAAGGAGCTGTTTCCAAAGGCGAAAAAAGCCAAGGTGGATATGGCAGCGCTAGGCGAGGAAATCCAGAAACGCAAGGAAGAATTGCGAAGCGAATTCGGCATGCCGGAAGAGGAAGAAACCCTTCACATGAACAGCAAATCAAAAACCAGGAAGCCGTCGCACCATACCCGGACCTGACCACGAGCCAGGAGCAGCTGCACATCATGTCAGCATGATGCGCAGCACCTGCTTCGCTCCGCATTCACTACTAGCGGCAAACCGCACCCGTCACCAGATTTTCGCAGACCGGAATGCAGCAGCTATTTTTACAAGCCTTCACATTGCAAAAAACAGGGAGTATGTCGTAAAAATATGAATAATTCGCAATTATTATGTGGCACTTTAATAATACAGTGGATAGTATATATTTTGTCAGGCGTCACTTTGCGCCTTCTCTGCCGCCGCTACAGCGTCTTCAGCAAAAGACATGAACGGCATCCAGCCGTTTGACCCGCTCATACAATCCGGCTGTCATCCGGATTTCGGGATAACACTGACCTCGCCGTCAGGCTCCAAAAAGGCCGCCTTTACCTGCTCGATCGAATCGATTCCCTGTTCGCGCAATTTGATCCGCAGTTCTTCTTCGGTAATGAATTCCTTGCGCATGTTGCGCATCAACATGCGGCCGTCTTTTACCAACCGCAGCGAAGAGGGTTCCGCAAAGCGGCGAAAGGCGGCAAACCGAAAACTGAGCCAGTCAACCGTCATGTTCCAGAAAATCAGGGTGGACACCAGCACGATCCCGTCGGTCACCGTTTTGTATTCTCCGGCCATGGCATTTTGCGAAGCATCAGCCACAATCACCAGAAGCAGGATATCCGCCAATCCGACCGCACCCACATCCCGACGCACCGCGAATCTGAATATCAGAAACAGGAACCAATAGGTGGCGGTGCCCCGCACTACGATTTCGGCAACCGGCAGACTGAGACCGAACAACTCTGACCAATCCACAATCATGAGATTCCCAAGGATGACGATTGAACCGGCACGAATTGATCGAGCATGGATGAAATAAAACGCTTGTCGCTCCCGCCAACAGTACGGGGGAACGACAAGCCTGTGCCGAATCAATCAGGCAATATTGAATAAGTCCGGCGTCCTTGCCCCCGATAGATTCATTCAAGGGCGAGAACGACGGAAGGCTCGGTTAGCGTCCCTTTGCATCCCCTCAATGGAACAAGTCCGGGTCACGCAATCGCCGTCCCGGTCTGCGGCTGTTGCGCGCCCTCTTTCCTTGCACTCCATGCGTCATTCCCAGTAAGGGCGCGTGTTGTAGTAACCGTAAACCTGCGAAGCCCATGTCGCATCCGCCATCGACGGCCAATGGTCCTTGTCAAAGCCGGGCGCATTTTTCAGGCGGTCTTCTTCGATATCCAGGATGAAGCATTCACGATCCGCATCCATGGTCAATGCATTCCATGGAATGGCAAACAGTTTTTCTCCCATTCCCAAGATGCCGCCGAAAGAAAGAACGGCATAGGCAATCCGGCCATTGGGAACATCCAGCATGATGTCTTCTATTTTTCCCAGATCGTCGCCGTGCATGTTGACCACCTTGTCGCCTTGCAGGGTGTCGGCTGCCATGACTTCGGGGCCGGGGCCGCCGGTATATTCATGCTGCTGTCCGACGATATGCGCTCCGCCGCCTGCGCTGGAAGTAGTTCCGGTAGATGGTGTGGATGGATTCATGATGATTCCTTTCAAGTGAATCGATTGGGATAGGTAATGAGTGACAAAATCCAGCTGCTTGAAATACTGTCGCACGCTTTTTTCATGTGTGTGCCGGATCATTTCGGACCGGCTGTGCTGCTACGGGATACTGATGCTTGTTTCCGCAATTCTTGTCGGTCGCGCTAATTTCATGTTGCTTTCCTTTTGCGTTGGCCATTGCCAATAGAAGAGAGCAAACGACATGCCATGTCTGCACGATCTCTCCGGCCGGTATGCCAATCGCTTGCAACCGACGCATTCATGCCGGATGATGCATGAAAACGGAGGCAATCTTGCAGTGACGGTATCGGAAATATTTCTCGATCAGTGCGGAATGCATGTATTAACAGTAAATCATGCACGAGAGATGTAATGTTTTCATATTGGCGGAATCATTCAATTCCATGCAGACGGGCAGGTTGCAGGAAAGATGCGTGCTGACAATCGGCAGTTCCGCAGCCATGTATTCAAGCGGCTTGATCGGGTTGATGAAACGCGTCGAGTCATTCAATGCGAATGCCAGGAGTTGCGCATCAAGGCACTCCCCAATGACGCCATGGCATCTCTCATCGCACCCTGATTCTCTCTTTCGAAATGCAATCGAAAAATGGTTATCGAACGTAAGACTTACATCGCACAGTAAAAGCTACATTGGTCTGCAACCGTACCCTTTCATTCGCATAGACGCCCAATAACGGCCTTCCGGTATTCAGGATTGCTTGCAGCACTGCCTGCAGAGAAGAAACATTCGGGTAGCTCAGGCATGCATCAGTACATTCTGATTGAGAATGGGAATGACATTTCTTCCGTCGTAAATGGAATAAAACGGGGACTCTGATATGTCATCAGTATTGACAAGTGATGCCTTGAAATAGCACAAAAGAAAGAGCTGGATATCCGCGCCTTATTGGTTCCGGTACGTTTCCTGCTTAGATTATTCATCACACTGTTTCACTCTGTTATTGCATGCTTTTTGCAATCCTGCCGGCTGCATTTAACGACCGACAAAATTTGTGCCATTCTGCTTTTTCCCAGAGTACGGACGTAAGGGACGTTGATATGACTTAAAGCATGAAAGCAACAATCGGTTCATATACGAATAAGAAGGGGCAAGAACCAGCGCTTGATGTTTTTCCTTATTTTCCATACTGTCAAAACCAAATATAGAAAGGCAATTACCATGATGAAGGTTCGCAAGGCAGTTTTTCCAGTCGCTGGTCTAGGCACTCGTTTTCTGCCCGCGACAAAAGCTTCACCAAAAGAAATGCTGCCGATTGTGGACAAGCCTCTCATCCAATACGCTGTGGAAGAAGCAGCTGCCGCTGGTATCACGGAAATGATATTTGTGACTGGCCGCGGCAAACAGGCAATCGAAGATCATTTCGACAAGGCATATGAACTCGAGGCCGAGCTGGCAGCGCATGGCAAAGTCAAGTTATTGATGGAAATCCGCAGCCTGCTGCCGAAATGCCTGCATTATTCCTACGTACGCCAAAGTGAAGCCCTTGGCCTTGGTCATGCAGTGCTTTGCGCCAAATCGCTGGTTGGCGATGAACCGTTTGCCGTGCTACTTGCCGATGATCTGATCGATGCAGAAATACCGGTGATGAAACAAATGGCGGCGCTTTTCGAGCAGCACGGCACTTCGATTGTTGGTGTGGAAAATGTGCTGCTGGAACAAACAAGTCAATACGGAATTGTTCACTCCCAACCATTGGGAGTGCACATTCATCGTGTTGACGGTATCGTTGAAAAACCGGAGCCTCAGAATGCGCCCTCTACTCTCGGTGTGGTGGGTCGGTACATTTTTACGCCAGAAATATTCGATTATCTTGAAAATACGCGACCTGGCGCCGGCGGTGAAATTCAGCTAACGGATGCAATCGCATCACTGCTACAGACTTCACCTGTGCTGGCCTATGAATTCAAGGGGCAGCGTTATGATTGCGGCTCTAAACTGGGCTACCTGAAAGCCACGGTTTCCTATGCGTTGCGGCATCCGGCAATTGCGGATCAATTCGCCGAATTTGTCAGCACACTCCAACCGGAAATCCGGGTGTACAAAACGGGGGGGTGATGCAAAACAAAAGATCGATGTCGACTTGACCCTGCAGCAATGCATTTACGCATTTCAGTGAGGCCGCCCATGCCCGTGGACGGAAAGGATAAATGATTGTTTTCCACTGGTGCAGGGTGAAATAGCGAAACCACGCATGCATCATTCGCAAATTATTGAAGGATATGGCTTTTCCTAGAAAATGAAGAAGTATTGTTGCCGCATGGAGGGAATTGCAAGGAGTGATTGATGATGTCTTTATCCGAGAACCAGGCAGTGTCTATCTGCGATAACCAGCAATCGATGAATCAATCGACAGCCTGTGCGTCTGTCGCATCGATTCAGAAAGATGATCTGCGGCAGCAATACTGCAATTATGCTGAACGGATTACAGATACAGCATCAGCACTTATATTTTATGCAGACAGCAATGAATATTATTGTTTCGCGAACCGTGCGCATGAAGTGTGGTTCAATCGCCCGTATCATGAAATCACGGGACGCAAGCTTGAAGAAATCCTGGGTACGTCTTATTCGGCAATACATGCCCATATCATGAAAGTTCTTGGCGGGAATACAGTGTGCCATGAATGCATTATTCGTCATGCGGAAAAAGGCGACCGCATACTTGCCGTTATCCACGCACCGGATATTGCCGAGAATGGACAGGTGCGCGGGTTTTCTTCCATTGCCCTGGATATCACCGAAGATCAGTTACATCGGCGCGAGCTTGAATTCAAGACCCTGGTTGAAAATTCGCCCGACGTGATTGTGCGTCTGGACCGGGCCATGCGCCATCTTTACGTCAGCCCCGCAATTGAGACTGCGTTCGGCTTGAAAGCAGCCTTGTACCTGGGGCGGACAAAAGACGAGCTCGGGTTTCCGGAAAATATGGTGCTTGCGTGGGACAGTGCGGCCCAAGCTGCCTTCACTACCGGGAAAGAGCAGCAGTTTGAAAGCAGCATGCCACTGAAAGGCAAAATACGCCATTTTTCCACGCGTGTCATACCCGAACCGGATCGCGGCGGCAATATTGATTCCCTGTTATGTATCACCTACGACATTACTGAACGGACAAAAATGGAAAACGAGCGGACCGAGCTGCTGGCGAGAGAGCGAACCGCACGCATCCATGCGGAAATTGCCGCCCGTGCCCGTGATGAGTTCCTGGCCATCGTATCGCATGAGCTACGTGCTCCGCTGAATGGTATTCAAAGCTGGGCACATGTCCTGGAAAACTATACAAAAGACGCCGCATCGGCACCGCTGGCACAAAGAGCCCTGCGCGGCATCAAGACCGGCGTCGAACAGCAGGTTCGCCTGATCGAAGATCTGCTTGATGTGACGCGCATGATGAGTGGCAAGCTTCGCCTGGTAAAACAACCGCTTGCGTTGCTGCCCGTGATTCAGGCTGCAACGGAAAGCGTACGGGGCGAACTCGCCAGAAAAAATATTGCGCTTGCTTGCGAATTCAAAATTACCTACGAACAGATCGAGGGCGATTCCGACCGCATACAGCAAATCATTTGGAATCTGCTATCCAATGCGATCAAGTTCACGCCTGCGGAAGGGCAGATCTGGGTAAGCGCATACCGTACAGACCATGAAGCCTGCATTACGATACGTGATGGTGGTGTCGGCATTTCACCTGACTTCCTGCCGCGTCTGTTTGATCGGTTCAGCCAGGAAGATACTTCCAGCACACGTGGATATAGCGGCCTCGGGCTTGGATTGTTTCTGGTGCGGCATCTGGTCGAACTGCACGGTGGGAGGGTGGAAGCCCATAGCGAAGGGGAAAATAAAGGCGCAACCTTTTCGGTTTATCTTCCATTACGCACCGAGCTCGATAAATATGCTCCGGCTAACGTAACGGAAGATGGCGCAAACAATCAGGTAACACTGCCCTCTCTGAATGGTTTGCATATTCTGCTGATTGATGATCAGGAAGATGCACGCGAATCGCTTGCAATTGTATTGGGGAATGCAGGCGCACATGTATTTGCAGCCTCTTCTGCCAAAGAAGCCTTGGCATGGCTGTCAACATTGGCTGATACAGAATTGCCCGATGTGTTTGTATGCGATATCGCCATGCCGGGAGAAGACGGTTATTCGGTGCTGCGCAAGATTCGTGGATGGAAAAGAAACAGCGATCTTGCACCACTGCAGCGGATTCCGGCATTGGCATTAACGGCATTTTCACAACGCGAAGACCGCATTCGTGCGTTGGCTGCCGGCTTTCAAATGCACATGACCAAACCGGTCGCACCAGAGGAGTTGATCCTCGTCATTGCCACCATGACGCCGCGCGGGTGAACACCCGTACAACCGGACGTGGATTTGCCGCCCGGTTCGCTATCCGCATCATGGATTTACCTGATGCGTATCCTTGGCATGTTGAATTTCATTGCGCGAAATCAGATTATCCTGTGCATGATCCGGTTCGTACGATCCATACTCTTCAAGACGGTTATAAAGCGTTTTCAGGCTGATCCCGAGAATATCGGCTGCGCGCTTCTTGACTCCGCCGCACAATTCGAGGGTGGCAAAGATGAGCTTGCGATCCACTTCTGCAAGCGATGTTCCGACCGGAATCGCCAATGTCATGCCTGACGATGGCTGCGATGCCACGGTCGGAGCCAGCGCAGCGGCATCAATCAACTGGTCTGACAAAATGAATGCGCGTTGGACATAATTGCGCAGTTCACGCACATTGCCAGGCCAGTGATAGCTGCCCAGGGAGGCTATCGCATCCGGCGTCATTATCTTGTTGGTCCCATGCGTTCGATTGAGTTCCTCAAGAAAATGCTGCGCCAGCAATTCAATATCCGAACCCCGCTCCCGCAAGGGGGGAATGACTAACGGAAATACATTCAGGCGATGGTATAGATCCAGCCGGAACTTGCCTTCAGTAATCGCGTCTTCCGGATTGCGGTTGCTTGCGGCAATCACGCGCACATCGGTTTCCAGTTCCTGATTCGATCCGATTCGCATGAATGTGCCGGTTTCCAGCACCCGCAACAACTTCACTTGCAATTCGATCGGCATCTCAGTAATTTCATCGAGAAAAAGCGTGCCGCCGTTAGCACGCTCGAAATAACCCTTGTGCTGCTTGTCCGCGCCCGTGAAACTGCCTTTTTCATGGCCGAATATTTCGCTTTCAATAAGTTGCGGCGATATGGCGCCGCAATTGACCGGCAGGAATGGATGCTTTTGCCGCAAGCTCAGGTCATGGATTGTTTGTGCGGCAAGCTCTTTGCCTGTACCGCTTTCACCGAACAGTAATACCGTAGCCTCGGTTGGCGCTACACGCCCGATATGGTTATAGAGCTTTTGCATGATGGGCGCAGCACCGAGCATCTGGCCGAAATGCCCCAGTCGGCGCAATTCGCCGCGCAGCGCGCCGATTTCCGCTTTCAGATCAGTGGGGCGCGGAACACGTGACAATAAGGCTTTCAAACGGCGGAAATTGATCGGTTTGGTCAAATAATCGGCAGCACCCAAACGAATTGCCTCGACCGCAGTTTCGACGCTTGCATACCCGGTAATCAGGATGATCTGGGTGGTTGTACGCTCCTCGATATCGTTGAATATATCCATGCCGCTACCGTCGGGTAATTTGATATCGACCAGGGCGACATCTGGCCGGCGCTGCATGATCTGAAGCTGCGCATCATGGATCGTGCCGGCCACACCAATGGTAAACCCTTCTGCTGTGACAATTTCCGCCAAGGCTTCTCGCGTATTGACATCATCATCAACAATTAATACATGCGGCATATATGTTACTTTCTGGGAAATGACACCTGTTCTTGCCTTCATTTTTCAGGAAAAAACGGGTCTGGCGCATTGGGTGCACAGGCCATTAATCGGCATGAAACATTCAATAGAGTAAATAAAAAAGGAATCTGAAAATACAGGCGGTCTGTCATTAAAACGGGATGGAGCCCCAAAAATCTTTAGTATGCGGCCATGACTTGCAAGTCTTATGATTCAGCCCAATAAAACAGGCATTCTCGCCATATCCATCCAGAAACATGCTGAATATCCAATACATCGACGCAGCGTCCATAGTCAATGGCGCTCAAGAGCAATAAGAACTCCTTCAAGGACTTGCCGAATTCCAATACTGGCAAGCCCCTGAAGACAGGCTGTGCTTTGCCGATCTTATTTTTTTATCGTGAGCTTGTTATGCACCGCCTTGACCCCCTCAATGCCTTTGGCGATTTTCTGCGCACGATCGATTTGAGTCTGATTGTTCACGGCGCCAGTCAGTGTTACTTCACCTTTGTTTGTATCGACCGAAATATCCAGGCCTTTTATATCCGTATCGGCTAGATACGCAGCTTTTACTTTGGTAGTGACAACACTATCATCGACTGCACCACCCACCTTGCTTGCCGTACCCGTATCAGATGCACCTGACGAATCAGAGGAACCTGATGAGCCTGATGATGTGCTGCCCGATGTATCGGCGCGTGAAGCCGTTGCCGTATCGGTTGCGCTGTTTCCAGCACCGATGGATGCCTGATCCGCATCAGGCGATCGACGGTTGCAGCCGCTGATGAACATGGCGGTTAACAAGGCTGTGATAAACGCGGTTTTTAATATCGTTGGCTTTATCTGCATTAAATGATCCTTTCCATAAAAGAAGAACTGTTGTTCATCAGGTGCAAAACAATATTGGTGCTTCTTTCATTCATGTAAGGCAAATTAGCCTGATTTTTAAAAAGATCATGAAAATTATTTACCGCTTCCCGGAGTGCTGGTTGAACCGGTACCTGTACTGCCACTATCCGAACCGGACGAGGTTCCCGATCCTGGTGTAGTTGAGCCCGATGTACCTGTTCCTGCACTTCCTGAGCCTGATGTGCCGGAACCAGCCGAAGAGCCTGGCGTACTCATACCAGATGTCCCGCCGGAAGAACCGGTAGCACTGCCGGAACTGGTTGCTCCCGAGCTTTGATCGCTGGCAGGACGATTACAGCCAGTTAATGCCAGGCCACCAAGCAAAGCCGCTATCCAGACAATTTTTGAAGCATGCGTTACGGTAATCATTGTTGTTCCTTTCACATAAGTTGGAAATACATGAATATTGACCAACTTGCTTACCGTTGGTTTCTTAACTTTTGAATATCATTGGTTTTAAGTAGACTGTACTGGCCGGATCAACCCTTGAATTCAGGAGTAATTTCAAGGAAAAATTCTTGTTTTTAATGTATTGAATCAATCCACTTGTTTGCAAGAAAAACTCAGCACGGCACTGTTCAGGCCGTACGCCACATTTTCCTTGTACGAGATTGAATTTTCGCAAGGCGCATGCGCGGCAGCGCTGCAAGAATCAAAACGATTCCATCATCTTCATCCTGGCGCAGGGTGCCGGTCTTCTTCAAACAAACCAATTTCCTTCTCACTAAACAATGCAACATGGATCCTGAGAAATCGCTGAAGCAATTCGGGTTGCTTTACGGCTCTTCACCCGCAATGGAAGCTTTGTATCAGCAGATCGAGAAAGTGGCTGTTACTGAAGCGACTGTGTTACTGGCCGGCGAAAGCGGTACTGGCAAGGAATTGATCGCGCAAACGATCCATCAGATGAGCCATCGCAGCACCAATAATTTTGTTGCCGTGAATTGCGGCGCCATACCTGCTCACTTGATTGAAGCAGCCCTGTTCGGTCATGAAAAAGGCAGCTTTACTGGAGCAGCCCACCGCCACGACGGCTACTTTGAGCATGCATCGCAAGGCACGCTTTTTCTCGATGAAATCACTGAAATGCCGGTGGATATGCAAGTGAAGTTGCTGCGGGTGCTGGAAACCGGCACATTCATGCGGATCGGCGGTGATGAAGAGGTCAAGGTTGACGTACGTCTGATTGCAGCAACCAATCGCGATCTTGAAACTGCGGTAAGACAAGGGCATTTTCGTTCAGATCTCATGTATCGACTGGCAGTTTTTCCGATCCGCATACCGCCGCTGCGAGAACGCGGCGACGATATTGAACTGCTGGCACAATATTTCCTGCGGTCGCTCAATGAGAAAGGGAAAATAGAAAAATCCTTTTCCCGCCACTCTCTCGAAATCATTCGTTCCTATTCCTGGCCGGGCAATGTCAGGGAATTGAAAAATGTCGTGCATCGGGCTTTTATCCTCTCCAACGAAACGCTCGAGATTGATCAATACATTCCCGACCTGTCATCACGCAAGCCAGTCATGCATGAGGGCTATCTGAATTTTTTCGTCGGCATGCCGCTGGCCGAAGCGCAACGTGAAATCATCCTTGCCACATTAAAACACTTCAACGGCAATAAACGCCTTACCGCAGAAACACTGGGCATCAGCCTCAAGACCTTGTATAACCGACTGAAGGAATATTGAAGAAGGCAGCCTTGTGTGGCTGGCTGCAAAGAGCATCAGGCATTCACCACTTCGCCGCCATTCGGGTGCAGTACCTGCCCCGTCATGTAAGAGGAATCCGCACTGGCCAGGAATACGTAGCAGGGAGCGATTTCGTCCGGCTGGCCGGCGCGCCCCAGCGGCACATCACTACCGAAACTGGCTACTTTTTCCGGTGGAAAAGTGGATGGAATCAGTGGCGTCCATACCGGTCCCGGCGCAACGGCATTCACATGAATGCCGCGCTGCGCAAGCTGTTGCGACAGCGATCGGGTAAAGGAGACGATCGCACCTTTGGTGGCAGAGTAATCCAGCAGATGGGCGCTGCCGCGGTAAGCAGTTACCGAAGTGGTATTGATGATGCGCGCGCTGCTTTTCAAATGCGGCAGCGCTGCCTTGACCATATGGAACATCGAAAAAACATTGGTGTGAAATATCTTTTCCAGCTGCTCTTCCGTAATATCCTCAATACTTTGCTGCGGATGCTGTTCGGCTGCGTTGTTGACCAGTATGTCGAGTCGTCCGCCCAGGTCGGATATCACGGAATGTATTGCCTGCCCGCAGAAATCGGCACTGCCCAGATCGCCGGCAAGAGCGATACAGTGGCGGCCCGCCTGTTCAATGTGGCGCTTGGTTTCTTGCGCATCCTCATGTTCGTTAAGATACGTGATCGCCACATCCGCGCCTTCTTTTGCAAATGCAATCGCAACCGCCCGACCGATACCGCTATCGCCGCCAGTCACCAATGCAACCTTGCCATTCAGCTTGCCGCTGCCGATATAATTTTTGCCTTCGGCTTGCGGCTTGGGTTGCATCGCCGTTTCAACGCCGGGTTGACTGTCCTGATGTTGCGGAGGAAAAGGTGTCTGCTGTCCTTGCTGAGGCATGGCAATCCTTTCATGGCGCGATGCGGCTGACAGATCACGCGCGTGCAATATGCTGGAATAATGGCTTTTTGAACCATGTGCTTGCAGCTTTCGTGCCATGAAAAGGGCAGGAAAGTCCGGAACACGAAACGCCGAGCGGCGAAAAGGATAAAAAAGTTACAGCTAACGAGTGAAATTTACGCGTTGCCCACTGGATTAGTCTGAATCGCAAGCGTGCAGGCTGCGCACTGCAATTATTGACCTCTTACGCCTTGGTAGAAAAGAAGAATCACGAAGTTCCGGATTGCACGGAAGCCAGAGCTTCCAGCAGAATATCGGGGTTCCCGCTCATTAATTTTTTCGTGTCCGATAACGTTTGCCGGAAAGTGCGCGCACCTGGCATGCCAGCCATCAGGCCCAGCATATGACGCGTAATGCTGTTAAGGCGCAAGCCGCCACCGGCCCCTTTGCCATGCAACTCCAGTTGCATGCGGATATAGGGGATCATTGCCTGCAGCACTTCCGTGCGCGATTTCGATGCCGTAATCTCGCCGTAATAACGCGCATCGAACGATGCCATCCAATACGGATTGTGATATGCCTCGCGGCCGAGCATCACACCGTCGACATGCTGCAGATGCAGCTCGATGTCGGCTTCGGTCTTGATGCCGCCATTGAGGATGATTTCAAGTTGGGGAAAATCGCGTTTCAGCTGATAGGCGAACTCGTAACGCAATGGTGGAATCTCGCGGTTTTCCTTCGGGCTCAATCCTTTCAGAATTGCATTGCGCGCATGTACGATGAAGGTACGGCAACCCGCTGCGGCGATGACACCGACAAAATCGCGCACAAAATCATAGCTTTCAACCCGGTCGATGCCAATCCGGTGCTTGACCGTTACATCGATTGAAACAGTATCACGCATCGCTTTCACGCAATCCGCCACCAGTGCAGACTCCGCCATCAGGCAAGCGCCGAATGCGCCTTTTCGCACACGTTCCGACGGGCAGCCACAATTGAGGTTGATTTCGTCATAGCCCCATTGCTGGCCCAGCTTTGCGCTTTTGGCGAGGTCCGCCGGCTCGCTGCCACCCAGCTGCAAGGCGACCGGATGCTCTTCCGTGCTGAAATCCAGATGGCGCGCGACGTCCCCATGCAGAAGTGCGCCGGTGGTGACCATCTCCGTGTAGAGCCACGTATGGCGCGTGATCTGCCGATGGAAGACACGGCAATGACGATCAGTCCAATCCATCATCGGGGCAACGGAAATACGACGACGCCCTTGATTTGAGGGAATACTTGTGTTTTCAAGGCTTTGCACCTCAGATGCTGCGGAATGACAACTCACAAAACTTCCCGTTATTTCTTGGTTTATCATATGTCACTGGATCAAAATTGGATCAATTGGACACGCGAAAGAAGAGATGGCAACGTTTATAAAGATCGGCAAGCGGTGGCGCGCACGAGTGCGGAAAACCGAATTTCCGACACTGAGCGAAACTTTTGACATCAAAGCCCGGGCCCAAGAGTGGACCAACCGCATGGAAGCCGACATGCAAGCGCGCAAATTCAAGGATGTGCGCATCATAGCAGACAAGACTATGGGCGATCTGATCAACCGCTACACCGAGGAATTGACCGCAAAGAAGCCGCTCGGCAAGAACAAGGATGCTGTGCTGAAGTCGTTATACAGGCAATTCGGCCACATAAAGCTGCCGGACCTGACCGTGCACGAAATCACCACCTTCGTTAAAAACCGGCTCAAGAATGGGGCCGGCGGCGTAACGATTAACATCGACCTCACCTATCTCAAGAGTGTCTGGAAGGTGGCCAACCTACCTCATCCGATCGGCCAACTAATCCTACTGTCTACCAGCAGAATTAAACTTGCCCACAATTTTTGTTGGCAATGTTGTGAATAAGTATTGTTGCTCTAGATAAGGGATTGTTTCGTAAGGAAATATTACCGTTGATTAAAATCAAGGCATCCTCGATAGATTGCCGACCGTCGCCCTCGATTTCCCCTAAAACGCTCGAGATCGAAGTATCAGTGATCAAGAGTAAAATTGAGACTGCTCATCATTAACTGATATCAATTTTTAAACTTATCTTGCGGCGTCTAATCAAATTCCATTCATTTGGAGTTATACAATGAACAAAATTTTCTTGTCAGAACAGCGTATACAGGAACTCGCTAAGCAATTAATAGCAAAATCCGTACAAGGTGACTTGAGTCAGGTCGAAGCTATTCTTCGCGCTACCGCAACCGAGTCGATTGCCGCATACCGGGAGTGGCTAACATCGGACAGCGGGGTCAGTTAATGTTAGCCGGCCATTTCAATCCACAGCTCTGGCCTCGCTAATATCCGTCCATATCCTTATTGGTCACGGCAGACACTGCTGTAATGATGGCAATGCTGACCAGTACGGGTATAGCAATTTCAAAAAACAGTCCCATGGTTGTCTCGCTATCTTTATTAATTATGGATTTATCGTAGGCTTTTTATAAACTTCTTGCTGGTAGGCAGAATAAAGTCAGCGAGAAGTACCTCCCTCCTCGTTAGTAGCCCTTCATGTCTTTCTCGGCCACTGTGTATTTAATCGACAGGGCCAGGACGGCGATGCAGGCAATCGAAGAAATCGTAATTCCCACAAACAGAGCCATGCGCGTTCCCTTTCCGGTTATACCCAATAGCTTGTCGATGTTTCATGGGTAGACGTTGATGGAGGTCACAGGCTTCAGCATTGTCGGGCCATCGGCAAATCTTGAAAATGACCCCTCTTTTTCGCTCAGCACCCCCGCGTTGCCGGGTACGCCTTTTACTCACGGGAATGCCACGGATCAAGAACGCTATTGTGGCGCGACGAGCGCAGGCTGTACTCGTACGTACCAAAAGTAATACCATAAAGGTTCTAATTATTTCAACATGAGGGACACACTGATATGCCCGATCCAATCGATACCGAACATTTCTGGATGCCGTTTACCGCCAATCGCCAATACAAGGCCAGGCCACGCATGCTGGTTTCCGCATCCGGCATGTTTTACACGTCCGATGATGGACGCAAGATTCTTGACGGTACCGCCGGCTTGTGGTGCGTCAATGCCGGGCATAGTCACCCGAAAATCGTCGCGGCAATCCAGCAGCAGGCGGCAACCCTCGATTTTGCGCCGACTTTCCAGATGGGCCATCCCAAGGTGTTTGAAGCAGCCAGCGCTTTGGCGGCAATGGCGCCGGAAGGCCTGAACCGGGTATTTTTCTGCAATGACGGTTCGGAAGCCGTTGATTCGGCGCTCAAGATCGCGCTGGCCTACCATCGCATGCGTGGCGACGGCTTGCGCACGCGTCTGATCGGGCGCGAGCGCGGCTATCATGGTGTTGGCTTCGGTGGCATTTCGGTCGGGGGCATTGCCGGCAATCGCAAGCATTTCGGCCCGACACTGGCGGGTGTGGATCACTTGCGGCATCCACTTGATATCGCCAGAAATGCATTCTCGCGCGGCCTGCCGGAGCACGGCGCCGAAATTGCCGATGAACTGGAACAGCGCCTGACCACCTTGCACGACCCTGCCACCATCGCTGCGTTGATCGTCGAGCCACTGCAGGGCTCCACCGGCGTGATCCTGCCACCCAAGGGCTACCTGCAAAAACTGCGCGCGATCTGCGACAAATACGGCATCCTGCTGATCTTCGATGAAGTCATTACCGGCTTCGGCCGCCTGGGTGCACCGTTTGCCGCCGATTATTTCGGCGTGGTGCCGGACATGATCACCTGCGCCAAGGGCTTGACCAACGCTGCGGTACCGATGGGTGCGGTCATCGTGCGCCAGGATATCCACGATACATTCATGAGTGCCGCGCCGGACAACAGTATTGAATTTTTCCATGGCTATACTTACAGCGGCCATCCGCTCGCGGCGGCAGCGGCGATTGCGGCCATCGAAGTGTACAAGGAAGAACAGCTATTCGAGCGTGCAGCCGGCATGGCTCCGTATTTCGAGGAAGCAGCGCACCGCCTGAAAGGCTTGCCCTATGTAAAAGATATCCGCAACCTCGGCCTGGTATGCGGTATCGAACTTGAGAGCGTACCCGGCAAGCCGGCGGCACGCGCTTATGACGTCTTCACGAAATGTTTTTGGGATAAGGACGTGCTGATTCGCACCACCGGCGACATCATTGCCTTGTCGCCGCCGCTGATCATCGACAAATCCCAGATTGATCAATTGTTCGATGCGCTTGCTGACGTTTTGAAAACGCAAAAACCAATCCCGGAAACCGAACCGGCGCTGGCCTGACAATCAAGCAAAAGGCCGCCGGATGCGACGCTGGCGGCCTTTTTTCCATTCTTTTCCGGCATTTTACTTGTTTATATACTGGTATGTGTATTTTTACAGACCAGCAGATTCATTGCGAGTAACACGGTATTTTAATGCATACTCCCACTAAACCATTGCATCATCCTGCTCTAGCGCGTTACACGCGCTAATTGCCGCATTGAGGCGGCTTCATTGAGCGCCAGGGCCAGCAGTACGATCGCACCTCCCGCAAGCGTTTCCTGTGCCGGCACCTCGCCGGCGCCAAGCCATGCCCATAGCGGCCCCAGCAGAACCTCTAGCAGCGCCAGCAATGAAATCTCCGGCGCGGATAGCGATTTCGATGCGCGAACCATCAGCATGCAGGGAAATCCCAGCTGAAAAAAACCGAGAATCGCAAGAATCCCGATATCGTGCATGGATGCCTGCATCGGCCAAGTCAACGGCAGCATTGCCAATGCCGAGAGGATGCCGCCCAGCAGGACCGCCGGTACCAGGTCGATGCCATGGCCCGCCTTTTTCAGTGCAATGACGTTTACCGATGCCGCCAGCGGCACGCCCAGCGCAATCGTCATGCCGGCCAATTGGGTGCCGCTAACATGCGACATGCCCTTCACAAACATGCCGACCATGCCAATCAGTGCGGCGGCAATTGCGCACCAGGTGCGTGCCGCAATCCGCTGTCGCAGGAACAGCCAGGTGAAAAACGCGGTCAGCAGCGGTGAAATGCTCATCACGATCAGCGTATTGGCGACCGTTGTCATTGTCAGCGCAATCATGAAGCAGCAGAACATGACGCTCCACATCGCGCCGGACAAGGCACCCAGGCGGCCCATCGAGCGTACCGCGGCAAGCGCTTTTCCGCCTCGCTGCAGCACCAATGCAATCGCCACGAATAGCGCGGCGAACACGCTGCGCCAGAAGGTGACTTCAAAGCCGCGCGCCGCGTCCAGATGGCGCGTCAGAACGCCGGCAATGCTCCACAGAGTGGCTGCGCATATCATGAGCAAAACAGCACGCTGGTGCGAATACCGAGTCAGCATGGACAACAACTATTCAGAAATGAAAAACCCGCTGATTCCGCTTGGCCTTGGCAGGCCAGGAAGGATCGGCGGGTTGGACTGGTATCCGTGGCACACAGCGCATCACGGATGATGATGAGCGATCAAGCGGCTTCGCGCGAGGCCTTCTTGCGCTCATGCTCCTTCAGATGGCGCTTGCGCAGACGGATGCTCTTCGGCGTGATCTCGACCAGCTCGTCGTCTTCGATGAATTCCACTGCGTATTCCAGCGACATCTGGATCGGCGGTACCAGGCGCACCGCTTCGTCGGTGCCGGAAGAGCGCACGTTGGTCAATTGCTTGCCCTTGATCGGATTGACCACCAGGTCGTTGTCGCGCGAATGGATGCCGATGATCATGCCTTCGTACACCGGGTCATTGTGGCTGACGAACATGCGGCCGCGATCCTGCAGTTTCCACAATGCGTAGGCAACCGCCGCACCGTCGTCCTGCGACACCAGCACGCCATTGCGGCGGCCAGCCAGTTCCGGCCTGGTGACGTCCACCGGAGAATATTCATCGAAAATATGGCTCATTAATCCCGTGCCGCGCGTCAGCGTCATGAACTCCGACTGGAAGCCGATCAGGCCGCGCGCCGGGATACGATATTCAAGGCGCACGCGGCCCTTGCCGTCCGGTTCCATGTTTTGCAAATCGCCGCGGCGGCGACCGAGTTCTTCCATTACGCCACCCTGATGGGAATCCTCGACATCGACGGTCAGCAGCTCGTACGGCTCGTGGCGCACGCCATCGATTTCCTTGTACACCACGCGCGGGCGCGAGACGGCCAGTTCATAGCCTTCGCGACGCATGTTTTCCAGCAGAATCGTCAGATGCAATTCACCGCGCCCCGACACTTCGAACGTAGTGTCGTCGCCAGTATCGGCTACGCGCAGTGCAACATTTGCTTTCAGTTCGCGCTCGAGGCGCTCGCGGATCTGGCGGCTGGTGACGAACTTGCCTTCGCGACCCGCCAGGGGCGAATTGTTAACCACGAAATTCATGGTTAGCGTCGGCTCGTCGACCTTCAGCATCGGCAAGGCGTCCGGCGTATCGAGCGCACATAAGGTAGAACCGATGCCGATTTCTTCGATACCGTTGATCAGCACGATATCGCCAGCCTGTGCCTCATCGACCAGTACGCGCTCGAGCCCCTTGAACTTCAGTACCTGGTTGATGCGTGCCTTGATGGGCGTCGAATCCGGGCCGTTCATGATGATCACGTCCTGCAAACCTTTGATGCGGCCGCGATTGATACGGCCAACGCCAATCTTGCCAACGTACGAGGAATAATCGAGCGACGAAATCTGTAATTGCAGCGGGCCGTCCGGATCATCTTCACGCACCGGCACGTATCCCAGCACGGCGTCGAACAGCGGCTTCATGGTGCCTTCGCGCACAGTCTGGTCGAGGCTGGCGTAGCCGTTCAGCGCCGATGCATACACCACCGGGAAATCCAGCTGATCGTCGGTTGCACCCAGCTTGTCGAACAGTTCAAAAGTCGCATTCACCACCCAGTCGGCACGTGCACCGGGACGGTCGATCTTGTTGACCACCACGATCGGCTTCAAGCCCAGCGCGAGCGCCTTGCGCGTCACGAAGCGCGTCTGCGGCATGGGGCCTTCGACTGCATCCACCAGCAGCAGCACGCTATCGACCATCGATAGCACGCGCTCGACCTCACCGCCAAAATCAGCATGGCCCGGCGTGTCAACGATATTGATATGCGTGCCCTCATATTCAACAGCGCAATTCTTTGCCAGGATCGTGATGCCGCGCTCTTTTTCCAGATCGTTCGAATCCATCACGCGCGTATCGATGTGCTGATTATCGCGGAACGTGCCGGATTGTCGCAGCAGCTGATCGACCAGCGTGGTTTTGCCGTGATCGACGTGAGCAATGATGGCAATATTGCGTAACGCGCGTTTAGTGTTTGACATGATAGTGTTTGCGTGATTTTCGTGATTCGGAGAACCCGAAATTATAGCATGTTGCGGCGCACGATTTACTCCAAATATCGTGATATTTCAATGAGTTGCTGTTAATCACCCGATAATTCGTGGACTTTTCTGTCTCAATCGCATGAAACAAGTCTTTCCGGTGCCAGAATATTGAACTCCATTACTTGCCCGGTGCCCAGCAATCGATGATCATCCGCGTGATATACGCGCACCCGACCGAATTGGCCGGAAGTTTGTACACCTTCCTTGTCGAGCGCGAGTCGCTGACCATGCATGAAGCGTTTGGCCAGCTGTTCCGGCAAATCGACTGTTGGAAATGAGGACAGCAACGCATCCATCGGTGCAAGCGCCTGGCTGCGTTCGGTGTCAGGCATGCTGGCGAGCGCGTCCAGCGTCATGGCAGAATCAAGTTTCAGCGTGCCCGCCTGGATACGGCGCAATTCCTGCAAGTGTGCGCCACAGCCCAAAGCCGTGCCAATATCTTCGCCCAGCACGCGAACATACGTTCCCTTGCTGCAAGCAACGCGCAAGCGCAGATATGGCGCCTGATAATCGATCAGTTCAAGCGCATGAATGGTCACGCGGCGTGCTTCGCGTTCCAGTGTCACGCCGGCACGCGCATATTCGTACAGCGGCTTGCCGTCGCGCTTGAGTGCTGAATACATTGGCGGGGTCTGATCGATTTCGCCGCGAAACTGCTCGAGCACGGCTTCGATCTGCGTTCTGGTCGCGGTTACTTCGCTGGTGGCGACGGTCTCGCCTTCGGTGTCGCCGGTCGATGTGCACATGCCAAGGTGGACCAGCGTTTCATAGGTTTTATCGGCATTCAGCAAATCCTGCGAAAATTTCGTCGCCTCGCCGAAGCAAAGCGGCAGCAAGCCGGTTGCAAACGGATCGAGCGTTCCGGTGTGACCGGCCTTCTGCGCATTCAAGAGTCGCTTGGCCTTGATCAGCGCATCATTGCTGGTCACGCCTGCCGGCTTGTCGAGAAGCAGTACGCCATGCACCGGTACGCGCGGTTTTCTATGCGGATTGATTGCCATGCCGGATGGGATGATTTATTGCCGCAAGACAGAAGCGACGGCGCTCATTCTTCCGCATCCTTGGCGCGAGTTGCATTGGCTTTGTCAATCAGTTTTGACAACTCCATACCGCGCGCAGTCGAGGTATCGTGCACAAAATGCAATTCTGGAATGGCGTGGATGGTCAAGCGTCGTCCAAGCTGGCCGCGAATGAAACCTGCTGCCTTCTGCAATCCTGCGACCGTATTTTGAATCGCATCCTGGTCATCGCTCAGCATGGTGAAAAATACCTTTGCATGCGCATAATCCGGAGTGACCTGCACTTCGGTAATCGTGATCATTCCAACGCGCGGATCTTTCAATTCAAACGCGATGATCTCCGCCAGATCACGCTGGATCTGGTCGGCAACCCGCAAACCGCGTCCGGGAATGCTTTTACTGTGTTTAGCCATGTATATGAAAATCGTTCGTCATTTCCGCAGTCCTGGCAAATTGCCCTGAAAATGCCCTCATCCACCAGAATGAACCTGCCCATCATCAACAAAACGCAGTTCCCCCAATATCGAAGTTTAACCGCATTCTTGTTGATAACGTCTTACAGAGTACGAGCGACTTCTTGCACCTCGAATACTTCCAGTTGATCACCTTCTTGGACATCATTGAAATTTTTCAGTGTCAAACCGCATTCAAAGCCGGATTTCACTTCTTTTACGTCATCCTTGAAGCGCTTGAGCGAATCGATTTCGCCGGTCCAGATCACTACATTGTTGCGCAATAGACGTACTGAAGAACCTCGCTTGACAACGCCTTCCAGCACGAAGCAGCCTGCAATCGCGCCGACCTTGCTGACCAGGATCACCTGGCGAATTTCGACCAGACCCAATGCATGCTCGCGCTTCTCTGGCGCCAGCATGCCGGACATCGCCGCCTTGACCTCGTCGATCGCATCGTAAATGATGTTGTAATAGCGGATGTCAACGCCATTGGCTTCGGCCAGCTTGCGCGCCTGCGCATCGGCACGTGTATTGAAGCCAATGATGACCGCCTTGGAAGCGACCGCAAGATTGACGTCCGATTCAGTAATGCCGCCAACTGCCGCATGCACCACTTGTACACGCACTTCACTGGTCGACAGTTTTTGCATGGAATGCACCAAGGCTTCTTGCGAACCCTGCACATCGGTCTTGATGATCATTGGCAGGTTTTTGATTTCGCCTTCAGCCATCTGCTCAAACATGTTTTCAAGTTTCGCCGCTTGCTGTTTCGCCAGTTTTACATCACGGAACTTGCCTTGACGGAACAGACCGATTTCGCGCGCTTTACGCTCATCCGCCATGACCATTACTTCTTCACCAGCGATCGGCACTTCGGTCAAACCCTGAATTTCAACCGGGATCGATGGGCCGGCTTCCGTAATACTCTTGCCATTCTCGTCCAGCATTGCGCGGACACGACCATAGGATGAGCCGGCCAATACAACATCGCCGCGCTTCAGCGTTCCCGATTGCACCAGAATCGTCGCAACCGGGCCGCGGCCTTTATCAAGCCTTGCTTCAACCACCAGTCCACGCGCCGGTGCCTCCTTGGGTGCAGTCAACTCCAGCACCTCGGCCTGCAATAACACCTGTTCCAGCAAATCATCAATACCAGCGCCTGTCTTGGCGGATACCGGCACGAAAGGCGACTCGCCGCCGTATTCTTCCGGTACGACTTGCTCGGCGACCAATTCCTGCTTGACACGGTCAAGGTTGGCGCCCGGCTTGTCGATTTTATTGATCGCCACAACCAGAGGCACACCTGCTGCTTTCGCGTGCGCAATCGCTTCCTTGGTTTGCGGCATCACGCCATCATCTGCCGCCACA
>DATEZO010000221.1:0-4727 GCA_035255485.1 Burkholderiaceae bacterium
TTTCATCCTGCGGCGTAGTGCGCAGAAGTGCAACATCACGAACCATGCGGTGCAATGCGCCGGGCTTGTTGCACCTTGCTACCGGCTTTACTGCCAGGGATTCAGGTTTGCCACTTCCAGAATTTCCGCCGAATCCTTGCGCACGATGACTGCCAGATCCTTGACTTTACCCCGCAGCGGCAAAAATCCGACACCGCCTTTGATCGCGGCATACTTTTCAGCCAGCGCAGCAATTTCCTGCGAGTGACTGCCATTGAAACGGCGCAGTTCTTCGAGCGGATGAATCTGCTTTTGCGCTTGCCCTCCTGTTTCGGGATAGGGCACATAGAATTGCGGCAGTTGCGGCAAATCGTCACCGCCGGACAAGGCGCTGAACAGAATATCGCTGCGCGCTTTTGCCTCTTCCGGCCTGCGCGCCGCAACGGTGTGCGGGCCCAGCAGCGGCACGGTGCGGAAGCGCGGATCGGAAACCTTGCCCAGCTTTTCCGGCGTGAAGTCGTTCGCATACACCAGGTCGAATCGATCCGTATTGAACACCAGATAGACCGGCCGGGCGATGAATACGGCATGCAATCCATATAAAAAAGCGCCGATTTGCAGCAACAGCACAATCGCGAGATCGCGCTTGAGTTCTTTCTTTGCCGGATTGAATACCAGCAGCGTCATGCAGGGCCCGATCACCACGTCCACCGCCAGCAGCAGAAGGAATATTTCCGTCACGCCGGTTGCGGCTGGAAGTGGCCACGGATACCAGAGCAGAAAAACCAGTGCGGAACACAGAAGGCCGACGAGTATCGACGCCAGCACATGCCAGCCGAAGGCCTGAAAGCGATTCAATTTCATGCGATTTTTTAGCAAAGAAAATGAGATAAGAATATGAAAAACGCCCGCATCGCGGGCGTTTTAAACTTAACCGGCATCATCGCAGGAATCGATCGAACCTGATTCCAACATATATACCCATTTACAGATTAACGGCACTCATTCGGTGCGTATTTGGCTGGAACGGTACCCATAGCTAGAACAGTAATGCCATGCGCTGCTGCTGTCAGGCTCGATAAGGAAGCGCAGCCCCAGTCGATCGCGCCAGTAGCACCGGCAGTCATACCGGCCGCCCACGCCTGGCCGGCAGCGGTATCGCGCATCCATGGAGTCAGCGTCAGCGTCTGGTTCGCAGCCAGACCAGTACTGGTGGCGGTATAGGTGATCGTGATCAGGCCGGTCAATGGCGCAACCTGAATGCTATTAACGTATTTACTGGTTGCACCCAAGTTACCTGCCTGTGCATTATAGGTCGCTGCCGCAGTACCCAGATCGGTAACCGTATTCACTCCGGTCGTGATAAAGGCCTTGGTATCGCCAGCCAGATTGAGACCTTCCGTCAGTCGGGCGCGAATCGTATAGTCCTGATACGCTGGCAATGCCACCGCCGCCAGGATACCGATAATCGCCACCACGATCATCAATTCGATCAGGGTAAAGCCGCGCTGCACGCCTTGCATCATTTTCGTCGATTTCATTTTATTTCTCCCTTTGGAAAGATGGACAGCCTGTCTGCCATGACAACACCTTCGCAAGCACCGTGCCAGCCGGAAACATACCTGTTTTCTCCCGTTTCCGGCTGGCAAAGCCATAATTTAACAAACCCTTCGCTTCCCAAGTGACAATTTTTGTCAGGATTCCATGATTTTCACAAAAATTGTCACTTTCAAAAACCGTTATGGCAAGTTTGAAAGACGTTTGCATGAGCCCCGTCTGGCATTCGCTCAAAAAGAACCGCAGGCGGTAACAGAGGTACGGGATTGGCGGGATTCATTCCATGATCGAAGTGAAAAATGCCGCGCCAGGCGGTTTCCGGCAGGCTTGAGCCTGCGTATCCGCGCATACATACAGCCCGCTGTATTTTTAAACAGCGCCATGTTTATTGCGAATTTCACGGTGTTTATTGCCATACTCCCAGTGAATTCCGAATAGGGAGCGGAGGAGACAGTTCCTGACGCAGGGCAATTCTGTCGTCCTGCTCAGTCATCCCGGCCATCGGCCCGATACCGGATCCGGTAATGCGCCAGTTCGATCACATCGCGATCCTGCAAAAAGTGTTTTTTTACGGGCTGGCCGTTGACCTGCGTGCCATTGGTGCTGTCGAGGTCTTCAAGACAGACATCATTGCCGTTGCGCATCGTAATGATGGCCGCATGCTCGCCGCTGATGGTGATATGAGTGAGCACGACATCGTTGTGCGGACGGCGACCGATGCTGATGCGCTCCCTGGAGAGCACCAGTTCCTGCAATATCGTGTCGCCTGCCGTCACAATGATCTTCGCCGCCATCCCGCATCCTTTGCCGTCAATCGCCGTTACTGAACCAATGCCATAGACGGCCAAGCGTGCCTTCCGCTGCCGTCCGTATCGCTTGTATCTTCACCAGAATGACGGAAGTATTGTCGCGACCGCCGTTGCGGTTCGCTGCGGCAATCAGGGCGTCGCATATCGCACCGGGGTCGGCGCCCAACTGGTTCAATATGTCGCTGATTTCCTGCGTTGCCAGCATGTCCGACAGGCCATCGGAACACAATAGGTACAGGTCGTTTTCCTTGACGGCATGCTCATGGATCTCTATATCGACAGCGTGGCCGATGCCAAGCGCCCGCGTGATCAGGTTCCGGTCCGGCGAAAATCGCGCCTGCTCGGCGTCGATCAGGCCGGCATCGACCTGTTCCTGCAACAAGGAATGATCATGCGTCAGCAGTGCAAGCTCGCCCTGCCGGAACCGGTAGCAGCGCGAATCGCCGACATGCGCCACCATCACCCGGTCCTGCTGGAACAACGCCACCACGATGGTCGTGCCCATGCCGCTATACAGCGGGTTGGCGCGCGCCGCGTCCCGGATGGCTGCGTTGCCCTGCTCCACCGCGTCTGTCACGATGCGCCGGTTGCGCTGCGAGGATGCACCATGCCCGGCAGCCTGCAATGCCCCGTCGAGCGCTTGCCCGACCGTTGCGATTGCGATCTGGCTGGCTACTTCTCCCGCGTTGTAACCGCCCATGCCATCCGCCAGAATGGCGAATCCACGGGACGGGTTCGTCGCCACCGCGTCTTCATTGTGCGGACGCAGCAACCCTGTATCGGTCCTGGCGGCGAATTCAAGTTCGACGTTATAAGCCATGAGCGATAGAGGCGAAGAGGGCCGACACATGAAATGAAGTTATGCATTTTATACCATGATGCCATGCGTCATCGGGGAAGCGTGACAGCCGATTGCGCCCCGCCCGGAATACGCGCTATCGGCTGCGTTAAATGCCGGAATCCGTGCGTTTTCTCGCCAGCCAGTGTCCGGTCGCCATCACACCCGCCGCGCTCAGCAATCCCGGTATGCTCAATGTCGCGCCCATGCCTGGTACGGTGAACGCATGATACGGCAGCCAGGCCTGGATCCATGGCGTCAATGCCGCATCCGTAAACAGCATGGTGCCCGCCAGATAGCCGAGCAATCCGGCGCCCAGGCTGATGATGACCGGGAACAATGCCATCAGTCTGAGCACGATGGTGCTGCCCCAGACAATGATCGGAATGCTGACGGCAATGCCGAACACGACCAGCGCAAGGCGATGTTCGTCGCCGGTATTTTCCGCCGCGCTGGCGACCGCAATGACATTGTCGATGCTCATGACCAGATCGGCGAGCACGATGGTCTTCACCGCCGCGAGCAGGCGCTCGCTGGCATGGATGCCATCATGATCGTCTTCTCCTTCCGCCAGCAGCTTGACGCCGATCCAGAACAGCAGCAGGCTGCCGAGCAGCTTCAGATAGGGCGCTTGCAGCATGGTCACCGCGAAGGCGATCAGCAGGATGCGCAGCACGATGGCGCCCAGCGTGCCCCACAGGATGCCCTTGAGCCGCAGCGCCGGCGGCAGATTGCGGCACGCCAGCGCAATCACGATGGCATTGTCGCCGCCCAGCAGGATATCGATCAGGATGATTTGGCCGACTGCCAGCCAGTTTAATTCGAGCAGGAAATCCATCGCGGAGCCGTAAAAATTGCACTCAAAATGCAACGGGGAGCCGAAGCCCCCCGTGCTCCCGGCAATCAGATCCGGTTACAGCGCGGCCTTGAGCAGGCGGGCCATTTCGGATGGATTCTTCGTTACCCTGATGCCGCAGGCTTCCATGATTTCCAGCTTGGCCTGTGCGGTATCGGCGCCGCCGGAAATCAGCGCGCCGGCATGTCCCATGCGCTTGCCGGCAGGCGCGGTGACGCCGGCGATAAAGCCGACGACCGGCTTTTTCATGTTGTCCTTGATCCAGCGCGCGGCATTGGCTTCATCCGGGCCGCCGATTTCGCCGATCATGATGACTGCGTCGGTGTCCGGGTCGTCATTGAACATCTTCATGATATCGATGTGCTTCAAGCCATTGATCGGATCGCCGCCGATGCCGACTGCGGACGACTGGCCCAACCCAAGCGCGGTCAGCTGGCCGACCGCTTCATAGGTCAGCGTGCCGGAGCGCGACACCACGCCGATGCGGCCTTTCATGTGGATATGGCCCGGCATGATGCCGATCTTGATCTCATCCGGTGTGATCAGGCCGGGGCAGTTCGGCCCGAGCAGCAGGGTCTTGCTGCCGGATTTGGCCATGCGGTCCTTCAGCGCCAGCATGTCGCGCACCGGGATGCCTTCGGTGATGCAGATGGCCAGATCGAGGTCGGCTTCGACCGCTTCCCAGATC
>DATEZO010000222.1:0-4586 GCA_035255485.1 Burkholderiaceae bacterium
GATCTGGCTGCCGTGGCAGGCGCAGCGGATGGAAAGCAGCGAACGGCAGGAGCAGCTGATCGCCGATACCCTGTGGGTCGAGCAAACCATCCTGTTCCAGCTCGGGCGGGACGAGGAAAGCATCCGGCTGATCGCCAACGAGATCATGTCCGGCAACTTGCCAGTCGACAAATTCCACGCCCGGGTTGCCTTCCTGCGCCGCAACAACCGTGAACTGACCCGGATTGCATGGCTGGGTGCGGATGGCAAGATGATCGCTTCGACCGGCGCGCACGCAATCACGCTGGCCGATCTTTCAGCGCCGTCGCAACTGCTGGAAAGCAAGATCCGTGAAATCAAGATACCCCAATACAGCGCGCCCGCCCGCCCATCCGGCATGCAGGAACCGGTGCTGCTGGACTATCACGTGCCGCTGTTCATAAAGGATCGGTATGCCGGCAGCCTGATTGCCAGTTATTCGACCGCCGGTATCCTGGAAGAAATGGTGCCGTGGTGGTTTGCGCAGGATAATGAAATCCTGCTGCTCGACAATGACGACAACGTGATCGAGCGGCGTGCCAGCGGCGGTCCCGGACGCGGCGTCTACACCCACAACCGTGCGCTGGATTTACCGGGACTATCGCTGCGTCTGCGCACCAATAGTGTCAAGAGCGCACCCAAGATGCTGCCGAACCTGCTGGTCGGCTCGGTCATCCTGCTATCGCTCGGCCTGTTGTGGAGCCTGTGGGCGCTATGGCGCGACATCAACCGGCGCATGGCGGCCGAAGGCGCGCTGCGCCAGCAGGTATCGTTTCGTACCGCGATGGAAAATTCGCTCTTGACCGGCCTGCGCGCGCGCGACCTGGAAGGGCGCATCACGTATGTCAATCCCGCGTTTTGCCAGATGGTCGGCCTGCGCCCGGAACAACTGGTCGGCAAGGCGCCGCCGATGCCGTACTGGGCGCCGGAAGCGATGGACGAATACCAGCAGCGCTTTTCGCTGGTGCTGGCGGGCGCCGCGACGCCGCAGTTCGAGACGATTTTCCAGCGCGCCAACGGCGAACGGTTTCCGGTCCTGATCTTTGAATCGCCGCTGGTGGACGACTCGGGCCGGCAAACCGGCTGGATGGGCTCGCTGCTCGACATTTCCGATCGCAAGCGCGTGGAAGACCTGAACCGCCAGCAGCAGGAAAAACTGCAGGCCAGCGCGCGCCTGGCGACGATGGGCGAAATCGCATCGACGCTGGCGCACGAACTGAACCAGCCGCTGGCGGCGATCTCCAGCTACACCACCGGCACGCTGAACATGCTGAATGGCACCGCCGCGCAAGCCGGCCTCCTGGACCTGGATACGCTCAAGCTGGCGCTGGAAAAAGCCAGCGCGCAGGCGCAGCGCGCCGGGCAGATCATTCGCAGCGTGCATGCTTTCGTGAAAAAGCGCGAGCCGCTGCGCGAGACGGTCACGGTCCAGGCACTGATCGAGAGCGTCATCCCGCTGGTGGAATTGCAGGCGCAGCAGTTTTTCGTCATGATCCAGACCGGCATCCAGACAGGATTGCCGCCGGTGCTGGCGGATCGGGTATTGCTGGAACAGGTGCTGCTGAACCTGACCCGCAATGCCATCGAGGCAATGCGCGACATCCCGTCCGAACGGCGGGTGCTGCGCATCATCGCCACGGCCGACGCCGATGTCACGCCGCCCAACATCATCATCTCGATCATCGACCAGGGACACGGCATTTCCGCCGAAGTGGCCGAACGCCTGTTTTCGCCGTTCTTTTCGACCAAGGCGGAAGGCATGGGCATGGGGCTGAACATTTGTCGCACGGCGGTGGAATTCCACGGCGGCACGCTGACGCACGAAAATAATTCGCAAGGCGGTACAATCTTCCGGTTTTCGCTACCGTCGCAGGCATAGCAATGCTGCCATGGCTGATGGCAGGCGCGATGCCAGTCCACAGGAGGGCCGATGCTGCATATTGTCGATGACGAAGAAGTAATCCGCGATTCGCTCGCCTGGCTGGCGCAGTCGCGCGGCATTGCGTCGACCGCCTACGAAAGCGGCGCCGCTTTCCTGCGTGCGCTCGACGCGCATGCCCGGTTTGACCCGCACGGCGAATGCGTGCTGCTGGACGTGCGCATGCCGGATGTCAGCGGCGTTGCACTGTTCGAAACACTGGTCGCGCGCGATCTGGACCGCCAGATGCCGGTGATTTTCCTGACCGGCCATGGCGATGTGCCGATGGCGGTGGATACGCTCAAGCGCGGCGCATTCGACTTTTTCGAAAAGCCGTTCAACGATAACAAGCTGATGGACCGGGTCCAGGAAGCCCTGGCCGCATCGCAGCTGGCAGGTGCGTCGGCGGCGATCCATGCGCGGCTGGCCGCATTGTCGGCACGCGAACGGGAAGTGCTGGACCTGATCCTGGTCGGCAAAATGAACAAGGTGATCGCCGATCAGCTTGGCATCAGCATGCGCACCGTCGAAGTCCACCGCGCCCACATCTTCGACAAGATGAACGTCAAGACGGCGGTAGAGCTGGCACGGCTGTTGAAGTAGCGCGCCGTCAGGGAAACTTCCCGGCACGGGGCCACAGGGACGCGGAGTACAACCGGGCGGGCTGGAAAAATTGCATATTACGTGCTGTTTCCGGCGCTGCTGGCCTATCCCAGGCACGCTGGCAATCGACCCGTAGCCCGGATTCCGCTGACGCTCCATCCAGACTACGCCTGGGCACCTTGGGAATTACGATCCGATCAAAATATCTGGGAGTATAGGCAAAAATATAACGAAACGCGGAATGTTTTCGCGGGTTTTTGAAAATACAGCGTCCAGTATATAGAAGACACTGCAAGCGCCGCCAAAGGAAAAACGGCTACTTTCACTCCTTCAAGGGGAAGGAAGCGCCTGCGCCAGCGCCCACGCCACATGCTCGCGCACCAGCGGCGACGGATGGTCGCTGCGCGCTTGCAGCGCCGCCATGATGTCCGCCGCCGGCGCGCCGGCCCGCAGCGCATTGCCGAGGCCGACGGCGATATTGCGCAGCCAGCGCTCATGGCCGATGCGGCGCATCGCGCTGCCTTCGGTCATGCGCTTGAACTGCTCCTCGTCCCACCCGAACAAGTCCACCAGTGTCGCGCGGTCGAGGCCGTGCCGCACGTCGAAATCCGGCAGCGTCGCGCGCTGCGCGAACTTGTTCCACGGGCAGGCCCGCTGGCAATCATCGCAGCCGACCACGCGATTGCCGATCAGGGGCCGCAATTCGAGCGGGATCGCACTTTTCAGTTCCAGCGTCAGGTAGGAAATGCAGCGCCGCGCATCGACCCGGTACGGCCCCACGATTGCCTGCGTCGGGCAAGCGTCGATACAGGCGCTGCACTGGCCGCAATGCGCCGCGATCGGCGCATCGACCGGCAGCGGCAGATCGGTATAGATTTCGCCGAGGAAGAACATCGAGCCGGCCTCGCGGTTCAGCAGCAGGGTGTGCTTACCGCGCCAGCCCAGGCCGGATTGCGCCGCCAGCGCAACTTCCATCACCGGCGCGGAATCGGTGAACACGCGGTAGCCGAATTCGCCGACCTCGTTCTTGATGCGATCGGCCAGTTGCTGCAGGCGCGCGCGGATCACCTTGTGATAATCCCTTCCGCGCGCATAGACCGAAACCGCTGCCGCCGCGGGATCACTGCCGTGCGCTGTTTCGCGTTTGCGCCAGTCTTCGCCCTCGCTGTTGTCGCCATCATGGCGCGGCAGGTAATGCATGCGCGCCATGATGGCGCGCACCGTGCCGGGCACCAGTTCCGCCGCCCGCGCGCGCTTCATGCCGTGGCTTGCCATATAATCCATCTCGCCATGCATGCCGGCATCGAGCCATGCCTGGAAACCGGGTTCGGCATGGGACAGGTCGATGTCGGCAATGCGGATGTCGGCAAAGCCGAGCTCACGGCCCCAGGTTTTGATCCTGCGTGTCAGAGCGGGTAAATTGTCGGGAGAAACAGGCATGATCCGGAAGCAGGCAGAAGCCGGTGCGCAAGCAGGCAATGCCAACGCACCGTGCCGCCATGCACCTTCGCCGGCGGCAATAAACCTCTATTTTACGAGATGCGGCACTATAAAACCTATCTGAATGACGAAGCCGGCACGGCAGCGCTCGGCGTGGCGCTGGCGCACGCGCTGACGCCCGGCCTGACGATCTACCTGCACGGCGACCTCGGCGCCGGCAAGACCGCCCTGACGCGCGCCCTGCTGCATGCCGCCGGCCATGCCGGCCATGTCAAGAGCCCGACCTACACGCTGGCGGAACCGTATGCCATTGTCATCGCCGGACAGCCGGTCGAGGCCATCCATTTCGACCTGTACCGCATGGCCAGCCCGGAAGAATTCCTGGATGCCGGGTTTCGCGAATACTTCAACGACCGCAGCATCTGCATCATCGAATGGCCTGAAAAGGGCGAACCTGTGTTGCCGTCGCCCGACATCAGCGTGTTTCTGACTGTAACCGGCACGGGGCGTGATGTAGAATTGCAAGCATTGTCTGACAAGGGTTTGCAATGTCTGAACCGCCTGAAGTTTGCACCCAATCTGTGACCCGCAAGACGCGTAGCCGACG
>DATEZO010000223.1:0-3209 GCA_035255485.1 Burkholderiaceae bacterium
GTCGTCGTGCCAAGCGTCGCATACTGGTGTCGTGCTGTCCGGCCGCATGTGCGTAAGGATGGACGATGGCGAAGAAGTGGAGTATCAGGAAGGCGACAGTTTTTATATGAAGCCGGGGCACGATGCATGGGTCGTAGGCGAGCAACGTTGCGTATTGCTGGATTTTACGGGCGCATCGCAGTATGCCAAGCCGCATTAAGAGCGCAGGCAATCTCCTTGTCATTGCTTCGAATGGAGACAAAGAAGCCGCATAAAAGCTATCGATTCTTCGTCTTTACACGCGGCGCTCCTTTCGCGCTGCGAAATTCCGGGCCTGCGCATTTCAAAAACAATCCTTGTTCGTATGCATATTCCGGTCGAATTTGAAGAGTAGGCCCGGTATTCTTGAACGTCGGAAGCGGTTCGATTTCATCGACTACTACGCGATCTGAATACCGCTCACAGACAGCTGCGTCCACACAAGCCGCCATGGTGGCTTTTATTTGAATGGCGCGGTTCCTGTGCGCGGTGTTGTTTTAGCATGGCTGCCGTGGCGATATTCGAGAGCAGCCTCAATGTCTTTCATCTGGTCTTTCCCAATGATAAGTGAGAGCTTGATTGAAACCACAGCGGTCGGGCTGCTTTGGCATTCGCGCGTCCCTGCCCTATAGTGAATTATTTAGCCCACGCTTCGACGTCATGCGATGCCTTTGGTGACGTCGATCTGCGTTCGCGCCGATCATTTGCGGTGTTTCTTGCCGGTTGGGATTCAGAATGCAAAGAGCACTTTCCGCATCTCATCTGTCGTCGAGCAAAGCGACGCGTTATTACCGCCATCGTTTGCCTGTACGGATCATGCACTGGACCAACGTACTCTGCCTGACCGTACTGTTCATGAGCGGCCTGTCCATCTTCAATGCGCATCCCGCTCTTTACTGGGGTGATTCATCCTATAGCAGGCGGCCGGCGCTCCTGGAAATCACATCAGTCGGCGCGCCGCCAGAGGCAAGGGGCATTCTGCGCGTGGGAAGTCATCAGCTCGATACTACTGGCGTACTGGGTGTTTTCAGAGGCCCGGATGGTGCACTGCGCCGAAACGCCTTTCCATCCTGGATGACCATTCCAGGGTATTACTCGCTGGCGTTTGCGCGGCAGTGGCATTTTTTCTTTGCTTGGCTATTCGTCGTTAATGGGCTGACCTACATCCTGTATTCATTGCTGAGCGGTCACCTCGCACGCGATCTTGTTCCAGACAGCAAGGACATGAAGGAGATCGGCAAGTCGGTGAAAGACCACATTCTGTTCCGACATCCCCACGGCGAGGCGGCCAAGCGCTATAACGTGCTGCAGAAACTGGCTTACCTGGTGGTCATCTTTGTGCTTCTCCCGCTGATCGTGCTGATGGGAATGGCGATGTCGCCGATGCTCGACAGCGCCATTACAGGCTGGGTCGACTGGTTCGGAGGACGGCAGTCGGCGCGCACCATTCACTTCATCGTCGCGTGGATGCTGGTCGCATTCGTCCTGATTCATGTGTTCGAAGTGATCGTCAGCGGCTTGTGGAACCATCTGCGTTCCATGATCACCGGTTACTACGGTGTTCCGCCGGACGCTGTCGCAGGAGCGCAACATGAGCACACATAGGCCAGACAGGCGGACCTTCCTTCGCAATTCATTGGAAGCAGTGGCATTACTGAGCATTGCAGGATGCGACCAGGTAGGACAGACTGAATGGTTCCAGAGGCTGCTGGCGGAGGGCGAGCGTTTGAACCGCACCGCGCACAAGGCGCTGCTGTCGCGCAGGACGATGGCGCAGGAATTCACTGAGGCCGATCTGTCGCCGCACTTCCGCAGCAACGGCACCAGCAACCCGGAAAATCCGGCGTACCAGGCGCTGGCCGCAAACGGCTTCAGGGACTGGACACTGAAGGTCGATGGCATGGTGGACAAGCCGCTGCAACTGACGATGACACAGCTACGCGCTATGCCCCGGCGCACGCAGATTACAAGGCACGATTGCGTGGAAGGCTGGAGCGCCATCGCGAAATGGTCCGGCGTTCCTCTGAGCCACGTGCTCAATGACGCGCGCCCGCATTCGGATGCACGCTTCGTGGTATTCCATTGCGCCGATCCGATGGAAGGGCCTGGTTCCGCGTTTTACTATGAAAGCCTCGACATGGACAACGCCTTTCATCCGCAGACGATACTCGCGTATGACCTGAATGACAGAGAACTTCCGATCGCAAACGGTGCGCCGCTGCGTCTGCGTGTGGAACGCCAGCTCGGCTATAAGCATGCGAAGTATCTCAGCCGCATCGAGTTGGTCAGCAGCCTGGACACGATCCGCGGGGGTAAAGGAGGCTATTGGGAAGATGGCCACGGCTACCAATGGTATGCCGGCATCTGACTGTCGGCATCGATCGCCACCCTGCCGAAGGCTTGTTCCATTCCTGAAGGCGCGATCGTCGTGCCACAGGTTTGAATGGGCCGATACACGAGTTAGTGCAACTGGCCAAACTTGGCGCCAGAGTTATTGCAATCGACGAGTTCTCAATTAGCGCTCATGCCCTCCCTGGGCAATCCAGAGGGGGCATTTTTTCGTCAGGGATGGGGCTAAGAGAGGTCGCTCGAGTAATGAGAGGGGATTACTGCGACGCCCCAAAGACAGAAATAAACCAACTCTGTAAAGCTGTCATTTGCATTAATGCCTGAGAAGACTGGGAAGGAGCCAAGAAACTGAAGGCGATTCGTCTCCAACATCCGGCATCGCTCTAACTTTATCTAAGCACCATGAATATGGGATATACGACAAACCGCCATGTGCGTAGCATGTTTCTATAAAGAAATAATAATATTGCGTTTCGCCCCCAGTTGGAGGCTTCCATGTATTTCCCTGTGTGGCCGGACAACGATAAAAAGATGCGCCGGCAAATCAATTATTGGGCTGCCACAGTGGCGTTTTACGTCCTGTGCCTCTCAATTTTGTGGTTTGAGGTCTGGCGCGGGTTTGCACCTTCGACCTACGTATCATGGGCTACGATCCTCGCCATCGGTGGTCTTGGGTACTTTTACATCTTGATCCGCCTTAGCCCGTTATTGCGGATCTCGGCCTCCCAACTCGCCAACTACCAAGGCATTTTTGCGGTCCTGTGTATTGTCGCCGGTTATATCATCGCTGGTCCGATTCGCGGTGCCATGCTGGCACTTCTCCTCGTCGTCCTCGTCTTCTG
>DATEZO010000224.1:0-2158 GCA_035255485.1 Burkholderiaceae bacterium
GAAACCCTCGACTTGTATGCGCCGCTGGCGAACCGGCTCGGCATCTGGCAGCTGAAGTGGGAGCTGGAAGACTTGGCATTTCGCTTTCTGGAGCCGGCAACCTATAAGCGCATTGCCCGAATGCTGGAAGAAAAGCGCATCGAGCGCGAAAGCTTCGTCGAGGCAGCGATTGTGCGCCTGAAGTCAGAGCTTGCGGCGGCGGGCATCAAGGCCGAGGTCAGCGGCCGGCCCAAGCATATCTATAGTATCTGGAACAAGATGCGCGGCAAGTCGCTCGACTTTTCCGAGCTATACGATGTCCGTGCATTCCGTGTCATTGTCGATGACGTCAAGGCTTGTTATACGGTGCTCGGACTGGTGCACAATATTTGGACACCGATTCCGGAAGAGTTCGACGATTACATTTCGCGGCCCAAGCCGAATGGCTACCAATCCTTGCACACAGTAGTGATCGCCGAGGACGGACGTGCGATCGAGGTGCAGATCCGTACGCAGGAAATGCATCGCTTTGCGGAATACGGCGTGGCTGCTCACTGGCGCTACAAGGAGTCGGGCGGCTCCAGTTTCGCTGCGCAAAAATACGACGAAAAGATTGCATGGCTGCGCCAGCTGCTGGCGTGGAAAACCGAAGTTGCCGATGCGGTGGTGGGCCAGGAAGATCAGCGCGAATGGGTCGAGAAGCTGAAATCCACCTCGCTTGATGATCACATCTATGTGCTGACGCCACAGGCGCGGGTGATCGAATTGCCGAATGGTGCCACACCAATCGATTTTGCTTACCATCTGCATACCGATGTCGGGCACCGTTGCCGCGGTGCGCGCATCGACGGTGCGATGGTGCCGTTGAATACGCCGCTGAAAAGCGGTCAGACGGTTGAGATCGTTACCGCAAGAGGTGGTGCTTCGGCCGCAATGGGACCGTCGCGCGATTGGCTCAGCCCGGGTTACGTGGCTAGCCCGCGCACGCGCTCCAAGGTGCGTGCCTGGTTCAATGCCATCGAGCAGGCGGAAACCCTGTCGCACGGCCGCACCATGGTTGAAAAGACGCTGCAGCGCGAGGGTAAGACTGCGATCAACCTGGAGGAGTTGGCACACAGGCTTGGCTTTTCCAAGGTCGATGATTTGTTCCTTGCTGTTGGCAAGGAAGAATTCAGCCTGCGTAACATCGAAAACGTGCTGCATGGCGACGACGAGCAAAAAACTGCGGCGAAAAATATCCCGTCGGAAGATGCTCCGCTGCTGAACAAAAGTCGCGCATCCAGCGTGACGCAGGGCGCCAAGTCAGGCGTCTTGGTGGTCGGCACAGAGGGGCTGATGACGCAACTCGCGCGCTGCTGCAAACCTGCGCCGCCGGATGAAATTGTCGGCTTCATTACGCGCGGCAAGGGCGTGTCGATTCATCGCGCCTCCTGCAAGAACTTGGCGCAGATGCGCAAGAACGCGCTGGAGCGCGTCATTCAAACTACTTGGGGCGAGTCGGGCAGGGATACTGTTTATCCGGTAGATATCTTTATTCTCGCAAATGACCGCCAGGGCCTGCTGCGCGATATCTCGGAAATATTCTCGCGCGAGAAAATTAACGTGATCGGTGTCAGTACGCACAGTTCCAAGGGGCAGGCGAAAATGGAATTTACTGCAGAGATTTCCTCGACCTCGCAATTGCAGAAGGCATTGTCGATCATTCGCGAGGTAGTCGGCGTGATCGATGTCGAGCGGCGGTAGTCTGAATTAATCGCCTGCAGTCATGCACGGCAGTTCCGCCTGCAAGGTCACATGATCAATGCCATGCCTTTCCAGCAGCATGATCTTGATGGCGCGCAGCACATTGGGCCACTCGTCCATTTTCGCAATTTCAACATGACCGATTAGGGCAGGCTGGCCTGGCGTCATTTCCCATACGTGCAGGTCGTGCACAGACAACACGCCATTTACCGCAGCCAGATCCTCGCCCACTTGCAGATAATCGATATGATGGGGAACTCCCTCCATCAGGAAATGATAGGACTCGCGAAGTACACCAAAGGTCGATTTCAAGATCAGTATGGAAACCAGCAGAGATAGCAACGGGTCGATCTGCAGCCAGCCAGTGAAATAAACGACGGCGCCGGCAACCAGTGCAGCCACAGACCCAAGCAGGTCGCCGAGCACATGCACCAAG
>DATEZO010000225.1:0-3922 GCA_035255485.1 Burkholderiaceae bacterium
GGAATGAAGCGCGACAGGATGATGGTCTTGCCGCCGTGATTTTCATAAAATGCATGGGTTCTCCGCAAGGCGGCCTGGTCCAGCCATCTGTAGTGGTGGGTAAATACCTTGTGGCCGATTGCGCTGCCAATCCAGTAATTGACGGTATTGCCGCTGACCGCGGCCGTTACCAGCAGCGCCATCAGGAGCCAGATATTCATCGCGCCGGTAGCGCAGAATGCGCCGCCAATGAACAGCAGCGTGTCGCCCGGCAAAAAAGGAAACACGACCAGGCCGGTTTCACAAAAGATAATGACGAACAGCACCGCATAGACCAGTGTGCCGTATTGCGCGATCACCAGGCCAAGCGATTTATCGACATGCAATATCATGTCAAAGAATTGAACAAGCTCCATGATTTCCTCGGTTGCGGGCGTCATCATACACCACGGTTACAACTCCCAAACGACGAAAAGCAAGCCATCCCGAGTAAGTTCAGCGCCTTTGACATTGCTACGCGGCAAAACCATGATCGAAATGCCGAAATGTAAAAATTGCTTTGCATCAACCGATTGTCCGGTATGGCCAGGCCCCGGCGTTATAATCCGAGAATGCATCCATCCGCCTCTTTAATCCGTCCGATCCAGGCGCTTCCCGACCAGCTGATTTCGCAAATCGCCGCCGGCGAAGTGGTTGAACGCCCGGCGTCGGTGGTCAAGGAGCTGCTCGAAAATGCACTCGATGCCGGCGCCACCCATATTGCCGTGCGGCTGGAACAGGGAGGCGTCAAGCGGATCGCGGTGACCGACGACGGGCGCGGCATTCCCGCCGCGCAATTGACACTGGCGCTGGCCCGTCATGCAACATCCAAGATCGCGTCGCTGGCCGACCTGGAAAACGTCGCATCGCTCGGCTTTCGCGGCGAAGCGCTGGCGTCGATCGCCTCGGTGGCGCAGTTGACGCTGACCTCGCGCAGCGCCGACGCGGCGCATGCCTGGGAAATCACCGGCGCAGCAGGCGCGGCACCCACGCCGTCCTCCGGCGCGGCCGGCACCACGATCGATGTGCGGGACCTGTATTTCAATACCCCGGCGCGGCGCAAATTCCTGAAATCGGAACAGACCGAATTCGGCCATTGCGCCGAAGTGGTGCGCCGCATCGCCCTGTCGCGGCCCGATGTCGCGTTTTCGCTGTCCCATAACGGCAAGACTGTCGATCACTGGAACGCCAGCGAGCCTGCCCGTCGCAGCACGCAGATCCTTGGCAGCGATTTTGCCGAGGCGCGGCTGGCGCTGGAAGAAGCCGCCGGGCCGCTGCGGCTATACGGTTTCGTCGGCCTGCCGACCGCCTCCAGGACGCGCGCCGATGCGCAGTATTTCTATGTTAACGGGCGCTTCGTGCGCGACAAACTGCTGACGCATGCGGTGCGTTCGGCATATCAGGATGTGCTGCACGGAGATCGTTATCCTTCCTATGTCCTGATGCTCGATCTCGACCCGGCACTGGTCGATGTCAACGTGCATCCGTCCAAGATCGAAGTCCGCTTTCGCGATAGCCGCGCGGTGCATCAGTTCGTGTTTCATGCGGTCAGTCGCGCCGTGGCGCAGACTTCCGCCGCCGGTACGGCGCCTGCTCCCGCACCGGCACCCGGGCCGATGCCGTGGATGCGCGCACAGGAGCAAGGCGCGTTCGGCCTGCGGCCGGCGGCAGCCGGATTTGGCGTGGCGCAGGATACCGCGCGTTATGGCGCGTTGTTTGCAGACACCGCACCCGCCGCGGCAGGTGCGATGGCGGGCGGAACGTCGCCCTTGCCCGCAGCGCATCCACAGGACGATTTTCCGCTTGGCTTCGCACTGGCGCAGCTGCACGGTATTTATGTGCTGGCGCAAAATACGGCCGGCCTGGTGCTGATCGACATGCACGCCGCGCATGAGCGCATCCTGTACGAGCAACTGAAAACCGCGCTCGACCAGGACACGCTGCAGATGCAGCCGCTGCTGATCCCGATCACCTTCCATGCGGATGCAGTCGAGGTCGGGATTGCCGAAGAAAGCCGGTCGATCCTGCATACGCTCGGTTTCGACATCGCTGTGCTGTCGCCGACCGTGCTGGCGGTGCGGGCGGTGCCGGCATTGCTGCACAATGCCGATCTGCAGGCGCTGGCGCGCGACGTGCTGCGCGACGTGCGCGAATTCGGCGGCTCGCGCGTGCTGGTGGAGCGGCGCAATGCATTGCTCGGCACGCTGGCCTGCCATACCGCGGTGCGCGCGCATCGCGCGCTGACGCTGCCTGAAATGAATGCGCTGCTGCGCCAGATGGAAGCGACCGAACGCGCCGACCAGTGCAATCACGGCCGTCCGACCTGGGTGCAACTGGCGCTCTCCGATCTCGACAAGCTCTTTTTACGCGGACAATAACCCATTCATGAAGAATGCAGCCATTCATTCCCTGCCGCAATACGCCCGCGCTCCACTCTTGCTGCTGATCATCGGCTTCATGATGATGCAGCCGCTGTCGACCGATCTGTACCTGGCGTCGCTGCCCGGCCTGTCCAGCGTATTCAATGTGCCACCTTCGACGGTGCAGCTGACGCTGTCGCTGTTCGTAACCGGTTTCGGCAGCGCGCAGCTGGTCATCGGTCCGTTGTCGGATCGCTTCGGACGGCGTCCGGTCCTGCTGGGCGGGCTAACACTGTATGTCGCGGCATCGGCCTGGTGCGCGCTGTCGCAATCGATCGGCATGCTGATCGCGGCGCGCTTTTTGCAGGCGCTGGGCTGCTGCTCCGGCGTCATCATCGCGCGCGCACTGGTGCGCGACGCCTATGCGCCGGACGACAGCGTGCGCGTGACCGCCAAGGCCAGCACCTGGCTCTCGATCGCGCCGCTGGCCGGCCCGATCCTCGGCTCCTACCTGCAGGTCAGGTTCGGCTGGCGCGCCGCCTTTGTGGTGCACGCCCTTTTTTCAGCCTGCGTGCTGGCTGCCACATTCCTGCGCCTGCCCGAAACCAACATGCACAAGAACCCGCGCGCCACCGAGCTGAGCGGCCTGCTGGCCAACTACCGCATCGTGCTCGGCGCGCGCGAATTCTGGGCCTATGCCCTGCCCGGCGCACTTTCCTACGGCGCCATTTTCTCTTTCATTTCCGGTTCGTCATTCGTGCTGATTCAGGTGCTGAATGTACCGACCGCAATGTTCGGCTACTGCTTCGCCTTCGCCGTATCCGGCTATCTGGGCGGCACCATCGTTTGCCGCCGCCTGCTGCCGCACTTCGGCGCCGCGCGCACGCTGCAGATCGGCACCGCCATGACGTTTGCCGCCGGCGCATTTTTCCTGGCCGCGGTGGTCGCCGGCGTGGCGCACTGGTCGCTGATGCTGGTGGCAATGTTCCTGACCATGAGCGCGCACGGCATCAACTTCCCGATTGCGCAATCCGGTTCGGTAGCGCCGTTTCCCAAGCAGGCTGGTACGGCGGCAGGGCTGGCTGGCGCACTCTACATGGCGGTTGCACTGGTGGTCGGCAGCGTGGTTGGCGCCACGCATAACGGTACCCTGTACCCGCTGGCGATCATTGCCTGCGCGGTCGGACTGCTGATTTTCGGTTCGGCGCGGGCATTCCCCGGCACCCTGGTAAACGCCGTCTGAACCGCATGGACAAGTACAGCAAGCCGCTCACGGTCGCCATCATGGGCCCGACCGCCTCGGGCAAAACCGCTGCCGCGCTGGAAATCGCGCGCCATCTGCCGTGCGAAATCATTTCGGTGGATTCGGCGCTGGTATATTGCGGCATGGACATCGGCACCGCAAAACCGACCGCGCAAGAACGCGCCGCCGCGCCGCACCACCTGATCGACATCCTCGACCCGCTCGACGCCTATTCGGCAATGCAGTTCCGGCGCGATGCGCTGCAACTGGTTGCCGACATCATCGGGCGCGGCAACCTGCC
>DATEZO010000226.1:0-3902 GCA_035255485.1 Burkholderiaceae bacterium
ATGCCTGTCCCCAGCCGGTCTGCACAAGATGGCCTACAAGGAATGGGGCGATCCTGCCAACCGCAAGGTTCTTGTTTGCGTACACGGCGTTACGCGCGTGTCGGATGATTTTGACAATCTGGCGCGCGCCTTGTGCGATGAATATCGCGTCGTTTGCCCCGATATCGTCGGCCGTGGTCGATCCGACTGGTTGCGCAATCCTCAGCACTATCAGGTGCCGCAGTATGTGAGCGACATGGTAACGCTGCTGGCGCGTGTTGACGCAGACATCGTGCACTGGTTTGGCACATCAATGGGCGGATTGATTGGCATGGGGCTTGCGTCTTTGCCAGACAATCCGGTGCGCAAGCTGGTGCTGAACGATGTCGGTCCGGCGTTGAATTCTGCCGCATTGCAGCGCATTGGCCAATATATCGCACAAGAGCTGCGCTTTCAGACCTTTGACGAGGCAGTGCGGGGCATCAAGGAGCTTATCCGGCCGTTTGGTCCACATACCGACGACGAGTGGCGCAAGCTGGCTGCGGATGTGTTGCGCCAGGATCAGGATGGGCAATGGATACGCCACTACGATTTGCGCCTGGCTGTTCCGTTCAAGGCCGTCACGGCGGAAAGCGCCCAGCAAGCCGAAAAGATGATGTGGATAGCCTATGATGCAATTGCCTGTCCGACATTGCTGGTCAGGGGGGCGGAGTCGGACTTGGTTACGCCAGAGGCAGCGCAGGCAATGACTACGCGCGGACCAAAGGCGAAACTGGTCGAATTGCCGGGGATAGGCCATGCGCCGACCTTCATGCATGCGGATCAGATCAATATTGTGAAAGAATTTTTGCTTGGATAAGAGAGTTAGTGGCATGGAAATCAAGCGCTTACACGTCGGAAAAACGCTGTCTGAAGTGGCAATCCACAACGGCACGATCTACCTTGCCGGACAAATCGCTGAGGACGTTGACCAGGATATCGCCGGCCAGACGCGCGAGGTGCTCGGTCATATCGATCGCCTGTTGGCCGAGGCCGGCAGCGATAAGTCGCGCATTCTGATGTGCCAGATATTCCTGTCGGATCTAAAGAATTTTTCGGGCATGAATGCAGTGTGGAACGAATGGGTCGCGGAGGGCAATTCTCCGCCCCGTGCCACTGTCGAAGCTAGATTGGCTAAGCCAGAGTGGCTGGTTGAAATGGTCGTCACCGCTGCACAAGCTGAGTAATGGTCTCTATCGCTGCGACACAAAGCGACGCGCAGGCGCAATTGTCTTCTGGACTTGCGGCTGAGGACAGTGCACGCGTACTCGATGCCCTTGGATTCGTCGAGCCTTTTTATAGCGGTAAGACAGTGATTACGGGGCAGGATGCCTTCGCCTTTGCTCAAGGCGTGGCAATGGCACTGGCGCAGCTCAATACCGATGCCGATACCCGTATCGCCGGTTTGCTGGCCGAACTGCCGGCGCTTCACCCGGTGGCTGCAAGCGGCATCGAAGCCCGATTCGGCAAGGAGATTGCCGATCTGGTACACGGCATTCGCCAGATGATGCGCCTGCATGAGCAGACTTTCGGGCAGAAGGAAGTCGGCCGTGGAAAAAATGCGTCGCAACAGGCGGCTGAGCAGCTGGAGGCGCTGCGCAAGATGTTGCTGTCCATGGCATCCGACATGCGGGTCGTCCTGGTGCGCCTGGCTTCGCGGGTAACGACCTTGCGTTATTTCGCGGAGCTGAAGCTCGAGAACGAACAGACGCACCAGTATGCGCGGGAAACCCTCGACTTGTATGCGCCGCTGGCGAACCGGCTCGGCATCTGGCAACTGAAGTGGGAGCTGGAAGATTTGGCATTTCGCTTTCTGGAGCCGGCAACCTATAAGCGCATTGCCCGAATGCTGGAAGAAAAGCGCATCGAGCGCGAAAGCTTTGTCGAGGCAGCGATTGTGCGCCTGAAGTCGGAGCTTGCGGCGGCGGGCATTAAGGCCGAGGTCAGCGGCCGGCCCAAGCATATCTACAGTATCTGGAACAAGATGCGCGGCAAGTCGCTCGATTTTTCCGAGCTGTACGACGTCCGTGCATTCCGTGTCATTGTCGATGACGTCAAGGCTTGTTATACGGTGCTCGGACTGGTGCACAATATCTGGACCCCGATTCCGGAAGAGTTCGACGATTACATTTCGCGGCCCAAGCCGAATGGCTACCAATCCTTGCACACAGTAGTGATCGCCGAGGATGGGCGTGCGATCGAGGTGCAGATCCGTACGCAGGAAATGCATCGCTTTGCGGAGTACGGCGTGGCCGCACACTGGCGCTACAAGGAATCGGGTGGTTCCAGTTTCGCTGCGCAAAAATACGACGAAAAGATTGCGTGGCTGCGCCAGTTACTGGCGTGGAAAACCGAAGTTGCCGATGCGGTGGTGGGGCAGGAAGATCAGCGCGAATGGGTCGAGAAGCTGAAATCCACCTCGCTTGATGATCACATCTATGTGCTGACGCCACAGGCGCGGGTGATCGAATTGCCGAATGGCGCCACACCAATCGATTTTGCTTACCATCTGCATACCGATGTCGGGCATCGTTGCCGCGGTGCGCGTATCGACGGTGCGATGGTGCCGTTGAATACGCCGCTGAAAAGCGGTCAGACGGTTGAGATCGTTACCGCAAGAGGTGGTGCATCGGCTGCTATGGGACCGTCGCGCGATTGGCTCAGCCCGGGTTATGTGGCTAGCCCGCGCACACGCTCCAAGGTGCGCGCCTGGTTCAATGCGATCGAGCAGGTGGAAACCCTGTCGCACGGCCGCACCATGGTTGAAAAGACGCTGCAGCGCGAGGGCAAGACTGCGATCAATCTCGAGGAGTTGGCACACAGGCTCGGCTTTTCCAAGGTCGATGATTTGTTCCTTGCTGTTGGCAAGGAGGAATTCAGCCTGCGTAATATCGAAAACGTGCTGCATGGCGACGACGAGCAAAAAACTGCGGCGAAAAACATCCCGCCGGAACAGGCGTCGCTGCTGAACAAAAGTCGCGCTTCCAGCGTGACGCAGGGTGCCAAGTCAGGCGTCCTGGTGGTCGGCACAGAGGGACTGATGACGCAACTCGCGCGCTGCTGCAAACCTGCGCCGCCGGACGAAATTGTCGGCTTCATTACGCGCGGCAAGGGCGTGTCGATTCATCGCGCCTCCTGCAAGAACTTGGCGCAGATGCGCAAGAACGCGCTGGAGCGCGTTATTCAAACAACTTGGGGCGAGTCGGGCAGAGATACTGTTTATCCGGTCGATATTTTTATTCTCGCAAACGACCGGCAGGGCCTGCTGCGCGATATCTCGGAAATATTCTCGCGCGAAAAAATCAACGTGATCGGTGTCAGCACGCACAGCTCCAAGGGGCAGGCGAAAATGGAATTTACTGCAGAGATTTCGTCAACCTCGCAATTGCAGAAGGCCTTGTCGATCATTCACGACGTGGCCGGCGTGATTGATGTCGAGCGGCAGTAGCCCGAATTAATCGCCTGCAGTCATGCACGGCAGTTCCGCCTGCAAGGTAACATGATCAATGCCATGCCTTTCCAGCAGCATGAGCTTGATGGCGCGCAGCACATTGGGCCACTCGTCCATTTTCGCAATTTCAACATGACCGATTAGGGCAGGCTGGCCTGGCGTCATTTCCCATACGTGCAGGTCGTGCACAGACAGCACGCCATTTACCGCAGCCAGGTCCTCGCCCACTTGCAGATAATCGATATGATGGGGAACTCCCTCCATCAGGAAATGATAGGACTCGCGCAGTACGCCAAAGGTCGATTTCAAGATCAGTATGGAAACCAGCAGAGATAGCAACGGGTCGATCTGCAGCCAGCCAGTGAAATAAACGACGGCGCCGGCAACCAGTGCAGCCACAGACCCAAGCAGGTCGCCGAGCACATGCACCAAG
>DATEZO010000227.1:0-6346 GCA_035255485.1 Burkholderiaceae bacterium
AAAGTCTTTTTGCGATGATGTATCGGAATGCGCGGGATGCAGCTGACTACTATCACATGCCTGCCAACCGTGTCATCGAACTCGGTACGCAGGTCGAAATCTGATTAGACGCAATCCGTCTTCCCTTCACCGATATGGCCATAAGATGAACTTCGCTGTGGTTGATGCACCGGCCAGGATTTGAAATACCTGCGTGTCCTCAGCGATCATGATGACCTTGTCGCATTTTCACGCGTCCACGTTCTGCAATGACTTGCGTCGCGCGACCGGCACGTCACAGTGCTAGATACGGAACACTCACGATTGACAGCTGGTTGCATGCCGGCTTGAGTATGGCATAGCTTCGAGCGCCTTGATGTCGGCCTGATTTTCAGCGGGCAGGCTTTTGGCGCGTTCCGCGCAAGCCCAGCACCTGTTGCTGCCAAGCCCGCAACCGTACCATCGCCGTCCGCAAGTTCGGCCCCGCGAAGGGCATCGTGCCCGTTTCGCCAAAGACTTCGATGCCGAGCGCTTTCAGTTCTGCGAAAGCGCCCGGACACTCGTTCTGGGCCTCAACAATCGTCTGCCCTTTCCGGAATGCGCCCCTGATTGCTGCTGAATCATGGAGCAAGGTCTGGGCAACCAATGTGGAGCGAAGCCGGCGCGCCATGGCGTGGGCACTGGCACACGCATCGGCCGTATCCACGCCCTGGCTGTCGATGACGACAAGGACCACGCGTAGCAGCGGGTTGAACAACTGGGCCCGCTCCAGGAATGCCGTTGCGTAGGCCTCGGCCTGCTTGTCGGGGGCCTGGGCGCACAGCGGCACGACGACCATTTTGGCAGCCCCCAACACTGTCCTTGTATCCGCATCGTCAAGACTGCCGACGTCAATCACAAGGTCCTGGCAGGAAGTATTCACCTTTTCCAGCTCCGCGTACAGGCTTCGGTCCAGAACCGGCGCCACGGTCAGATGCTGCAGCGTCTGCGGGCCGCCGCGCCGTACGCTCCACAGAAAGGCATGCCTTTGTGCGTCGGCATCCAGCACCAACACACGATGCCCTTGCCGAAAGCGCCATGCAGCCAGATTTACAGCCAGGATGGATTTTTCAATGCGGCTGTTGCCACTGAAAATAGTCGTAATCATATGTCCCTCAGGCGTTAACCCTCTTGGCACGACCTGCAAAGTGTAGGTGCGTCTCAAGAATAGGCATCTCCACATAAAAATTCTGCAAAGAAGAGCCCGATCGGTGTAAACGGAAAATAAATTTTTGACCAAACGCCAAGGCAAGAGCGCCTGATTCCGTCAGAGTTTCGTGCTGGCGGAACGGCAGGTAAAAGAACTCGGTACTTCCTCTCATAAAGGCAACACGGCTTAATCAGACGACGTTGTCTGGCAGATTGGTGGGTTACTGCGCATATGCCGTGATGGTCTGCGCACTTTCCCCGGCATGTCGAGCGTCGCGACACACGTTGAACCAAGTCATATATGCGTCGGCGCATACGATTTTGGTTAATGCGCAAGCGATTCATCAATCATTGCAACGCCCCATTCGTTCGCTTGACGTGTGCTGCCGCGATACTTTTTGGCAGGCGTTTACATGCCATGCCCAAGTTTTTGCGAATTTTTATGTTCTTTTTCCTATGCTAAACGAAGTGGGATAACCCACCGTACGTGCAAACAAAGGAGAAATGATGGACATCGTTTTCATTGGTAGCATCATCGGTTTTCTCGCCCTGATCTGGGGCTTGGCTATCGCCTGCGAAAAGCTGGAGGCACGGCAATGAGCGATTTTTTTCACTTGGCGCATTGATCTCGGCCGGGCTGCTGCGGGCGGCATGCTGCTGGCGGTTAGAATGATTTAATGGAGGCCTACGACTCGATGCGTCCGTTTCGGCAATGAATGCGCTGTGGCATCTTCCACTACTCGGGAGAAATGCCGCAATCGGGCTGAACGCGTACCAAGGCGCATAATAGACACCTGTTCCCCCATCTTCCTGACGTGGACCCTACCGAATTCCAGTGCCCGAATCCCGATACCCAGCTCGCCCACGTGCAGGAGCAGGAGCGGCGTGCCGCGCGCGGCAAGTTGCGGATTTACTTCGGTGCCTCGGCCGGCGTTGGCAAGACGTACGCGATGCTTCTCGGAGCACGAGATCTCAGGGCAAGCGGCAAGGATGTCGTGGTTGGCATTGTGGAAATTCATGGACGCAGTGAGACAAACGCGCTGCTGGATGGCCTGGAAGTCCTGGCCCGTAAGACCAGCGATTATCGCGGCAGGACGCTTACCGAATTCGATATCGACGCCGCCCTCGATCGACGCCCGGCACTGATCCTGGTCGACGAACTAGCCCATAGCAATGCCCCTGGTTCGCGGCATCCGAAACGGTGGCAGGATATCGAGGAACTTCTGAATGCAGGCATGGATGTGTTCACAACCGTCAATGTTCAGCACCTTGAAAGCCTGAACGATGCCGTTGGCGGCATTACGGGTGTTCGGGTCGCCGAAACCGTTCCCGATACGGTGTTCAATCAAGCGGACGAAGTCGTCCTGGTCGACATTCCGGCCGAGGAACTACTGTTGCGCTTAAAGGCGGGAAAGGTCTATCAGGAGGCACAGGCCGAGCACGCATCGCAGAACTTCTTCCGCAAGGGGAATCTGATAGCCTTGCGCGAGTTGGCATTGCGCCGCACGGCGGAGCGGATCGAAACCGATGTCTTGGCCTACCGGGTCGAGAAGGCCATCGGCGCTATTTGGAAAACTGATGCTGATCTCCTCGTCTGCGTCGGCCCCGATGCAAATGCGGAACAGGTCATCCGCAGCGGCGCTCGTCTGGCAAGCCAGTTAACTGGCCGTTGGCACGCGGTCTACGTGGAAACACCGCAATTACAACGTCTGCCATCTGCGCAGCGCGAGCGAATTCTCAATGCCCTCAAGCTAGCTCAGGAACTTGGGGCGAATACTGCTGTGCTGGCCGGCGGCGACGTTGCGTTTGAGCTCGCTAAGTATGCACGTAGCCACAATTTTTCTCGGGTCGTACTTGGCCGTGGTAGTGCTGGACGGCCGTGGAGGCCGAATTTGGGAGCACGTCTTGCGCAGTACGCACCGGAGTTGGATCTGGTCGAGACGAGTGGGATGGTGCAGCCGGAACGTGTCGCTTCGCCTGGAACGAGTCCAAGGGGGCCGGAAGAAAACAAGGTGCGGACGGGCGATGCCCGGGCGCATCCGTACCTCTGGACAGTGGGAGCCAGTATTCTCACGACCTTGGTTGCCACTCCGATGGCGGGCTACTTTGAGCTCGCCAACATCGTCATGCTGTACCTGCTCAACGTGGTGCTGGTCGGCGTTCGCTTAGGACGCCGGCCCGCCGTGGTCTCCGCCTTCCTGTGCGTTGCACTGTTTGATTTCTTCTTCGTGCCGCCGCGATTCACGTTCGCAATTAGCGGTCTCCAATATCTGGTCGTGTTCGCGGTCATGCTGGCGGTCGGGCTCATCGCCGGCCAAATCACCGCCGGCCTGCAATTCCAGAGGCGGATTGCCTCCCACCGGGAAGAGAGGGCACGTGCCCTATATGAATTTGCACGCGACTTGTCGGGCGCCTTGCAGGCTGAGCAGATATTCGACATCACGCAATTGTCCATCCAGCAAACCTTCCGTGCGCGGGCGGTACTGTTGCTGCCGGACGCGGTGGGGCGACTGCGCTCACCTCCCAACGTTTCGCTCGAGCGACAGCAGCCAGCACCGTTCGGTGTCCTTGACCTTGGCATCGCGCAGTGGGCATTCGACCATGGGACCGCCGCAGGCATTGGCACGGACACCTTGCCGGGAAGTCGCTTTTTCTATTTGCCACTTGTCGCCCCGATGCGCACGCGCGGAGTGCTGGTTATCGAGCCAGAAAGCCGACGCTGGCTACTGATTCCCGAACAGAGACGGCATCTGGACACGTTCGCGACGCTCGCTGCCATCGCTCTTGAACGGGTCCACTACATCGAGGTGGCACAGGACATGCTGCTGCGCATGGAGTCGGAACGCCTGCGCAATTCGCTGCTGTCAGCACTCTCACACGACTTGCGTACCCCATTGACCTCGTTGATCGGATTCTCCGAGACGCTCGCCACTGCCAATCCGTCGCTGCCGATGCCCTATCAGGAGTTGGCTTCGGCCCTACATGACGAAGCCGTGAGAATGAGCAAGCTCGTGACCAACTTGCTTGACATGGCGCGACTGCAAAGCGGCGAAATTCGGCTGAATCGCCAGTGGCAGCCGTTCGAAGAGGTGGTCGGAAGCGCGTTGCGCGCCAGCCAGGCTGCCTTGGTAGCACATACTGTCGAAGTCCACCTGGCGCCCGGCCTCCCGCTCGTTCACATTGACGCCGTGCTGATTGAGCGGGTCCTGTGCAACCTGATAGAAAATGCAGCAAAATACACGGCGGCCCACTCCAGGATTGCTCTCATTGCCGCCACCCAAGGCAATGTCCTGCGTGTGTCCGTCATCGACAACGGCCCAGGTGTTCCTGTTGGACGTGAGGAAGTGATTTTTGAAAAGTTCACCCGTGGCGAGCACGAATCGGTTAAGTCGGGCGTCGGGCTCGGTCTTACGATCTGCCGTGCGATTATCGAAGCCCATGGTGGGGAAATTCATGCCGCACGACCGGCGGAAGGGGGAGCAGCGTTCATCTTCACGCTGCCTCTCGGTACGCCGCCGGCCATGCCGGATGCCGAACCGAATTCCGTCGAACAAGAAGTTTCGCATGACTCAAAGTGAACACCCGCCAGTTGCTCTGTTAATCGAAGACGAGCCGCAGATCCGGCGTTTCGTCCGTACAGCACTCGAGCCGGAAGGATGGCGGGTGTTCGAGGCAGACACAATGAAGCGCGGCTTGGTAGAGGCAGGTACGAGAAAGCCGGACCTTATCATTCTGGACCTCGGTCTGCCTGATGGCGATGGCATCGAGTTCATCGTGCAGATCAGAAAGTGGTCGACTGTGCCAATCATCATCCTCTCGGCTCGCGTAACCGAAACGGATAAGATCCAGGGTCTGGACGCCGGCGCGGATGACTATCTAACCAAACCGTTCGGGTTGGGCGAGCTTCTCGCTCGTGTCCGTGCAGCGCTGCGCCGACGACGACAGTCCGGCGCTGGTGCGACCGAACGGATCCGGTTCGGGGATGTGGACATCGATTTGCGCGCACGTCTGGTCAGTAAGGCGGGACAGGTGGTGCGTTTGACGCCTACTGAGTATCGGTTGATATCCGTGCTTATTGTGAACAGCGGCAGGGTCGTGACCAACATGCAGCTTCTGCGCGAAGTGTGGGGGCCATCCCACGCGGACAGCAGCCATTACGTTCGGATCTACATGGGGCACCTACGCCAAAAGCTGGAAGACGACCCCGCACAGCCACGTTTCTTGCTCACGGAACCAGCTGTCGGCTACCGGCTCTTGCTAACTGATCAATACGATGCACGGAGCAATTCGGGCTAACTGCTGCTAACGGAGTGGCAGTTACTCCCGAGATAGCACGGCCTACGCAACATTTCTAGTTGTTAGCACTATGGCCGTTTGCCATACTGGTGGGGCACGTTGCGTTGAGCCAAATAACGAAAATCTGGTGTAGCCAGCGTTATGGGCGGCAATAGAAAAATGTTCTTCTTTGCCGAACGCAGCAAGATATTGCCTTATGAAATTCACCGAACCGGACGTCAGCCTCGAAGACGGGAAAGACATTGCCGTTGTGCGTGCGCAGGCTGCCTCGCGCAGCACCTGGGGCAGCGTTGCTGTGAATTTCCTGCTCAGCTCAGTGGAGGTACTCGCGGGTGTATTTTCGCACTCACAAGGTTTAAGCGCCGATGGGATTCACCCTCTGTCGAATCTGTTCGAGGGACATCACAGCAAGAAGGGTGCGGACGCCGACCACCCATATTGGTATCAACGTTTTGAAACAGCGGCATCAATGTTGGTGGGCGTGTTGTTGCTGACTGTAGGCGGTAATCCCTCCATTTTTGAAGCCGCCCGAAAGTAGAGACTAGGCGGCCAAGGTCAATGTCTGTTTCGGCGTGCTGTCGCCGAGACGGCCGGAAAACATCATAATTCTGACATGCACGCTCATATACCTCTTATTCAAACGGTCCAGCAGCGTATTGAACAAATACCGTTTGGTGAACCATTTCGTACGGCGACCTTTCTTGAAGACGGCACCCGCGCCGCCGTCAACAAGGCCCTATCTCGCCTCACGAAGGCCGGCATGATTGAACGTATCTCTCGTGGCATGTTCGTTCGTCCCGCAGTCAATCACCGCCTTGGCCGGGTGCTTCCCGAGCCACAGCAGATTGTTGAATCCCTTGCTAAAGCCAATGGAGAGATCGTA
>DATEZO010000228.1:0-14753 GCA_035255485.1 Burkholderiaceae bacterium
TTTTCTGGCCCACAACGAGGGGATCACCATCATCAAGCAGGTGAAGGAAGTCGTGTCGTCGTGGAGAACGGTGTTCAGGAACGAGGCCGGCATGAGCGCGCGGGACATTCACACACTGGAAACCTGCTTTAGCGCCGCAGAGGCGGCAGAACGCGTCGCTGTCTCGATACCGGAACGCAATCGCGCCGAAGCGGGTGCCCAGCAGTCCCAGACAGACGGGGCATCCCCAGACACCGGACTGTGAACAGCTTGCGATCGGCGGTGGCGCAACTTGAATGATCAGTAGCGCCACTTCCGCCTGTCACGAACGGCGCACAAAGGGACTCAACGTTGGTGCAGATTCTGCCGGGAACCGCCTACGCACGGCGGCTTGGCCCCGATCCTGGGCTATCACTGCCCGATTGAAGGTTGTCGAATATCCTAGCGGAGGACAGGAGGTGTGGAGAGGGGGAAGACCAGCCGCCACAGGACCTCGTGTGGGTCCTATGGCCCGGGCAGGCCGGCATGGGACCGGTGGGAGTATGGCGCGCGGATGCAGAGCGCAACGTGGTGCAGGCCAGAGCTGAAGTCGACGTGCTCGCGCTGCAATGGCCAAGTGGGACGGCCATTTGCCGGCCAATATCGGCGGCGCTATTTCGTTCATCCACGTTGGGAAATAGCGCTCTACAGAGCGCTTCGGACATGGCCGGCCCGTTCAACTGTGGAGTGCCGGCCAGCGTTTCCCTCGTCGTGCCTTGGATCTGGCAATTGGGGCCTTACCTCTATAGCAGAGACAAATACACCTGAATTCCGCCGTGCCTCCCCCTAGTGAGCTATGGCGCGCTTACAGAGCCGAGCGGTTGAATTTCCCGTATTCCATGTTCGGGTTTTGGCAAAGGATTGACGAGGTGAATGCGGTTTAGCGGCAAGGCGTCAGCGCTCACCGTTTTAGCCGGCAGGGACTCCACATACATTTTGACGACATCGGTGCCGTCGAGAAGACTGCCGTCTTTGTCCTTTAACACATGGATATCTCCGGCCGGCACCCGATTGATCAGATTCGGCACGAGATCGTAATAGAAACCGGCAACGGTATAGCTGGCGTTGGGGTCCAACGGCTGGCCATTGACCCTGATATTGCTGACACGGTTGCCCTGGGGAGCCAGCGGGTTGAAGTCGGCAGTCAGGCCGCTGTAACCCGCCGTCCAGCCATTGATCCATTGACCCGTGCGCCCCTGTTCTTCCTGCGGCTTGCCTTCAAGCGTCTTCTTGATCTGCGTGCCGGTAAGTCGGCCCTTTGCAATTTGTGCGCCGACCGGCATGAAGTGGTACAGGTCCTCCAGCTTGATCGGACCCGGCGCCACCACTGTGCCATAACGGAAGCCGGTGATGCCGCCCAGTTGGGCGCCGGTCATGACGCGGAATGCATCGGTGAGGAAGTCATGCGAGCTTCCTTCGATCACGGCCGGCATGTGTTCATCGCCGAAATTGCTGCGATGAAGGGCAACCTGGGTCTGGCCGATCACCGTGTCGATCGGATAGCGCAAGCGCGCGCCGCTGAACGGATTCACAATCTGCCCCGCCTTGAATTGCGGGCCGGCGACAAACGGCTTGCGCACCTCGTCCACCAGCGCGGCGATTTTTGGGTCGGGCTTGATTTCCTCGGTGATGCGGTGCGAGATGTATTTAGAATCGACCATGTGTCCGTTGACGACGTGCACATGCAGCTCGCCGACCGCCTGGCCGTCCATACCCTGTTCCATCACTAGGGTGCCGTTCCTGGATACAATCGGCTGGGGTGTCACTTCGTGCTTGTCCGACGAGAGGATCACATCCGCCCCCGGAATCTGGTCCGCGAGCGTCAGGTTGCCGTGCAAGCCCAGTTCCGAAATGACGACCACCAAGTCGACATTCTGTTCGCGCAATGTCTTGACGTATTTGGCGTATTCAGTCTTGCCGTTCGTGAATTTCAAACCCTGCGTGATCTTCGGATCGCCGGCCTGCGGTCCCCGATCCGACGTAAAGCCGATGATGCCCACACGCAGGCCATTGACCTTCTTGATGACATAGGGCGGAGCGACATTCTGGCCGTTTTTCTCTTCGGCACCGGGGTAGTTGTCGTAGTACAGATTCGAGATGACCGGATTCCAGTTCGCCTTGGGTGATGGGCCGACAAAGTATTCGACGAACTTGTCCGCACCGTACACATAGTCCCAGTTGCCCGGTGCATAGGCATCGAAATGGAAGGCGTTGAGCACCCTGATCATTGCCTCGCCGCGCGTAAACATCGCCTCGGCACTGCCATGCAGACTATCACCGGTATTCACGAGCAGCGTCTGTTGCGGCCCGGCCCGTCGTATTGCTTCGACCAGCGTATAGATGCGCGCCACGCCGCCTTCGCTCTTGCCCTGCGCATCGCTGCGCACGCTCGGATGCGGCATCAGGTGGCCATGGAGGTCACCCATGTGAATCAGCGTGATTTCTCCGTTGCCTGCCTGCGCCGGCGATCCGAACAAAAAGGCGGCGCAGCTTGCGGCAATGACTGAGACTGTTTTGGCTTTCATGGTTGATCCCCTGCTTGGAAATGAACGTGTGTAATGGCTATCGCGCCCGTACCGACGACGCGATCCTTAGCTGCGGTCTCACCGCATTCACCATGGCGCGTCGGGTGGCGGCAGGGGCGACAGGCGCGGGATCGGCGTGCGCAGCGGGCAGGGCCTGCTGATCCGCAGGCAGCTTGAAGACGCTGACCACGCGCGCCAGGTTGGCGGCCTGGCCCTGCAACGCATCGGCCGCCGCCGCGGCCTGTTCAACCAGGGAAGCATTCTGTTGCGTTACCTGATCCATCTGGACGATGGCTTGATTGACTTGCACGATTCCCGTGCTCTGTTCCTGGCTGGCGGCCGTGATTTCGTTCACGACGTCGGCCACGCGCCGAACACCTGCAACCACTTCGGCCATCGTCGCGCCCGCGTGTCCAACCAGCTGACTGCCGGCATCGACCTTTTGCACCGAGGCGTCGATCAGCTGCTTGATCTCCTTGGCGGCTGCTGCACTGCGCTGTGCGAGGTTGCGGACTTCGGTCGCCACCACGGCGAAGCCGCGGCCCTGTTCACCGGCCCGCGCCGCCTCGACCGCCGCGTTCAATGCGAGGATATTGGTCTGGAAGGCAATGCCATCGATGACGCCGATGATGTCTGACATTTTCTTTGCCGAGTCAGTGATCGCCTCCATGGTGTCGACCACTTGCGCCACGACCTTGCCGCCTTCAGCCGCAACGTCGGATGCGGATGCCGCCATCTGGTTGGCCTGGCGGGCATTGTCGGCATTCTGCTTGACGGTCGAGGTCAATTCTTCCATCGAAGAGGCAGTTTCTTCGAGCGAGCTGGCCTGTTCTTCGGTGCGGGTCGACAGGTCCAGGTTGCCCGCGGCAATCTGGCGTGACGCAGTGGCGATTGAATCCGTCCCCGCGCGCACCTGACCGACGATTTTCCGCAGGTTGTCGTTCATGTCCTTCAATGCATGCAGCAGCTGGCCGGTCTCGTCGCGGGCTGAAGAATCGATGCTGCTGGACAGATCGCCGGCCGCAACCGTTTTCGCAACCCGTACCGCCAAGGTCATCGGACGTGTAATGGAGCGGGTAATCAGGATCGAAAATCCGACACCCAGCATGAGCGCAGCCATGCTCAACAAGGCCAATAGCATCCGGCCGCTCTGGTATTGCTCATTGACCCGATCTGCAGTGCTGTCGATGGTTTGCGTCTGGTATTCCTTGAGCTTATTGAGCTGTCCCACGAAATCGCGCAGCTTCGGCTGGATTTCCTGCGACATCAGCCTGGTGGCTTCGACTGGGTTTCCTGCCGCTTTTTCCTTGAATGCGGCGTCGAGCGCGGCGCGATAGGCGAGACGTTTTTGCAGCGTGATGTCCAGCATGCCCCTGGCAACGGGATCGGTCAACGATTCCTTAAGCTGCTTCTGCAATTCCACGCCGCGCTTGGTGGTCGTCGCGATCGCATCCTGGAAGAACTTGGCGGTATCGGGATCTCCCGCCTTGAGTGCGGCAAGGCTGCGCACGACTGTGATCTCCGACAGTCCGACCCATTCATTGATCATTCGCGATCGCCGCATGTCCTGCGTAACCATGTGCTCGGTCATCGTGCCGACGGATTGCAGGCGCCATATGCCGATGCCCGCGACCAGGCTCAATAAAAGCAGTACGGAGGCAAAACCGAGTGCGAGGCGAGCGCCAATTTTGAGGTCAGCAAATTTCATGCGAAGTGAGCCTTCTAAAGCAGATAAATATTGAACAATTGCCATTCCGTTCGAGCGGCAACCGAAGGGAAGGAGGGCTATACGGTACGATGAAAGTCCGGAATGTCGTATGCATGCGGAGGTCTGCGGGGACGAGCGCATAAATCATGGGGAACGCCTGGCTGCCCCGCACAATTCGGTTTGGTCGTGCAGACGTCCGGCGGCGCTTTTCAGCGCGCAGCCAGGAAGAACGCAGGCCGTTGCACTGCCTGCATCGGGAAGCGCTATCTACCGATCGCGACAATCGCGCTAGGCCTGACTTCAGCCCCATCAGTTAGTGGTTGCATTGTTTTTGATCGCGATAATGCGAAGAAAATGGTTATCCGCCGGGAGTTTCCGGTTCGCTTTTCTGACGGGGACAAATGGGCGCAATAGGCGCAAGAGATGGACGAGGAGTGTGCTGTGCATGCCTATAACCGAACGGCGGAATTCAAGGAAGCCACTGTGCCGAGAGCATTATCAGTGCGCTGTATTTTGTATTGATCCTACGGAGAAAAGATTAAGGCAACGTTAACGCAGGGAAACAAAAGCATCAGATAGGACAGTTTCGGCGGAGCTGTCTCATTTATGTTTTGTTAACTAGCTTTAATGTATTCAACGGCGATGTGACTGAGGAACGATTGGTCGTTACCTGTGGCAGGCTGGTGCCGGCTGGAAAAATGTACGGTGTAGGCTGCTACGATTTTCACAAAGGTGCTTCGGGAGGCAGGACGTCTCGTGTTTCTTCTTGGTTGGCGCTACCGTCAGTTGATCAATGGCCGCGCTTCGACAGCTCGACATGCTGCGGGAAGTTGACCGCAGTTGAACATGGTCAGCCTCCCCATTGCATTTGCTATCTGGACATCAAAAGACGTGCACATGCGGATAAATATCGCTCGCAAGTGGCTTATGAGGGAAAACGATCCAGTCAATCGACTCAGGCGGCACCAGCTCACAACACCTAAAGAACGCCATCTAATCCACCATGAGTATTCACTGATGTGCTCCGAATCCGCATGTGCGCCATGTGCTGCTGGCTTACGCTTTGAGGAAATACGCACGTACGGCATTTTTCTGCCGCTACCTTAATCACCCCTTAATCGCCACCGTCTAGACTTTGCGCTCGCAATCGCGGACTGGTGGCTTTCGAGGAGAGTGAATGTTGAACACGATGAATCGCGGCGTCATGCACAGCGTTGTACTTATCGTTGGCGCCCTGTTGACTTTGCTCGTGCTCGCACTGCCAGTAGCGGCCGTGGCTGCCGATGATTTTCTCGCCCCGGAGGCGGCGTTCAGGGTTTCCAGTCGCATGGTTGACGCCAACACAGTGGAACTGAGTTACGCAATTGCGGATGGCTATTATCTGTACCGTGAGCGCTTCGATTTCAAAGCGATGGGTGCAGAGCTGGGAGTACCCGTCATCCCGCCGGGCAAGCACAAATTCGACGAAACGTTCCAGAAAGATGTCGAAATTTACCGGCAGAACGTCACGATCCGCATTCCCGTCAAAGCCTCTGCACCTTTCATATTGACAGCGACAAGCCAAGGCTGCGCAGATCAAGGCCTATGTTATCCGCCCATGACGTCAGATATCAGATTTTCCGTTAACGAAGCAGGCAATGGCGGTGCGCCAGTGCTGCCAGAAACTCATGCGCCGGACGCAGAGAACGGAAAGCTCGCTGCCTTGCTTCAGGAAGGGAAGTTGCTCGCAATCGCACCACTCTTTATTTTGCTTGGCCTCGGACTCGCCTTTACACCATGCGTATTGCCGATGTTACCGATTCTGTCGGCCATTATCGTCGGTGAGGGCCAGCAGGTGTCGCGCCGGCGTGGACTGTTCTTGTCCGCCCTTTACGCGCTCGGCATGGCAATTGTTTATACGGCACTTGGCGTAGCCGCCGGCTTGGCAGGGGAAGGATTGTCTGCAGCGCTACAAAGCGCTTCCGTGCTCACCCTGTTTGCCCTGCTGATGGTGGTGTTGTCCCTATCGATGTTTGGGATGTATGAGCTTCAGATGCCGACATTTATCCAAACCAAGCTTGGGCAACTCTCGGGGCAATGGGCATCCGGGAAGTTCATTGGTGTTTTCGCGATGGCGGCACTCTCGGCGCTCATTGTCGGCCCCTGTGTAGCGGCTCCTTTGGCGGGCACGCTCGTTTTCATTAGTCACACGCGCAACGTCATTGTCGGTGGCACGGCGCTTTTCTCGATGGCGTTCGGGATGAGTCTCCCGCTGTTGGTTGTCGGCGCATCTGCTGGCGCGATCTTGCCACGCGCCGGGGCATGGATGGACGTGGTGAAGAGAACGTTCGGCGTGCTGATGCTCGCGACCGCACTCTGGATGGTATCTCCCGTGATTCCGGTCCGATTGCAGATGCTTGGCTGGGCTGCCATTGGGATCGGTTACGCCATCTATCTTCTCTCGCCAGGAAAACGCAGCTGGATGTCACGAACTTCAGCCCTTGTATTCGGCGGGCTCGGTTTTGTTCAGCTTACCGGGGCGTCAACCGGCGGACAGGATGTGCTTGCTCCCTTGGCGCATTGGGAGAGTCGGACGACGGATCATGCCGTATTCAAGAAAATTGCATCTGTCGAGGAACTGGACGTCCTGCTGCAAAAAGCGCATGGGAAAACGGTCATGCTTGATTTCTACGCCGACTGGTGCGTGTCCTGCAAGGAAATGGAACGCTTTACTTTTAACGATACCCGCATTCGCTCTCAGTTTTCGGACATGGTGTTGCTGCAAGCCGACGTTACCGCTAACAGTCAGGACGACAAGTCGCTGCTCAAGCGATTCGGGTTGTTCGGCCCGCCTGGCATCATTTTCTTCGACAGGAATGGCCACGAGATCGCTAATGCACACGTCATTGGTTATCAAAATGCAGATAAATTTTTACGCTCGCTTTCCTTCGCATCGTCCAGGTAGGACGTACCGCGATCGACAACCTCAGACAAGACTTATTGAACGGGCCTCCTATGCATGATTCCATGAAAAGATTGACAACCAGACCGCTCACAACACTGGCCGCTGCGCTTACCTTTTCGATTACAGCCCTGAGCGGGATACCAGCGGCCTGGGCCGCCGAGCCTTATCCCAAGATGATCCAGGGTGCGGTAGACAACGGCGTGAAAGTCGTCAAGACCTTCCCCGCGTCTTCCGGCCTGACAGGATGGGTATTGATGGAAGGAGGACGCTATTCAATCGTATTTGCGACAGCGGACAAGAAAAGTCTGCTGATGGGCGCGCTCATTGGCGAAAACGGTGAAAACTTGTCTGCGCAATACGCAGAAAAATATATCCCGAAGCCGGACCTGGGGAGTTTGTATCAGGAGCTGGAAAAGGCCGCCTATGTCGTCGAAGGTGTTGCCAAGGATCCCAAGAGTGTTATTTACGTCTTTGTTGATGCGAACTGCCCGTTCTGCCATTTCACTTGGAAGGCATTGCAATCCTATGAAAAAGCAGGGTTGCAGGTGCGATGGCTTCCAGTGGCGATGTTAACGCCGACTAGCATGCCGAAGGCGATCGAGGTAATGACGGCATCGGACAAGACTGCTGCTTTCCGCAAGATGGAGGAAAACCACGGGAAAAATGTGGCACCTTCCGCCAAGGCGACTGAATCCGCCAATCCGCAGGCAGCAGCAAGCATCCGGAAAAACGGTGAGCTGATGGAGAAATTCGGAATCTCCGGAACGCCGGGGGTGCTATGGAAAGACAAGCAAGGAAAGGTCAATGTCAAAGGTGGAATGCCAAGGCTGTCCGAGATCCCGATGATTACCGGATTGCCAGAGCAAAAGATCACAGATCCTGACCTCGAACGGTTTCGGTAGTTATTGAGAGGGTATGCTCTTGCAGCAGACACGGCATGACCATACCAACGTTCCTGGTATCACTGCGGGCGTCTGACAGGCTCTCATTCGTTACAAGGCGACTTTTGCATTCATCTCCACGGCGACGATCCCCGATAACAGGGCGATTCCCTTCTGCAGATGAGCGCCGCCGCGCAGGCTGCACTGGACGCCGCACTGGCTACTGGCGTCTGGGCGTACATGGCTGAAGGTCAGCTTTGAGATGCTGGTGCGTTTTCGCGACTTTGTCGAGTTCGAGCAGAGGATGATGCGGCCGACTTTTGCGGATCACCAGCTCGACGATGCCAAGATCGCAGCAGTGAATGCCGCCTTTACACCACACTGCGGCCCGGATGGAGTGTATTTCACGCGGCCGATGCATGTGCGGTTGTTGCCTTGCGGCACCGGCTGAGACCGATGGGAGAGGTTCTGCGCTTGCCATGCTGACGCCAGGGTACGCGACACCGTTCTTCTCCGTGGTCGATTCATCGGCCTTGCGCCGTGCACTGACCCTGTATGCCGGGTTCGCAGGCATTGCTAAGGAATGCAAGCAGGTGGCGCATGGCGAGGTCCATGTCCTCAAACGCCTCGTGAGTGCCATCGAGTACGAGCAAAATAGTGTTCGCCGGCCCGCAGTGATGCAGGATGCGTCGCGCCTCATCGATTGGCACCGTTGTATCGTGCCTGCCATGCACGAGCATTACCGGGCACTGAATCTTCCGTAGCGTGGCAACCGGCGCAATAGCGGAAAATCGTTGACCGATCACCTGCTCTACATACCGATTGATCAGCCATCCCAGGGGCAAGTAGGGGATGTGCCACGCAGATAGCCAGCGCCGCATGATCTGCTCGGGATGCGCAAATGCCGAGACGCTGATTGCGGCGCACAAGTCGTGTCTGCGCGAGGCGCTGAGTAGCACCGCGGCGCCGCCGACCGAATGGCCGAGCATTGCCATGCGTGTGGTATCGATGCCCGGCTGCGCTTTCAGCCAATCGAGTGCATAGTCGAGATCCTGTGCAAACCGTGGCAGCGAGCTGTGGTCGTCGCGGTCACTACGGCCGTGGTTGCGCGACTCTGGTAGAAGCACTGCATATCCTGCCCGATGCAGTGCCTGCGCTGCGGGCAGCAGCGTGCTGGCATTGCCGCCCCAGCCATGCATCAGCACGACAGCTGGCGCTGGGCTCTCATGCAAAACCGGTATGTACCAGGCAAACAGATGCAGTCCGCGGTCCGCTGCGATGCGTACTGGCCGAGCCGGCAATCCGAGCTCGGCCGGCTGCGCACCTTCCTGCGCCGGCTGCGGCGCCAAGCCACGATGTAACATGGCGCGCAGGCCCAGCAGCAGCACGCTGCCCGCACCGACTGAAAGCCACAGGGGAGCAGAGAAAAATGTCATCAAAACAAGTCGCGGCTGCGAATTTTCAGCATTATGCCGAGCTGAGTCGGCTTCCGGTATTTCTCCTGCAGTGAACCGGTGACGAAACGGAATGGGGGCAGGGTATCCATTTCCCTGCCTTCGGCGCGATACATCGCAGTCGATCCGACGCCGGTGCTGCGGCAGCCGGCCAGCGACACAATCAGGCCACCATACATGTAGGCAGGCATGGCCGTAGGGAACGGTTCAGGGATATAACAGGGGGCCGACTCTTCACCCGTCCGGAATGTCTTGAGGTGATGTCCGTGCCCGTTGCGCGTCCCGCAACCGTCGCATTGGGCGACATGCTCCGGGTAGACGTCCTGACATGCTTTCATGGCGACTCGACTTCCGATTGACGGCGGACCATCTTGCGGCGCTAGCACGCCGCCATGCTACGACCCGTACTCAGCGGCTTGGCGCTGCCCCAGTCTTGCTGACGCTAATTTCGTACCGAAGGCTGCTCAAGTATCTTGCCTTCGCCGGCTTCCTCTTCCGTCCTGCCGTCTCGGATATGATATATCCGCTTGAAGGTAGGAATGATCTTTTCATCGTGGGTAACCACGATGATCGCGGTGTCGAACTGCCGCGCCATCTGGTTAAGGATGCGGATTACGCCGAGCGCGCGCTCGCTGTCCAGGGGCGCGGTGGGCTCGTCGGCCAGGATCACCGGCGGCCGGTTCACCAGGGCGCGGGCAATGGCCACGCGCTGTTGCTCGCCGCCCGACAGCCTGGACGGCATGGCCTTGGCACGGTGCGCGACGTCCAACGCCTCGAGCAGCTCCATCGCCCGCTTGCGCGCTTCGCCATTGGGCCGTCCGGCAAGCATGGGCAGCAGGGCGACATTGTCGGTGACGTCCAGGAAGGGGATCAGGTAAGGCGCCTGGAAGACGAATCCAATCTTGTCGCGTCGCAGGGCGCGCAAATCGCCGATCTTCCAGCCATCATCGTAAATCGGTTCGTTATTTAGAAGCATGCGTCCGGCGCTAGGCTCGATGACGGCGCCGAGACACTTGAGCAGGGTGCTCTTGCCGGAGCCTGACGGGCCGATCAATCCCACCACTTCACCGGGGGCGACGGCCATGTCGACGCCCTTGAGCGCGTCCACGGCAGTGTCGCCTTCGCCATAACGCTTGCGCAGCCCCTCGATACGGATGCCGCGTGCGGGGAGTCCGGGGATTTGCCTATCCACCGATGGCCTCCGCAGGATCGACCTTGAGCGCCGCATGGATCGCCAGCACGCTGGCAAGCACGCAGATCACCACAACCGCCAGGAAGCCACGGAGGGCGTCGCCGGGCTCCAGCAGCACGTATTTCGGGAAGATCGGGGCCCAGAACGTGGCAGAAATCTTGCCCACCACAAACCCGATCACGCCTAACCCCACGGCCTGTTGCAAAATCATTGCGGCAATGGTGCGGTTCCTGGTGCCGATCAGCTTTAACACCGCGATCTCGCGGATTTTGCCTAGCGTGAGGGTGTAGATGATGAAAGCGACAATCGCAGCACTGACGATCGCCAAAATCACCAAGAACATGCCGATCTGACGTGCCGAGGTGGCAATGAGCTTGGCGATCAGGATTTCCTCCATTTGTGCGCGGGTGTAGACGGTCAACCGCTTCCAGCGACGGATCGGTTCGGCTACCGCCTCGGCAGTAACGCCGGGTTCGATTTGCACCAGCACGGCATTGACGTAGGGATTCGTGCTTTGCGAGGCAATGACGGCGTCGAGCAGCCCGGGTGCGCCCGGATGGTTCAGCAGCGGGTTCTCGGCAGTGCGCGCGCGCTGACGGACGATCGCATCGTTATCCTTGAGGAACTGCGCTTGCTGCGCATCCTTGAGTGGAATGAATACCATCGGGTCGCCGCCGGAGGACACCATGCGGCGCGTGCGCCCCACCACCGTGTACTCGCTGCGGCGGATACGGATGCGCTCGCCCAGGGCGAAACCGGTGGCGATATCGGCGACTGCCTCGTAATGCCCATGGGTCAGGTGGCGTCCGTCGATCAGGTGACGCGGCTGACCTGGATGGCCGGGGCCGTCGGGCGTCACGCCGACGACCATCGCCCGCACATCGCGCGAGCCGGCGCCGCCTGTCTGGCGCACCTGCATGGTCAGGTAAGTGACATTCGCCGCACGCGCAACGCCGGGCATGCCGAGAATACTGCGGTACGTGTCGTCATAAATACTCGACGATTCGGCATAGGGTCCGAGCGTATCCTGCTGCACGACCCAGAGATCAGCGCCACTGTTGTCGAGCAATACCTTGGCATCGTCCAGCATGCCGCGATAGACGCCAGCCATGGTCAGCGTGACGCCGATCAGCAACCCCAGCCCGACGCCGGTAAAGACAAATTTGCTCCAGGTATGCAGGATGTCGCGTCCGGCAAGGCTGATCATGATGCTTTGGCCTTGATGCGGTCGACCACCTTGATGTGGCTGCTGGCGTCGAGCGGCTTCTGGCTGTAGACCACCACGCGCTCCCCGCCTTTGAGGCCCTCCAGGACCTGCACTCGGCCTTCGAGGTCGGCGGCCCCTGTTTTGATGGCTACAAAGCGCAGATCGCCGTTGTCGATGATCCATACGCCGAGCTGCCCGTTAACGCGCTGTACGCTCGCATTGGGCACCACCGGCATCGGCTTTCTTGGAGTAAGTGCGACCGTGATCTCGGCCAGTTCGCCGATTGGCGGTAATGCCTGCGGTAACGGCTGGAATTCGACCTTCGCCAAGACTTCTTCAGTAATGGTATCGGCGTGCGGCTCGGTGCGTGAAATTCGTCCGACCAGCGGTTTGCCACCGAGGGAGCGTAGAACGATCTGCGCGGGCAACCCTGCTTGCAGGCCCAGCGCGCGCTGCTGATCGAAGCGCGCGTTGATCCAGAGGTTGCCGGGGGCGACCACTTCGATGACTGCCTGGCCTGCCACCACGGTGGTGCCGGGATCGACATCACGCCGGGTGACAATGCCATCGACTGGTGACAGAAAGCGCAGGTTGGCGCGCTGGCGCAGGAGGCCATCGCGCTCCGCGCGCAGCCGCAGCAATTCTTGGCGCGCGGCATCCAGATTGGCGCGTGCCGCGGACAAGGCCGCCTGCGCGACCTGGGATTCCTGTCGCTTGGCATCGACTGCCTCCGTACTGATAGCATGGCTTGTCAGCAACAATTCGTAGCGCTTGGCCTGCGTGTCAGCGAAATTCTTACGTACACCGATTTCCTGGATTTGCGCCTCAACCGCGAGCACACTGGCTTCGGCGCGCTTGAGCGCGGCTTCCTGTGCGCCGATCCTGTCATCCAGATCGACCGGGTCCATTTCCCCCAGCAACTGGCCTGCCTTGACTGCATCGCCGGGCTGCACCTCTACACGCTGTAGGCGTCCTGCAAAAGTCGGCCCGATCTTGTGCGTGTAGCGGGCCTCTACCGTCCCGATCCCGAACAGGGCCGGCGTGATCTCACGTTGCTCAATCGTCGTTACCGTAACCGGCACGGGCGCGAGAGGGCCGGAACGCAGGGCCGTGTAGGCGAAAAGACCCAGTACGGATAGCAGGGCGGTCGCCAGGACCAAGGTCTTGCGGTTAATGGAAAGCAGCCGGCGCTTCATTTCATGCTCCTGATGCCGCGCAGGTAAACTGCGAAGACGCCAGGGGCGGTGGTGCGAATACGCTGGATATCCCCCGAAATCATCGATTGCATGACCAGTCCCTGGATGGTGCCGATGAATAACAGAGCGGCGGCCTGTGCGTCGACCTCTTCGGCGATTTGCCCCGTGTGCTTGCCTTGTTCGATCCGGGTGCGGATGCGCTCGGCATAGTGGCTAACCAGCGTCTGCGCCATGCATTTGGCTGGAGTGGATTCGGCGCACTGCAGCTCCCCAAACATCATGCGCGGAACGCCCGGATATTCGATGACGAACTCGACATGGCTCATGAACATTGCCTTCAAGGCGGCAAGAGGAGACTCGATGTCCTCTGCGGCGCGGTCCAGGCGTGACAACAGGTGCTCTGCCACCCATTCCATGACCGCCTGCCAGATGGCTTCCTTGGTCGGGAAGTGGCGGAACAGGGCGCCTTGCGTCAGGTTCATGTGCTTGGCAATCGCCGAAGTCGTGATTTCGCTTGGGTTTTGCGATCCAGCCAAGGCAACGACGGCTTCAACAGTAACAGCCCGCCGTTCATCTGCCGGCAAATGTTTTGCGGGAGCGTCCATGGCTTGCTTTCAAAAGTAAGTAATCTATTACTATCTTAGCGACTAGGACAAGAAAAGCAAGCAATATTGAACTGGAAAATTCATGCATTGACGGGCCATGCGCGAAGAGCAAGATGGAAGCAACAAATTTGTTTTGGCATCCCAGTAACTGTTAATACTGGCCCCGTACGGGGTGTTTTCCGCGGCAATTCATGCTCCATGTGCGCTTACAACCCATGGTTATGGATGGCTAACGACAGCCCGCTGCAGATAAATCAGGTCTCGCAGCTTATAACAAGTTGAACTGAAGTAAATTATTGCGTTATAGCAAGAAGTCCATGGTGACGGTTCTTCCTCTGCATTAAGAGCCGTGCAAAATGCTGAGCTCCTGTCAGTTGCTAAGTCATGCGCCAAAGGCCGCGCTGTATGGCCGGCACGTCGCGCTGGTCGAACAGGTGTTTGGCAACCTGTGCGGCAACAAGTGCATGGTCCGGTTCACCTGGCGCAGCCAGCGCAAGGTCGATACGCAATGGAAGTTGTACGGTAATCCCCCCATTGTTGAAGCGGCCTGGTAGTAGAAACTAAGCGGCCAAGGCCAATTTTTGTTTCGGCGTGATGCCGCCGATGGCCATGTTGGGGCGCTCGTGATTATAGGTCCATAGCCAGCGGGTTGCGAATTCCTGCACTTGCTCGATGCTGTCGAACAGGTAGTGCGCCAGCCAGTCGTAACGCACCGTCCGGTTGTAGCGCTCGATGTAGGCATTCTGCTGCGGCTTGCCGGGCTGAATGAACTCGATATGAATGCCGCGCCGATTTGCCCATGTCATCAGTGCTGCACTGACGTATTCCGGGCCATTGTCACAACGTATCCGATCCGGCCTGCCTCGCCATTCGATGATGCGATCCAGTGAGCGGATCACGCGCTCGGACGGAAGGGAGAAATCCACTTCAATGTCCAAGCCCTCGCGGTTGAAGTAATCGATTACATTGAACAACCGAATGCTGCGGCCGTCCGACAGTTGATCATGCATGAAGTCCATCGAC
>DATEZO010000229.1:0-6096 GCA_035255485.1 Burkholderiaceae bacterium
TTGCAGCGTCTTGAAATACAGAGGGAACAAGCCCCACAGCGTATAGGCCATGGCGGCGTACAGCATGCCGGTGTTCATGATGAGCAATCGAGGAGTGAGAAAGCGGGTTGCAGCAGCGTGCAATTATCGCAGCAATCGCCGATACCGGCGCGATTGCGGGCTCTTTCTGCGCATCATTTTTACGTATTGGCCCCCCTGATGACAGGCGCGCGGGGAAAATCGATAATGTCCCTGTGGCAATAATTTCCGGGACAGTGCACACTACAGGAGCGTCGGCGGCGGTGTTAATGGCTTTGTTGTCGTTGCTGTTGATATCGGCGTATAGCGCTGGAAGAATATACTCCCTATGTTGATAGCCAATTACGAATAAAAAACGTAACTAATTACCACATACTCCCGTATTTAAGGTTATGTCGCACTTCTCTATTGAAAATGTCTGTGCACTTGCAAACATCTTTTCATCGAGATGGAAACTTCCTCTCTGTCATGCCCGCGAAGGCGGGAATCTAGTGGTGTGAGGACGAACGACACTGGGTCCCCGCCTTCGCGGGGACGACACAACAAAAATGGTTAACAGATCACTGCGCGATGGCCGTGTTTCATTTTTCCTGATAAAGCCTGTCCATCAAGACGACGATCGCACCTTCAATAGCCAACCACGACAGAGCTTCGTTGATAACCAATAAAGAATAGGGCGCCTTCCCATGCTTGTTCCCGCTTCCGTTTCCGACTATCGCCTGCTGGCGCAACGGCGCTTGCCGCGCCAATTGTTCGACTATATCGACGGCGGCAGTGGCGATGAGATCACGCTGGCAGCCAATCGCGCCGACCTGTCGGCGTTGCGCCTGCGCCAGCATGTGATGCGCGATGTATCGCGGCTGCATGCCGGCGCAACGGTATTGGGGCAAGCGCTGTCGATGCCGGTCGCGCTGGCGCCGGTCGGACTGGCCGGGTTGATGGCACGCCGCGGCGAAGTCCAGGCGGCGCGTGCGGCGGAGCAGGCGGGCGTGCCGTTCTGCCTGTCCACGGTATCGCTTTGTTCGATCGAGGAAGTGCGGCAGGCGGTGCGCGCGCCGTTCTGGTTTCAGCTGTACATGATGCGCGACCGCGGCTTTGTGCGCGAATTGCTGCAGCGCGCGCAGGCCGCCGCCTGTTCCGCGCTGGTGTTCACGGTGGATCTGGCGGTGCTGGGCACGCGCTACGGCGATATCCGCAACGGCATGCGCGGCGGCTTGTCATTGGCAGGCAAGATGGCGCGCACCTGGGATCTGGTACGCCATACCGGCTGGGTCCGCGATGTCGCACTCGGCGGCAAGCCGCTGATTTTCGGCAACCTTGCCGGCGCGGTGCCGGTGGCGCGCAATCTGGCCCAATTCTCGGCCTGGGTCGCCGCGCAGTTCGATCCTTCCGTCACCTGGCAGGATCTGGCCTGGGTGCGTAAAAACTGGTCGGGGCCGATCATCATCAAAGGCATTCTGGAAGCGGACGATGCGCGTGCCGCAGCCGATATCGGCGCCAGCGCCGTGATCGTTTCCAACCACGGCGGGCGCCAGCTCGACAGCGCACCATCGGCCATTTCCGCATTGCCGGCCATCGTCGATGCGGTCGGCGACCGGCTGGAAGTGCTGATGGATGGCGGCGTGCGCAGCGGGCAGGATGTCGCCAAGGCGCTGGCGCTGGGCGCGCGCGCAGCGCTGATCGGCCGGCCCTGGGTCTGGGCGCTGGCAGCCGGCGGCAACGCCGGCGTCGCCGCCATGCTGGCCAATTTGCGCCAGGAACTGGAAGTCGCCATGGCGCTGCAGGGTGTGACCGACATCCGCCAGCTCAACCGCAATGCGCTGGTGTCGTCATCTGCACGCGCCGCATGACATGACATGGTGCGCCGGTGGTGGCCGCCGATTGCGAATGGCACTGTGGTTGAAGCGATGAGCAGATCCATTCCGCGGCCATCAACCGCAGCCTGCCCCACGTTGATTAGGCGCCACATTGCCCGCAAGAAATGGTTATTTGCGGGAGTATAGGAAAAAAATGCTGCATTCTCCCACGTCTTTATTGACTATTTAAAAATACATAGGCGAGTATGTAACTGCTGTAACAAACCGCCTACCGCAGGCGATACGTCGAATACGGCTGATTCGGCGGGGTGAAAAACGCCTTCTTGTAGTCTGCAGGTTATCTCTTCAAGCCGTTGCCATCGATCGGTTTCCTGAATCTGGCGGGGCATTCCTATCCGCAGGGTCAGGCCGCATGTCGAGCCGGGCCAACTGCCTTGAGCACGGTCGGAGCGATGATCCGGTGCATTGGCGTGACGGGGAGCATGTAGAGGCGGCCGAGCCAGTTGTGGACATGAACGACCGTGGTCACGGTGACAAGCATCTGCCCACTTTTTTCCTCGACGGCTTTATGCACGGACAGGACGACATCGAGGTGCTTGTCCTTGTCTCCAAGCAGCACCTCATCGGTGGTGTTTACGATCAGCGTGAAGATGCCGACCCGATCGCCGGGTTGGTATGCGGATGCCGCCTTGGCCTGGTCGATTTGGGAAAGCGTGCCGAGATTCTTCAGGCCGAGTGCCGAAACCACAGTGTTGCGCATGGTCATGAACTGGTTCACCCAGGACGGTGTCGCCAGGAGGGCCCTGAGGAACTGCCCCAGCGCCGACAGGCTCGGGTCCTCGGCCGCTATGGTCCAGGAATCATGGAAGTACGCGCCCGGCAGATACGCGGCAATGGCGCTTGATTTCGGGGTACAGGTCTTGGTGGGGATGGTGTTCATGTGGTCTGACGGTTGATTAACAGGCACGCACGCGTGTCCGGGTTCAATTGCATGTTAAATCCAGTGCTACCCATGCTGAATTTTGTCGCCTTCGCTTTCTTTTTTAGGAGTAGGCACAAATGGACCCTGTGTTCTCATCTTTACATAGCCCTCTACCTTCTCCTGACCAAATAGTTTGACCAGCCAGGAAAACCCAAAGAAACACACGACTAAAGCCGCTACAGAAGCCAGAACTACGCCAAAAACCGACAGTAATGGATACATGGTCCCTCCTTGAGGATTTAACGACGGAAGTCAGCGGCAGGCCGACAGCGAAGCTCATGGGCATGATCTGATGGGGCGCGAGTCCCCTGCCGGAGTACCGAACTTGTTTCATAAGAAGCAAGGATAAGCGCTAGCCGACGGCAAGTGCAAGACCGCGAGGTCTTGTGCGAAGGAAGGCTCAAGGCACAAGGGCTGATCGGCATACGGGATCCGTGGATGAAAGCGCAGGGCCATATCGGACGGTGAAACGTGTACGGCCTGTTATTGAACCGCCCGGTGCGAGACCCGCACGCCGGGTGGTGTGGAGGGCTGAAGGTTGGAGATCTCCGGCTACCCGATTAGAGCTCACTGCGCCAACCCGGTGAACTCTTTCTTCATGAAGAAGCGTGAGAACCCGGCGGGATAGTTGGGAAGCTCGCCAAAGCATACGTAGCCAATGCGTTCATAGAATGCGCGCGCCTGGAATTCAAAGGTATCGAGCCATGCACTATGACAACCACGGGTTATGGACTCACTCTCGGCAAGCTGCATGAGTTTGGTTCCAATGCCCTGGCCTCGCAAGCTCGCTGGTACGACAAGTAGCTGCGTGAAGAGCCAGCCATAGCTTGTGTAGCCCCATAGGCCGCCAATGACTGCTTCCGTCTTGTCTTTCACCTGTATGACGAGAGGGCGGCCCTGGCTTGGACCGGCCTGGCTGTCGTTGTAGGCAACGAGCGGTGCAAGGATAGATTTTCGAGTTTCTTCGTTGGCGACGTCGGTGATCGTGATTGTGTATTCCATGCTAGCTAGAAATGAGGCTGAAGTTTTGTGAGCGCTACGTTTTAATTCTCCGGCCTGCGCCGCTTTTCGCGCAGGTCCGGTGGAGAGAGGCTATGCCTATAGCCGCAACATTGGCAACGGGCTAAAGGGATGCGTTTTTAGACGCTGACTGGCTAATGCTATAAGCCGTTTATGAAACCCTGAATTCGGAAATTTCGCCAATGTCTCAGCTACAAATGCGGAAGGCAACCCGAACTTTAGCTTCCCACACGACACATCGATCCAATCCGCTTTCCTGAATGGTTCAACCAGCCAGCTCGGATTGCCCTTGAATTTTCGAAGCTTGTGATGTTGTTCAATCATGGTTTCGATTTCTTCGCTCCATCCGGCTTGATGAGATTTGGCAAGATGCTCACGGGCAAGTTGTTTGGATGGCTCGAGATAGTCGTAGGTGTTGTTTACCCAGATACCCAGATCATGGAATGCCACTGCGATTGAAACCTTGCTCATGGTTTCTCCACTATCTCCACAGAACGCGAGGCAGAAGGTTAGGACGCGATAGCAATGGTTTCTGTATGCAGTAAAGTCCTCGCCAAGTTGAGTACGCCAGCTTTCGAGGATGGAATCGAGGATAGGAGATCGTTCGTAAGTCGTCATGGTGTCTCAATAGGCATAACGGGGGAGGTAAGCGGACTGCCGCGCGAGGCGTGACAGGAAGGCCAAGGCGGGTGTTTGGCAGGTCCGCTTGGCCGGATTGTTAGTCCATAGGCATGGCATTGATAAGCTCCTTAAGGAGCTATTGAGTGGTGTAAGGCAAAGCATTCATGTCCCTTCGTGTGAGTGGTGCTTACGCATAAAGCCGCTAACGAACAATCCTGCCAGCCAGGCGGGAACAATGAATAGGCTGATGGTCCCAAGCCACCATAAATTGAACGGATCAAAGAGTTGAAATCCCGTTAGGCCAGAAAAAAGCGCAATTAGGCAAAGAGCGACGGCCTCTGCGCCCACCAAGCTGGCCAATAGGTCGATTGCCGGCCACCGAAGCCGACCGTACAATACGATCGCGACAGCGCACATCAAAGCGGCCATGATTCCCCCGGGTACCCGAAAGTCTCTTCCACTCAGACCCGGCCAGATGGGTACAAATGCAACTACCGCACCGGCTACGAGCGCGCACAGAAACATCGCCAGCGTTCCCAGTGATGTACGGATAAGGTGGGCAGTCATAGCGTTGGAAGAGGGGCCGGCCTAACGAGGTTGTGCAAAAAGCCCGATTTCAGAAATGGCGGCAATGCCGATATACGTATTCATCGTTGGGGTTTTGTAATATTAATTAGATTCACCGTAGTGTCCAGAATCTGGCGCGAATTGGCAAGCCTATGCCGCCCCTTTCGCTTTCCTAGTTCGCATAGCCGTGATGGGCCAGCTTCTCGATGTTATGCACCAGGCAGTACAGCTTCCATTGCGTATTGACCTTGCGCTGGCCCCGTAACGTGAACCGGTCCAGGCGCTTGTTGTAGCGCAGGTTGCCAAACACTGGCTCAACAGTCGCAATGCGCCGCCCGTAGAGCCTTCGACCCTCCGCTGAATCGATCCTTTGCTTCATCGCTTCCGTGTATCGCAACGGCGAGGCCTGACTCTTTGGGAAGATCGCCACTTGCCGCACCGGCGTCTTGTCCGGCGTGCGCAAGCACTTCTGCCGCAACTGACAAGGTACGCAATCCTGCTTCGCCCCGGTGAACTTGCGGTACTGTCTGCCATTGGCCGTGCAGTTGGTCCCGTTGCTGTAGAGCGTCCTGCCCGCTGGGCAGACACAGTCCTGGGTGATCGGATCGTAGCGAAAGTCGGATGGGCGGAACTTGCCACTGGTCGAAGGCTTTACCACCGGCGTCTTGTTCGCCAGCGGATCGGGCTTGGCCTTGTGCCTGGCCTGCTCCCGGAACCGTTCATCGCGCCGACGCATCAGACCGTCGGCAATCAAGGCCGCGATACCTTGCTCATGCAACTGCTTTAGATTGGCTTCACTATGGTAGCCGGCGTCGGCGGTCATGATGGTATCTTGACTGGCGAAGTGCCTCGCATGTTCGATCATCGGCAATAGCAGGCTTTGTTCCGAACCAGAGCCGTGCGCATGGGCCGCCACAATAATCTGGCATGCACTGTCGACTGCTGCCGCGCCTGTATAGCCCTGGATCACACCTTTGGCGGTGGCCATCTTGGCGCTGTCGTTGTCGGTTAGATTGCTCTTGCGCTCCGGTCCCTTGCCCGCATCACTGGTGCGTTTGGCATGCGTGCGCA
>DATEZO010000230.1:0-6640 GCA_035255485.1 Burkholderiaceae bacterium
GCGGCACAGCTTCGCGACGCATCTGTTGCAGCGCGGGTGCGATATCCGCACCGTGCAGGAATTGCTGGGTCATGCGGATGTGAGTACGACGATGCTCCATACCCATGTGCTGAAGATGGCAGGTGGCGTGCAAAGCCCGCTGGATGCGCTGGCGGCATCGGCCGATGCAGCGCGGTGGGAGACGGATCTGTCCGACATGGAGGCGATGGCGCCGGCAGTGCCGTAAGCGCATGGCGGGTTGCTGTACTCCATGGGTGTATTTTTTCATCGCCTCTATTTACCTTGGTATATCGCAGATTTTTTAACATACTCCCTAAGCTGTAGCTGCTAGTGTAGTACTTTTGAAAGCATTGAACTGTGTTCCATGCGCGTTGCCAGAACATCATTCTTTGATCGGAGCGAATGATGAACGAGGCCAGGACGGTCAAGTTGACCGGTGAACAGCGCAGTGAACTGGAACGTCGCGTGAGGTCGCAAACGGCAGATCGACGCTGCCGAGATTGTGCGTCTGACCACGCAGACGACACCGCAAGGCGCGACGCACTGGAGCACGCGCACGCTCGCGGCGGAAATGGGCATATCCGACACGACGATCCACAAGGTGTGGAAAGCCCATGGCCTCAACGGCAAAGGTCAATGACATCCTGCAGAAAGTCATTCGCGCCAACCGCCGCTTTGGTTCAAAGAAAAACGAAGCACTACGCTAGTGTCTTGGCAATCGCTAGATGGCGGCGCACCTGGTTTGTTGATATCATGCAATAACGATTGACTGCCGTGCCTTCCTGACTCGTATCTGTCTCGTACACACATAAGATGCCACACGAGGGTGAAGACTACGCGTCGCAGTTGATCAAGACACAGAGGAATATATTAACGTGTTGGGATTTGATCCGCGCTCTTTCATTATTATTTCGGCAGCACTCGGCATACTGTGCGCATTCATTTTTTTTGTTCTGCACCGTAGCTTTCCCAAGGATATCAGGGGATTGGCCCCTTGGGGCTGGGCCTGCCTCACCATGACGGCGGCGGCCTTGCTGTTTGCCTTGAGAGGCACTGTCCCGCTGCTGTTTTCCAGTTACCTGGCCAATGTGCTCCTGGTAAGCGGCATTATGATGATGTATAGCAGCCTGCGCGATTTCGCAGCCCAGTTAAAGCCGCGTGTAAACCTCGTTATCGTTCTGGCGGGCGTGGCCTTGATGTTGGCTTGGCCGACCTTTATCGATGACAGCTACCGGTTACGGGTCATCCTGATCAGCATCGTCAATTCCAGCCTGTTTGCAGCGGCCGCCGTGCTCATTCATCGCATGCGGCAGAAGAGCTTCGCGGAGTGGTTCACGCAAATCGTCTTCCTTTTTACCGCCGCCATTTCATTCATCCGCTGCGCCGCTGCACTTGTCCAAAACGCGGCCCTGGATCCGATAACGGATGTCTCCGTTCTGCAGCACGTCTACCTGGCGTCATTCTGTTTTTCCATCGTCGCCTTGAGCCTGGGCTTCATGCTCATGGTTAACTGCCGGCTGCAGATGCGGCTGGAATATGCCGCATCCCACGACGACCTGACCGGCGCGTACCGGCGCAGCGCCTTCTTCGATATGCTGGATAGGGAAATAATCCAGTCTTGCCGGCATGATCGTTCGATTTCCTTACTGATGGTGGATCTTGATAATTTCAAGGAAATTAACGATCGGCTCGGCCATCTGGTGGGTGACCGGGTTATCGCCGATTATTCCCAAAAGGCGCAACGGGTATTGCGCAGCTACGATGTCATTGGGCGCTATGGCGGCGAAGAGTTTATCGTGTTACTGCCCCGGACCTCGCAGGAAGAAGCGTATGCGATTGCCGAGCGCTTGCGCGACGCTGCCGGGCCGGCGTCGTCCGGCGACATTCCAGCGTATACGGTCAGCATCGGCATTGCGACCTCTCAAGGTGACAATGAACATGCCGCAAACCTGATTGCCAGCGCGGACAAGGCGCTGTATGCAGCCAAGAAAGCGGGGAAAAACCGGATCGAGGTAGCGCACATGAGTGCCATGCACGCCTCCGCGGCTGCGGCTGGATAGACGCGAATCTGAAAGATGCCCGGCCAACACACTGTGCACACTGTGTCTAGCGCGACAAACGCTTGCTTGAATAACGAAACGTCCTGCAAGCGCATAAATACCCCCCGATTCAGATAGGGGCGCGTATCAAACAGGCGATGACCCCCGGTATTGAACCAGAGTTCCAGAGAAAAATCGTCCCGAGGAACCACACGGATGACCGCTTCCATAATGATACCTACCGTAATCGATCAATGGGAAATGGCGTCTGACCATTGGCCGCCCGTTCCCAATCCGCCAACAGCGATTCGCGATGAATTTCGATCCATGCTTGGACCAGTCGTGCCTTTGCCACGGGAATATCTCCGCGCAAGATCGCTCCTTCGCGTAGGGAGAACGACGCCTCCTGGCCTTGGTATTTCGCATGGATGCGAGACAATTTGTGTCGCTCGTCATCATAGAAGTACAGGCAAATGATCATGCCGTAAAAAGCAAATTAATCGAGCCTGACGCCTTTTATACTAGCCGCTCGCCATAAGCGTAGGGAGCGTTTCGCGTACGGTCTCAGTTTTCCCTGTCGGTATACGTCGCGCAGGGATGTATCTACTCAGACTCATTCAATCCCCATCGGGCACCGCCCGCCGCACCGGTAGTGTGATTCGGAACGTCGTGCCCGTCCCCACCCCGCTGCGCACATCGATCCGCCCGCCATGCGCCTGGATGATGCCGTAAGACAGCGACAATCCCAACCCGGTCCCTTTGCCCACTGGTTTCGTGGTGTAGAACGGGTCGAAGATGCGCGACAGGTTTTCTTTCGGGATTCCGCAGCCCGTATCCTCGACCTCCATCCACACCGCGTCGTCAGTGCCGCCGGTACGTATCGTGATCCTGCCGCGCTCGCCGTCGATCGCATGCGCGGCATTGACCAGCACGTTCATGATCACCTGGTTGACCTGCGACGACAGACATTCGATTTCCGGAATCCGACCGTATTCCTTGATGACGTCGGCCTTGTACTTGATCTCGTTGCTGATGATGTTGAGCGTCGAGTCGATGCCCTTGTGCAGGTCCATGTGTGTCCACTCCTGCTGGCTGTCGACGTGGGAAAACTCCTTCAGATCCTGCACGATCTTGCGTACTCGTGTGATGCCTTCCTGCGATTCCTGCATGAGCGCACCCACATCTTCCCTCAGGAAGTCGAAATCCAGCCGCTCCTTCAGGGCCCGGATGCTGGTCATGACGTCCTGCGCGGCGATGCGCGGCTCGGCCTTTTCGTAAGCGCCGAGGATCTCGAACAGGCCGCTCAGGTAGCCGGTCAATGAATTGAAGTTGGAAAAAACGAAGCCGATCGGGTTGTTGATTTCATGCGCGACACCGGCGGCGAGCAAGCCGATCGACGCCAGCTTTTCAGACTGGATCAGTTGTTCATGTGCATGCGAAAGCTTGTGGTTGAGTTGGATCAGTTCCGCATTGCGTCGCAGGACTTCGGCTTGGGCATACTGCAATGCGCGATTGACCTTTTCGTTTTCGTGCAGCGCCACTTCCAGCTCCTCGGTGCGGCGGCGCACCTGTTCTTCAAGCAGGATGGTGGCCTGGAACAGGCCGAAGTCCGAGTTCTGCAGGTCGCTGCTGCGTTCGACGCGGTTCATCAGGGCCTGGACGATCTTGTTCAGGCGTGCAACCTCGGCGGCCGGATCCTGCTCGGGAGTGCCGGCGGGTTGGAATGCGTCAGGCATCCTGGTTCTCTCCTGCGCCGGCGATGGCAATGCCGGCCAGCGTCTGGTTGACGTGCACGCCGCCGAACTGTTCGCCATAGGTCGCAAAGCCGATCGCATTGTTGTCGCGGAAAATCTGCGCGGCGCGCTCTTTATTTCCCGCTTGCGTCAATTCTAGGCTGCGCAGCACGCAGTCGCAGCCCAGCACCAGTTGCGGCTGACCGAGGTCCGCGCGGATTGCGGCGAATGCCTGCTCCATGTTGGCCAGCATATCCACGCCTTTGGCCATTCGCAGCACCAGACCCTCCTCGATTGCGCAGTAGAAGGTCAGGCTGTGGTCCGGATTCTGTTTCTGGATGGCGCGCACGTAGTTGGCACCGTCGATCAGCACCACCAGTGGCGAGGTGGCAAAGCAGGTCGGTCCGAGGTCGGCGACGTCGATGCCGAGCAGGCGCGCGTATTCCTGCGCCGCGGGCCGTCCGTTGATTTCCCGGACGATGCGCTTGTCCGCATCGGCTTGCGTTACCACCACTCGTTCCTCGGTCGCGACGAAGTGCTGGGTCTTGAACAGCTTGTAAGGCAAGGATGTCGTGACCAGCGCCAGCACTACGGCGTCGGTTTGGAATTGTCCGTCGTGATAGACATGCGTGCGCTGGAAGCGCAGGCCGTCGCCAGCCGAGCCGCCGAACATGGGGAGCTTGCCGAGCGTATGCTGGAAGCTGCGCGCAACCGTCTCTTCGCGCACCGACAGGCCATCGATCAGCAGGAAGGCAAAGCTGTTGTGCGCGTCGGCGTCCGGTGCTTTTTCCTGCAGCTTGCGCAACATCCCTTGCGCCCAGGCTTGTCCTCTGGCGATCTCGAAGCCCTGCAGTTGATCGAGCACTTGCGTAACCACAGTGAACGCGCCGCTTGCGAAGCTTGCGCCCGATATGCCGTGCTCGCAGTAACCGATCGGGCCGAATTCGCCGGCCCCGGTACAGCCGATAACCGGTGTGCCGCCGAACAGGCGATGCATTTCAGCACCGAGCACGCCGAGATCGTAGTCACTGGAGCAAAAGAAAATGACCAGCGCCATATCCGCTTGCGCGACCGCTGCATGGAAGGCTTGTGCCGCCAGGCGGGCATCGGTTTCCCCGGTCTGGGCAATGCGGATGGGTTGCGTAGCGGTCATGTTCAGCCCTTTTACGGCGGAGACGAGGTATGCGAATATTTTCCGCAAGAAAACGATAGCGTATCGCACCAGTTTGGAAAAGACATTCCCGTGATAATCCAGGCGAAGTCCAGATGAAGTTGACACGCAGCTTGGCATGATGTTGCAAGCAAACATCACCGATTTGCACGCTACGACGCAGCATTGAATATGTCATGAAAAAGCGCCTGCAACTCTGCCTGGACCGACAGGAATTGGGAATTTGGTATTTCCTGATTGATGGACATGAATGCGCCGGTAAAGGTCCTGAGTTGCAAAAGGGGTCAAGCTCGATCAATTTTGTTTAATTGAAAATCAACATTCGATCCGTAATCGGCAGTCCCTCTGCCGCCCGGCCTTTCTTCTTCCCCTGGCCTGCCGCGCGGCTTGGCCTCGCGCCGCTGACCGGTGATTTTTTCAATCGCATCCAGGAAACACTTCTTGCCCAGCGGTTGTCCCTGGTCCAACGCCAGGCGGATAAACACCCAGATCTCTCCCGGAAAAGAGGAAAAAGTAAGCCGCCACGATTTCAGGAATTACGCAGATCAGAGCCCAGTATTTCATTGCTTTGCATTCCCTAAATATCTCAATGATATTTGGGCCTACTGATTCAAGTGCCCGAATTGTCTCCCAATGAAAAATAAAATACGCCACTACATGAATGAAAGCAGCTCTTGCTATAAATGCGTTATCTTGAAAAATGCTGACGACAATGAGCAAGCAACCGGGCAATGCAACTATTTCCCAATATTTTCGTTGAAGCCGTGTCGTCAGAATTTTTTTAACGTCTTATTGAGCGAGCAGCCGTCAAACTGCATGCGATACGGCCAATGGTTGAATTTTTATTGAGCATATTCGCTCCTTATTGGCCGCTCCGTTTCGAATTTCAAGTTATATCCAACGGTCATCCAATCCAGTTAACAAGAATGGTCGCCACCTGATCAAAACAACGGTGCAACAATGCCTTCCGCCGCAAATGCGCGCTGTACCGCAGGACGTGAAGCAATTTGATCCAGATACTGCCCAAGATAACGGCGGGCGCGGGCAGGGTGGGCAAAATTGCGGGTCCAACGCGCCAGCATCAACAAGTAGGGATCAACTGCCGTGTAATTCTCGCCAAGCAGATAAGCGCCGCGCTTACTCGATACATTATCGGCCAGCTTAGCCTCGATTAGATCAAGCATCGTCCCAACACGGGCCTCTGCGTGCCTCTTGACCATTTCGGCGCCGGTATCGTCATTGGCCAGACGTTCCGGGTAATAGTAGGTAATAAGCTCAGCCTGCAAAGTATTGGTCAGGTAGATCAACCATTGGTAGAACTCGGCACGCGCGGCAGTCCCAACCGGCGGCGCAAGGCCGTTCCGGGAGTGACGATCCACCAAGTGCAGGCAAATCGCCGCCGTTTCGTACAGCACGAAGTCACCGTCGACCAGAACCGGAATGCGTCCGGTCGGATTGAGCTTCAGGTATTCAGGGCTCTTGTGCGCATCGCGGTCACGGTCAACCAACACCAATTCGTAATCGACGCCCAGTTCCTCCAATAGCATGTGCGGCGCAAGATTGGCATTGCTCGGATAGTAGTAGAGCTGGTACATCGTTCTCCCTAATTTCAAAATTCATACTACGGCCATCGATAGAAGCTCCTTCTCTGTACGCACTACCCTTTGGGCGCGACAACAGTCGATGGAATATAACGT